>NZ_CP050831.1:3082810-3391091 GCF_012113595.1 Bacteroides faecium
ATAGAGGTGATAGGGGCAGGGCGGACAGATGCGGGAGTGCATGCTTCTTTGATGGTCGCCCATTTTGAATCTGAAGAGTTGCTGGATACGGATTCTGTCACAGATAAGTTGAATCGTCTGCTCCCTCCGGATATTTCCGTTTTTCGCGTTTGCCGGGTCAGACCGGATGCACATGCGCGTTTTGACGCGACAGCCAGAACGTACAAGTATTATGTAACAACTGCGAAATACCCTTTCAACCGGCAATATCGTTGTCGTATTTTCAATCCATTGGATTATGAACGGATGAATGAGGCTGCACGTACTTTGTTTGAATACACGGACTTTACAAGTTTTAGCAAACTACATACGGACGTAAAAACTAATATTTGTCATATAACTCATGCCGAATGGACACAGGAAGATGATGTCACTTGGGTATTTACTATCCGTGCCGACCGTTTTTTACGGAATATGGTGCGTGCTATAGTGGGCACTCTTCTTGAAGTGGGACGTGGCAAACTTTCTATTGAAGGATTCCGTAAGGTCATAGAACTGCAAGACCGTGGCAAAGCGGGTACTTCTGCACCAGGGAATGCTCTTTTTCTGGTAAATGTAGAATATCCCGAAAGTATATTTGAAAGTAGTAAATCATAAATAGTAAATTGTAAATCGTAAAATAGTAAATCTCCTCATGTGGTTATTATTAGCATTTCTCTCGGCTACTTTGCTGGGATTTTATGATGTATTCAAAAAGAAATCGCTGAAAGACAATGCGGTACTTCCCGTCCTGTTTTTGAACACTTTCTTTTCCAGTCTCATATTTCTTCCGTTTATTCTGCTTTCTGTATATCAGCCGAACGTGCTGGGCGAAACGATATTCAATGTTCCGGTTGCCGGATGGGAACAGCATAAATATATTATTATCAAGTCGTTCATCGTATTATCTTCATGGATATTCGGTTATTTTGGAATGAAGCATCTGCCCATTACCATCGTAGGGCCTATCAATGCCACCCGCCCGGTGATGGTGCTGGTAGGAGCTATGCTTGTGTTTGGCGAACGGTTGAATCTCTATCAATGGATTGGTGTAATGCTGGCTATTGCTTCTTTCTTCATGTTGAGCCGTTCGGGAAAGAAAGAAGGAATTGATTTTAAACATAATAAATGGATCTTCTTTATTGTATTGGCAGCGATAACAGGTGCCATCAGCGGATTGTATGATAAATATCTGATGAAGTCACTGAATCCGATGTTAGTACAGTCCTGGTACAATGTCTATCAGGTTTTTATCATGTGTCCTATCTTGTTGTTACTTTGGTGGCCAAAAAGAAAGTCCACCACTCCGTTTCGCTGGGACTGGACGATCATTCTGATTTCCATTTTTCTTTCGGCAGCAGACTTTGTGTACTTTTATGCATTAAGCTATGACGACTCCATGATTTCCATTGTTTCGATGGTCCGCCGGGGAAGTGTAATTGTTTCTTTCATTTTCGGAGCTCTTTTCTTCCGTGAAAAGAATTTAAAAAGCAAAGCGATTGACCTTATACTGGTGTTAATCGGAATGATATTCTTATATTTGGGGACTAAATATGATTGATATGAAAATAAATAAACTTTTTATCGCTATACTCTTTTCAGTTGTCGGATTATTTTCCTTGACTTCCCTTCAGGCACAAGAAGCTAAAACCTTGTTTGTGAATATGCCGGATTCTTTGAGTCCCTTATTGACTAAAGTGAATAGGGCGGATTGTGTGGATTTTCTGGAAAGCAAAATGAAGGCACAGGTAGAAAACCGTTTTGGCAAGAAGTCGGAAATGACTGAACTTGGAAAAGACTATATCCGCATGCAAATGTCTCCGCAAACTACATGGCAGATGAAAGTATTGGCATTGAATGATACAACGAACGTGATTTGTACGGTTTCTACCGCTTGCGCTCCTGCCTGTGATAGCAGTATCCGTTTTTATACGACGGACTGGAAACCGCTTACCGAGTCTCAGTTTATCACTCTGCCTGCAATGGGCGATTTCCTAAACACACCGGACTCAACAGGCATCTATGCTTTTGACGAAGCACGTCGTTCGGCAGATATGCTCTTGATGAAAGCCGATTTCAATAAAAAGAATACTGAACTGACCGTTACACTTACCACTCCTGACTATATGTCAAAAGAAACGGCGGAAAAACTGAAACCGTTTCTCCGCCGTCCTATTGTTTATCGTTGGGAGAATGGAGCTTTTACCAGGTAAACTCTCCACTCTCAATTCTCCACTCTCAACTCTTTAAGCACTCATTGATGAATGACACCATTTCCGGTGTGTGTGCTTCTACGCTTTGAAGTAATTTGAACTGTGCCTTTGTACGAACCATATTATGTTCGGGATATTTAATCTTGTAGTAAGTATCTCCATTAATATAATCGGCAAGGAAACGTACGCATTGCATATATGGGAATAAAGCCGCAGCATAAGGAAGATTTTCTATCTCAATCGGTGTCAGGAATGACTTGGCACCTTTTAAATATCCCTTGGTAAATGCTTTGAATATTTCCATATTGAAGTTTACGCGGTTGAGGTCTTTGTCATCCTCATCACCAGTGTTGGCTCCTGTGCGAAGGAAATCACCGTAATCGGAGAATATAAAGCTAGGCATCACCGTATCCAGATCGATAACGCAAAGCACTTTACCATCTTCGTCGAACATCATATTATTAACTTTCGTATCGCAGTGGCATACACGTTTCGGCAACTTGCCTTCCCGATACAGACGTTCTGCTTTGCACATTTCGTCTGCACGCTTTTCTATTTCATCCAGAAAGTATTGTACCTCTGCTACTCGTCCGGCAGCGTTGGCAGCAACAGCATCGCGTAACTGTTTCAGACGGAACTCCATATTATGAAAATCAGGAATAGTCTCACCCAAAGTTTCAGGAATATCTGCCAACATGGCCTGGAAGTTACCAAAAGCTTCTCCGGCATAATTTGAGTATTCGGGATTTACTGTCTCATAAGTCTTGGCACGTGGAATGAATACCATAACGCGCCAATAATTATCACCGTCGAACCAGTAAGTCTTGCCTTCTTCTGTTTTGAGGAAAGATAGAACTTTGCGGTCAATATCCGATTCTCCTGCTTCAGTCAATTTCTTACGGATATGTCCTGTTACGGCAGCAATATTGGATTGAAGCATTTCTACATTCTGAAAGATAGCATGGTTGATACGTTGCAAAACGTAGTCGGGGGCGTCTGCTTCTTTCGTGTTTACTTTGTAAGTGTCATTGATAAGTCCTGATCCCAGCGGCTTGATTTCTTCTACCGTACCTTGGACTTTGAATTTAGCTACAATGCTAGATAAATCTTTCATGGGTCTTTTCTTTAAAATTTATACTAAGGTTATTGATAATCGTATTTGGCAGCTTCATTAGCCTGGCTGGCTGAACGAACAGGAACCAACGTGAATCCCCAGTTGTATTCGCGGTTTGCAGGAATCTGATAGAAAGGTTCCGGACGGGAACCCCAACTGTCGTAACCACCGACTCCCTGTTGCTTCATGTCTACACAGACTTCTACGAAATCCCTTGGAGTGATATCATTGACATGATGCATTCTTCGCAATACATTGCGGGCAGCTTTCTCGTCATGATTGGCAACCTCTTCCGGGCTGAAGTTGTTCCATTGATAAGGGTGGGGCAGGGCTTCTTCCGAATCGAAGTCTTCGATGGAGTTACGTAAAGCATTGAATCCGACAAGACTATCGGCCACAATAGCCAGTCCGTTACCTTTATCGGGTGATAATGCAATCCAGCGGGTATCCGTACGATGTCCGTTTTCCTGCGGGCGAACGTAGTTGAAATACATCTTGTCTGCTGTTGTTTTGTAGACTCCAACAAGAGTACCATGATTACGGTCGATATAATTTTCTTCCGGGCCACGGCCGAAATATTGCACATTATTCATCTGTGCCGGCAGACGGAAACGTACACCGATACGAGGAACTTCCAGTTTGGAAGCAGCCTTACGGGCAGCATCACTTCCTGGAGTGAAAGTTGCCGTGCGGGTAGCTTCGGACGCTTCTGTCTCTGTCGCTTGCATATCGGTAGATGTAAACTTGGCATTTACGTTTACGACTCCGCTCGGATAAATCTTATAAGTAACGACGTAGAGATTGCCGGCAGCCAATAGATAAGTCACTTTCAATGAAACGACTTTGTTTTCAGTAGTCATGCTGGCATCTGTCACATGGAAATTCTTGCTTGATTGTTTCCAAACCTGCAAACGTTTGGGAGCACCGTTTCCGTAATCATTGTCATTGGGAGCACGCCAGAAGTTAGGCTGAATACCAAATCCGTCTTTGAAATATTCCGTTCCGTCTACTTTATAAGAAGTAACCAATCCGCTTTTCTTGTTAAATACAAAATTCACCTTTGAGGATGAGGCCATTAATTCGTCTCCTTGTGTGGATGTATTCAATGCGGGGCCGCTAACTTTATATGTTCCTTTCTCTGCCTGGATAGGAAGCTGGAACTGGTCGTATGCAATTTCATATCCAACAGGAATCAACGGTTCCGGTTCCGTAGTTGTCACGCTGAAGTTGACAAAATATTCAGTTCCCGGTTGGGCTTTCAATCCATTTACCGGTACTGCGAACTCTTTGGATGCTTGCGGAGCAATATCCAAAGATACTTTTCCACCTCTTATATTCTTGCCATTAGCAACGACATTATAATGAATCTGGTACTTTTTCAAGTTCGTAAAGTAGAAACGGTTGGTAATCTTAAATTTGCCGGATGCGGCATCTGTCGCTTCAAAGCCTACATTCTGATGTACATACTTCACCTCAGCCATTGCCGGATGCGGACCGCGGTCGGGGTTTACAAGACCGTTGCAAAGGAAGTTACCGTCACTAGGCGCATTTACACCGAAGTCGCCACCATAAGCCCAATACTCTCTTCCGTTCTTGTCTTTCTGAAGGATACCTTGATCTACCCAGTCCCAGATGTATCCGCCCTGAAGATTCGGATACTTATAGATTGCCTGCCATTGTCCCCACAGGTTTCCGGTGGAGTTACCCATAGCGTGCGCATATTCGGAAGGAGCTATAGGGCGGTCGCTGCCGTTCTTGCCTATATTCTCCAACCAGTCGGCACCCGGATATTGCGGAACGTACATGTCAGAGTTCCATTCCCATTGGGCGCGCTCATAGTTTACAGGACGATCCATAATATTCTTATCTGCTTCTTTCAGCCACAGATACGTTTGATAGAAGTTATATCCGTTTCCGGCTTCGTTACCCAATGACCAGAAAGTGACACTTGGATAATTCTTGTTACGCTCGAACATATTGATGGTGCGATCCATATGAGGTTTCAGCCATTCCGGGTTGTTGCCCAATGTGCCGCCTTTACGGAGATCGTAATACATGCCATGGCTTTCGATATTCGCTTCATCATATACATAAAGTCCGTATTCATCGCAAAGCTCATAGAAACGGCGGTCTTGCGGATAGTGGCAGAGGCGTACGCTGTTTAAGTTGTGCTGTTTCATTAGCTCAAAGTCACGGCGCATCAGTTCTTCTGTTACGTAGTGTCCTGTCGCCGGATTATGCTCATGGATATTCACGCCTTTCAGTTTCAACGGTTGCCCGTTGATAAACAAGCAAACATATGGTTTGCCGTTGGCAGCTTTCTGCTCAATCGGTTTAATCTCAATACGACGGAAACCGACATTGAAAGGTACTATTTCTACAAATTTGTCTCCATCTTTGATATACATCAATAGTTTGTAGAGATTGGGGTGTTCGGAAGTCCATGTCTTTACGTTGGGGACATCAACTTTTATTTCTTCAAAGAAAGGTACAGTCTGGTTGGCACCAAAGGCAGTATTCATTTCGAATCCTGCAATTTCTTTATCGTTTTTGGGGTCTATTACCTTATATCCGATAATGTAATCTTTGGAAGTTTGTGAGGTATTGTTGCGTACATCCATTGCCAATTTGAAAATACCGTTTTTATAAGTATCATCCAATGTGGATGTTACACGGAAATCCCTAATTGCCACTTTAGGCTGTGAATAGATATATACATCACGTTCAATGCCACTGATACGCCAGAAGTCCTGGCATTCGAGATAAGAACCAGTACTCCAACGGAAGATTTTCAGCGTAAGCACGTTCTTGCCCGGTTTCACATACGGGTTAATTAAGAACTCGGCAGGATTCTTTGAATCTTCGCTATATCCTACTTCCTTGCCGTTGATATATACATATACGCCTGATTTGGCTCCCGCCAGGTGCAGATAAATATCCCGTCCGTCCCAATCGGCAGGAATGTCGATGTCGCGGCGATATACACCAACGGGATTAGCTTCCGGTAAGATGGGCGGCTGCGGGTTACGAGCCTTGAACTCGTAGCCGTGATTCGTATAGATGGCTACTCCATGTCCCTGTACTTCCCAGTTGCCGGGTACCTGAATGTCATACCATGAGTCCGTACTGGTATTCGGGTCGGTAATGTTGTCGGGAAGATCCTTGTAAGAATCTACAAAGTAAAACTTCCATGTTCCGTTTAGTAACCGGTAGTATTTGCTCCGTTCAAATTTGCCGCTCATGGCATCGTCTCGATTGTCATACGTCATAAACGAAGAACGGGGATACTCTTTGTTGACTGCTACTACCTGCACGTCTTGCCAATAAGGCTTTTTCGCATTATCAGCTACGGCATTAGTTGCTACCAGGGAAATTATTCCCATCAAGATGTTAGTTAATAAGAGGGGGTGTGGTCGAAATTTCATGTTTTTCAATATTGGTTTTTCATTCCTTTTTTATTTTACTTTAATATGGTCGAATCCTTCTCCGTAAACTCCGATAACAGCACTTTGCGAAACAAAGGCTTTCGGGTCGATGTCCTTTATTAACCGGAAGATAATGGTAGATTCCCGCTTCTTGGCCAATACAAACATCATTTTCTGTTCTCGTCCGGTGTAGAAACCGGTTGCATTGATAATAGTAACTCCCCGGTGTGGGTACTCGTTGATCCTTTTTCCAATTTCCTCATATTTATTGGATATAATGAAGAACTGTACGGACTGTCGGGCGCTGTTCACTACCTGGTCGAGTACGAAGCTACAAATATATAGAGTTGCGAATCCATATACCACTTTTTCCCAGTCTTTTAAGACAAAATAACTGGATGATATAATAATCATATCACAAATTAAGACAACCCTTCCTAATGTAATATCCCGGTATTTGTTAATAATAGCCGCGATAATATCCGTACCGCCGGTACTTCCGTTGGCCGAAAAGGCAATGCCGATACCCCCGCCGCAGAAGGATGCTCCGATGACGCATGCCATGAAGGGCTGGTCATGAAGAAGGCCGATACCTGCTGTCAGCTTTTGGATAACAGACAAAAAGAAAGTCAGGGTGAATACACCGAAGATTGTCTTTATGCAAAATTTTAAACCCAAGAGCTTGAGAGCCAGTAACAGCAAGAAGAAGTTGATCGTGAAGTAGGTGTACTGCACGGGGAAACCCGTAGCCCAATATACGATAGATGCAATACCCGGCACTCCCCCGGTGGTGATATCATTAGGAAGCAGGAAAACTGTCCAACCGATACCGTACAAAATCATGCCGATGGCAATCATTACATAATCTCTGGCTTCACGGATAACGACTTGCTTAGAAGGCTTTGGAATAGCTGTTTTCATAAATGTGATTATGATGTTCTATAAAATGTTCAAACACGAACCTAAGAATAATCCGGCTTTTTTGGAAAAGCCGGATTGGTTCATAGTGTTCGTGCAAAAAGAAAATTCTATTTTATTATTTTGCGAAAGCGTGACGGTAGCCTTGTACCTTGTTCCATCCGCCGCGAGTGAAATCCGGGACTTCAACCGGAGCTGAATTGTTTTCGATAGAAAGGCGGGTAAGTTCAGCCATGCAGCACCATTCTGCAAGGTCGTAAACGTCCATATCCAATGGTAGACCATTCTGTAAACAGTATGCCAGGCGATAGTCCATGATAAAGTCCATACCACCGTGACCACCTACTTTCTTGGCAGTTTCTTCCAACTCGATATGGATAGGATCTTTGTATTTATCCATTAAGGCTTTCTTTACATCTGCCGGAACAGAACCGTGTGCATTCAGGTTTTCGTGATTAGGCACATCTTTAGAGTCAACCTGTGAAGGTCTCAGGCAATATTCCTCAATCGGATACTTGCTTGCGTAACCGTCGGCTCCTACTATTTGATACATACGGCTGTATGGACGCGGAGTCATTACATTATGCTGAATCAACATGGTCTTGCCATTTTCTGTACGAATCAAAGTTGAAGTTTGGTCACCATTCTGGAAATCTTTCACTTCTTCTCCTGTTTGCTTTTTGATATAAGCCGGACCGTTGACTGCCTTTGTATCCATAGATACCAATGTCTTCATACGATCTCCACGGTGGATATTAAGCACTTGGCAAGCCGGACCCATGCCGTGAGTGGCATATACATCACCACGATGTTTTTGGTTGTAATCCATACGCCAGTTGTTCCAATATTCAGACCAGAAGTCTTCCAGATTGTGGATATATGAGCCTTCTACGTGAAGCACTTCTCCGAAAACACCTTGCTGTGCCATGTTCAAAGAAGTCAGTTCAAAGAAGTCATATACACAGTTTTCCAACTGCATACAATGCTTGCGAGTCTTTTCAGACGTATTGATTAATTGCCAGATTTCATCCAATGTCATGGCTGCGGGAACTTCGATAGCAACGTGCTTGCCATGTTCCATAGCATAAACACCCATTTCAGCGTGATGCTTCCAGTCGGTTGCGATATATACGAGGTCAATGTCATCCTGTTCGCAGAGTTTCTTCCATGCGTCTTCCGAACCGCTGTAAGATGCCGCTTCCGGCAATCCTGCATTTTTCAGGATTTCCTGTGATTTCTCTACACGTTCGGGAGCAAGGTCGCATAAAGCAACGATTTTAGTACCCGGAATATGTGTCCAGCGTGCAACGGCACCGGGACCACGCATTCCCAGTCCGATGAAACCGACACGTACGGTATCAATTTTGGGAGCGACAAGTTGGATTACATCCTCTTGACCGGCAGGGCGGGCAGGGGTTTCTACTTTGATAGGTGCAAAGGCTTCCTGAACCTTTTGCTGAGATGTGCAGCTTGTATGGCAGGTTAACAAAGTAAGGCCGATAGCTGCGACTGTAAATAGCTTTTTCATCATATTTTTATGTTTTTAATAGGGGGTTATTTGTCGTTTTTCATTTAGTTGCCAAAAGTAGTAATTAATAGTCAATTCTGTATGCTTGTCACAGATATTTTTACTATAAATTCATATTTCGGGTAGAAAATGAGTCCTACTTTTCTCATTGGTTTCATCTTGTCTTAATGTGTCTGGGTTGTGACGGTGATTTTT
This sequence comes from Bacteroides faecium, assembly GCF_012113595.1. Lineage (NCBI taxonomy): Bacteria > Pseudomonadati > Bacteroidota > Bacteroidia > Bacteroidales > Bacteroidaceae > Bacteroides > Bacteroides faecium. The sequence continues at coordinate 3,092,222 of NZ_CP050831.1, forward strand.
CTTACATACAAGATAAATACACATCGTAAAGGGTGCTCCCCTATGAATAAATGATTTATTTAGCATTTCTTAATATTTGAGTTTACGGTTATTATTTGAACGTATTCAAAAATAAGACACGTTACAAGAGCATTTTCCTAAGACATAAGTCTTCTTTTTTGTATTACTTAACTTTTTGCGTAACCAAGTATATGGCAATCATTTGTGTACGGCATCTAGCTTGGCATATATTGGGAAATAATAAATGGCAGGCATATGCTGCCTGCCATTTATCGGGTGAGATGAAAGTTATTCTTTCACCTGAGTCATTAGTTTGCGTTCGCCATCCGCTTGTACAGCGTATATACCGCAACCGCTCATGCTGATATTACGTGGAACAAGGAACTCGAAAGAGTTAGCGAAGAATACGACTTTGCCCATTAGAGCCTCGTTCCCTTCTGCTTGTTTATCTTGTTTTCTCACTTCAAAGGCTACCGCTTGTTCACCATTGCTTACTATGATTTTCTTTCCTTGTACGGAAGAGGACAAAGTATAGGTCGGTGTTTTCGTTATCTGTGTATTCTCTTTGAATTGTGTATAGTAACCCACATCACCGACTTCTTTGTACCTATAATCTCCTGATGAGAAATCACTCGTTCTGCGGTCTTCTATATACTGGATAGGCACTGCTTTTTTCGGATATTTTGCAATCTCCGCTTTGGTGTCTTCTATCATCTGGTCGGTTACAGTATATTTGAAAGTACCGTATTGTTCGATTGTGGCATTTACAGTCTTGAAGAATCCCCATGTTTCAAAGAATTCTGTCAGGTCTTCCTGTGCAGCTTCACATACAGCTTTGACAAATGCCATTTGGCGGGCTCCCGGATCACTCTCAGGTATAGAGCGGTATTTGGTACGCATTATATTGAATACTTCCGGCCAGAATGTCGGCGTTTCTTCCGTACCCTTGCAGAGTTCATAGTAAATCCATAATTGCCAGTTCATTCGCATATGTATTTCCGTATCTTCATTCTGATGGGTGGAACTTCCCATGTTATACCATGCTTTGTCGTCTTTGTAAACGGTATTGGCAAGATAAGAAAGTCCGCGTCCGCGAGAATAGTATTTTCCTAAACGACGGATAATATAATTCGAGAACAGGTTATTGCTGGATTCGGTAGAACCGGGCCAGTTGATGGCATACTGGTGTACGTGTCCGATTTCGTGTGCCGGTCCCCAGGCATTATCTTCTACAGCCATTACGTTTTCGCGCAGAAGAATATTACTCAGATAGGTATAAACGAATCCAATTTGATAATCGGATGCCCACATATAGCTTCCTTCCGGTGAAATGGCAAACATATGGTTGTTGTATTTGCCCGCTTGCCGGAATGCTTCGATACCGCTCATTTCCTGTTCCCAACGGATGAAGTCATCCCACAGGTGGATAGCAGACAGAATCTCTGTCGGAGCAGCGTCCAGCATTTTGAGACGGTGGAAATAGAACATGATTCGTTCACCGCGTACACAGAAATACTTGTGGGTTGCCTTGCTTATCAATTCTGCGTATTTGGCGTCAGTCTTATGTTCTTTCAGATCGAAGAAACCGTTGACAACGCCATTCCCTAATGGAATATGTATCTTGACCGGTTCGGGATTTGACAACAGACCTTCTCCATCTACATTATACATGATGAATAACTGTCCGGGGCCTTTCATTGTCAATAAGTTGACACCTTCAGTCAATGGATAAGTATCACCGCTTGAAGACGTTTGCTTGTAGGTATGTTTGTTATCTCCCCAATGTTCCCAGATACACTGTAAAGAGACTTTTTGCCCTGCGGGTATTTTACCTACCAAAACAATCATTTCTTCATCCTTCTTTACATAGATACCCGTAGGATTGTCCAGGTCACTGTATTTCTTGGTCTGTATCTGTTCCGCCCAGTATTTGTTATTGCTATATGCTTCGTAGTTGCGGATACGGAAATCTTTTTCCCATTCATCGTACGTGTTGTCTCTGAGAGCATAGGCGATACGTTTGAATGTTTCACTGGGGAGAGCTTCGATCTGCTCGTCAGTCACGCCTTCCAATACAGCCGTACAACTATGATCGGTAAATACGCTCAATAACTGGTCATTCATATCACGATAGTTGGCCTTTTCATAAAATTCCATTTCCTGGCATGAAACGAATCCTGCGGTTACTCCTTCAGGAAGTTCCGGGTCTTTATTATCTCCGGCTCCACTAAGTACTTTGAAACGAATGGCCTTGGCACCTGCTGGAATTTTATCAGTATCGAGAGTATGCTGTGTGCCGCTTTTCCCGAAATCGTATTTCTCACCTGTGAATATGAAGTCGGCCTCTTCATACGACTCTTTAACTTCCAATGAATATCCTAACTGAAATTCACCCATGGCACCATTGCCACCACCACTATAATAAACGATTCTATCTATCTTCTTTGCATTGTCTGAGAAATAGTAATCTAGCAGTACCGGGAATTTAGTGGTCGGAGTCTCTGTTTCCCATGGAGAATGGTAAACAGTTGAGAAATTCTTATCCCATGTTTTGCTGATATCATTTCCACTGTGATGTTGATTATCCCATCCACCTGTAATCTCAATTTTGGTATCCGCCCTCACCGGGACATCATTGATTCCATATTGGGTCAACTTGATAGTGTACTTGACATTTATCAGTTCCGAGCGTATGGTAATGTTTGCAGTACGCTTGGTCTGCTCTTCGCTGTCCAGTACGGATAAAATGATATTGTCAGTTTGCTGGAAGGCGGTTACCCATTTGCTGTCAGAGTTGACACTCCATTCACTGATACGCATATTCGTATTGATCGGTATAGTAATGGTGGCACTTCTGAAATCCAGTTCTTTGTTCAACAGACTGCCGTCGATTTCCAGTTGTTTGGCTACGATTACTTCTTCATCATCTTTACAACCGGTATTAGTTACCATGGCAAAGACGCATAATAAAGTGATTAAATAGTAAGATATATGTTTCATAGTTTGTACTTTATTAGTGTTTAATTACTTCCCCAAAGTTCCAGTTCGGCCAGAGCCCAGCATGGTCCTACGGAAGAACCGTCACATTCTCCTAATCTGGAACGAATTACAGAGAATCGCAGGTATTTGAATTCCTCGGTCGCTGCAAATATTTTAGAGGTATATGTTTTCAGGTTGTCAACTGGCAAACCGCTATTTATTGTCGTCAGTTCAGTCCAGTTCTCTCCATCATTGCTAGTGAATAATTTGATGATCTGTGGAGTCGCATTACCATTATTATGTCTTGTTACATAACTGAACATGATACTTTTCACCAGATTATCCAGAGTAATATCAACCGGTTGCCCATATGTGGGGTCACCGACTGCTTTTCCATATTGGGTATGGTAATATGTATCGGTTACTCCATCCACTAAATTAGCCAATACCGTACCATCTCCACCACCGCAGCCGAATGGGTCTGCCAACATTGCAGTTGTCAGGGTTATCTTGTCTTTTACCATATCCAGCGGATATTCCACTATTCCATAGAATATCTTGTCGCTGACTGCGATATTCTCATATTCCGTGATAGCTTTGAGCCTCAACGGGAGCAGATAGGTGTATCCTTTAGATAAATGGTCACGTCTGATAGTTACCGTACCTGCGGATTCATTGTTGCCGGCTTCAAATACAGCAGATTCTATATCGCTGAATGCTCCGGTTGGAATCATAAGGTAGTTGGTGTTGTTGTCACTGTTATATTTATCCAGGATACTTTGGTCTGTCAGCACTTCCATGTCAGCAGTGAAATCCCAAGTGTTTTGTACACCGGCCACCATTGCAATGTCTGTTTCAAAGATGATGCTGTTTTCTTTGTTGTCAGTCAGATTGATAGTCTTGCTTCCTTTTTTGAATGCAATACTCAATTCTGTGATTTTCGGTTTAAGTATCAAGTCACATTTATCTGTGTTTACAGAATCCGTCTGGCTTGTAAGCCTAAACGGAAGAATGAATACAGCATCCGGATTTTCGTTGGCATGTATCTCTTCCACCATTTTCTCCGGTACCAGTTGCAGTGTGACACTCTTGTAAGTGTCTCCGGATTTGAATTCGAGTGCTTGAGCCTTATATATATAACACTCATTGCTGAATACGGTGTAGTTATTTCCGGTGTAATGTTCGTCTTTGTCAATTTCTGCCTGAGTCATGACTTTTAGTTGAACCATTGCAGTGGCTGCCGGATTACTGCCTGTTTTTCCGACAGTTACCGTATAATCTACATTCGAACCATCATTGAAAAGCGCAAGATTCTGTTGTCCGCTAGTCGTGAGATAGAGGATCTTTTCATATTTCTGTGGAATCAAATCCTCGAAGCTGTCCTCCTTGCAACTGCTGAGGCTGATAATTGTTCCTAAGAAAAGGAATGAATATATTAATTTCTTCATATTGATATACTGTTTATGGTTAATATCCCGGTGCTTGAACCATTTGTGGATTCTTATAGACCTCGTTCACAAATACAGGTGCCAGATACATCCGGTTTTCCCATTTGAAATCCTGTTGTACATTTACCGGCTGATTCAATTCTTCGAAAGACGGACTTTCCAGTTCTTCCATATTGAGTCCTTTACGAACACCGGCTGCAAATACTTCCGGGGCAATCATCCAGCGACGGGCATCATAGTAACGATGTCCTTCAGCATAAAGCTCCACGAAGCGTTCGTTGCGTATCCAGTCGATAAGTGTCATTTCGGCGGTAAGGTCGGCGGTGGTCAGTTCGGGAATACCCGCACGGTTACGGATAACATTCAGATATTTCAGGGCATTTTCCGTGTCACCTGTTTCAGCGTAACATTCGGCTAAGTTGAGATAAAGTTCTGCAAGACGTATCAGTGTAGCCGGATAATCTTTCTTATCCAAGTTGCCGCCTTTTGTCCAGTTGATATTCGGTTGGATAAACTTTTTGCAGAGATATCCTGTCACACAATAGTTGCGTGCGCTGTTGCCTGATGTACTCTTACCTTGGGCATCCGGGTCTTTCAGGTTGATGACTAACGGAGAACCGTCATTCAGTTTCAAGGCATATTGGTCGCCGTCAAAGGAAATCCATGCATAAAAGCGCGGTTCACGGTTCGCGTTCAGGCGGATGACGTCCGCGTTACTTTGCTGTGCTGATTCATACCACGAGTCTTCACTGGCAAATTCGTTAGTTTCGGCTGCCAGTCTCGGCAGTTTTCCGTCTTTCGTATAGAAACGTTCCACGGCGTTCAGGTAAGGAGACATACCGCTGTATCCGTCGTTCCATGTACCGTTGCTTTGCTTGCTGCAATGTAATGGAAGGCAGGATAATATCTGGTTGTACAAATCTGTTCCTGCCAGCCCCCAGAGTATTTCGCGGTTACCGTCCGAATAGCGGGTGGTAAGGATATAACGCATTAGCATGACATGATTCTTGAAAGAATCGTTTGCGTCGGTTACAGGTAATGACAATGAACTGATGTTCAGGCTTTGGTTGGTCATCTGGGTCTTGCAGTCCTCGATATCCATTAATGAGCATCCGCCATCTCCTTCTGCCCATTCTAAAGCATCTTTACAAGCGGTCAAGGCACGTTTCCATTTGTCAGGATCGGCAGTTTTGCTGACCAGCTCTTTTCCGTATCCCGGAGTTTCAAAATTTTCATTTTTCCATTCCGGATAAGGGAAGCCGCCGTTCCATAGAGGGGAAGCTGCGTAAAGCAACAAACGTCCTTTGATAGCTTTGGCGATGGTGGAAGTTGCGCGTCCCCATTCGTCACCTACACGGGAAGCCGGAAGGTCTTCGGAAGCCTGATCCAGTTTCATGGCAATCCAATTGACGATGTAGTCGAAGTGGAAACGTCCGTTGTATTCGTTGGACGGGGTTTCCATGTCAATATAAGAATCTGTGATGGGGATAGGGCCGTAATATTCCAACAGCAGGAAGTGGTAATATGCAATAAGGAAGTTCGCTTCCGCTCTCCATTCTTTCTTTAACACTTCTGATACTCCATGTGCGTTTTCGAGTTGGGAAAGGAACAGGTGGCATTGGCCGATGTATTGATATACACTTCCCCATCTCCACGCTCCGTAATTGGTAGAGTTGAAAAGCCCCCAAGCCAGTTTCTGTCCATTCGTGTTCCATAGGGGTGGTAAGGCGTATTCATCAGTAGAACCTTCCATGTTGGTATATTGCCAGGTAACCTGGTCTCCCTTAATGCCGGCATAGCAGGAATATAGGAAGCCTTTCGTAGTTTCCGGTGTTTTGGTCGCGTCTTTCAGGCTGGCTTGTTCGGGTGGAACAACATCCAGATAATCGCATGATGTCAGGCAATAAACTGCGATTGTAAGCAGGCTGCCTATTTTGGTTATTTTATCTCTTAGTTTCATATATTTCGCGTATAAGTTTAAAGTTACCGATTTAGAATGTCAATTGTATTCCGATATTGAATGCGCGTTGCAGCGGATATGAGTCCCAACCGAGTTCCGGATCCCAAAGTTTGAACGGGCTGAACACCGCCAGGTTGTCACCACTGAGGTAAACACGTCCATATTTGAAACTATAACCGAATTCCAGTGTCTTGAAGCGGATGAAATTTCCATTACGCATCCAGTAAGAACTTGCCACTGTATTGTTGGCTGTTTGTGAACTGGTCAATCCTAAACGTGGATATTGGGCATTTGGGTTGGGGTTGTTCTCTGTCCAACGGTCGTCGGCAATGAACTGCATAACGTTGTAGTCACTTTCTCCGAATGGAGTGATGCCGCTAACCATAAGTTTGCGTTTTGCCGAACCGTTGAAGAATACACCAAAGTCAAACTTCTTATAGGTAATATTGAATCCCAAACCATATTGGATACGGGGCACGGTGCCGTAGGGAGAAAGCATGACCTGGTCGTCTGCATCGATTTTGCCGTCACCATTGATGTCACGGTATTTTATGTCACCGGGCTTGGTAACACTACCTAAATTCTGTACCGGACTTTTGTCTATTTCTTCCTGGCTCTGGAATAATCCTTCGGCCACATACCCTGTTGTGCGGCTCAGCGGTTTTCCTGTGGAAGTTTTCCATATGTATGGATATACAGGTTCGTCCAGGTTGACATATTTGTTTTCTGTATAAGTAAAGTTACCACGGAAGTCGATATATACATCCTTGATTATTTCCTTGTGCCAGTTGACGCTAAGTTCGATACCCCAGTTGTCGACTTTACCTTGATTGCTCCATGGCTTGGCTGTATGGTAAGCTAATGATTGTGGCCATGCTTCCCGATTCAATAGGATGTTATAGCGACGTTCCTTGAAATAGTCGGCTGTAATATCTATTTGGCGGAACAAGCTCATATCTACACCTATATCAAGCTTCTTGACACGTTCCCATCCGGCATTTTGCACGGCATACGTAATCATTTGCGGGCCGTTAAGCGTATAGTTCATATCTACCCCGGTGGTAAATCCTATTGTGTTAAGTTTTACCTGATCGATGTAGAGGAAGTGTTGCGCACCGGCATTTAATCCGGTTTCATCACTGCCGACAAGTCCATAAGACCCTCTGACCTTCAAGTTGTCCACCCATTTGGTCATCGGTTCGAAGAATGCCTCATTGCTGACTACCCATCCTAAAGAAAGTGCAGGGAAAAACTCAAAACGGCTTTTCTTTGCCAAGCGTTCGGTTCCGTTGTAGCCGAAATTCAATTCTATCAGATAACGTTGTCCGTAATCATAGGTGAAACGGCCGGAAAGCCCTTGGTTACGTTGGGGCAATACGTCACTACGGTATTCGCGCTGCATATACATCAACATTCCAGTCACGTGGTGTAGACCGAATTGACGGTCGTAGTTGATACGGGCATCCATATAGAAAGTCTGGTCGGATGACTTACTGATGTCAGATGTGGCCAGATAGTCAGTTCCGTCGGTATTAAGCAATTCTGTTTCGTAGTCGGTCGGGTTGTTGGGATTGTAACTGCCGTTTTTTATACCATAATAGTAGGGCTTAATACTGCGGTTATATCCCGAGGACGACCAGTTTTTCCAGTTAACCATGGCTTGAACACTTAATCCTTTGGTAACAAAATCCAATTTCTGGTTGATTTTCAATGAAGTATTCAACGTGTTTTCATTGGTTTCCTTGAATGAACTCAACATATAGGCATATGGGTTCGTGCGTAAACTGGAACCGGCCCAGCGGGCATTACCAAAGCGGATATGTGTATCGCCTTCCTGTGCGGGGAAAGTGGCCGGAAAATATACAGGATTGGTGTACAACATTTTTTTGAATAACTCCGAGGTACTGTAATTCGGACCTTTCATATTGCGAATCTGCGCGTTCATGTGCAGATCTATTTTGGTGGTCGGAGTCACTTTATAAGAGATGTTGTTCTGGAAGTTATATCCCCAGTTATTGATGTTGTTATTATAAGAATAAACTTTCTTGGTGTTCAGCAAACCCGTATCGTGGTTTGCCTGCAAACTCATATAATATGATGCCTTGCTGCCGCCACCGGAGATATTGACATTCACGCGTTGGTTCATATTCATATCCTTGAATATCATATCCTGCCAGTTTACATCCGGATAAACATACGGATTGACGTGGTTGCGGGTATTATCAATATCCAATTGTGAATATTTTGGAGTTGCTCCGGCATTTCGTGTCAATTGGGCTTCATTATACAGTTCCATCCATGTTGCCCCGTCTACAAACTTCGGCATGTTCATAGGTTTGTTAAATGTGTTTTCCAAAGTCACGTTGATACGTGTTTTCTCATTCTCCTTACCTGTTTTTGTGGTAATCAGCATCACTCCATTTGCACCGCGTGCGCCATAAATTGCGGTTGCGGAAGCATCTTTCAAGATAGAGAAACTTTCGATTGTTTCGGCCGGAATATTGTTCAAGTCTGTAGTGGAAATTTCCACATCATCCAGCAGGATAAGAGGAGTGGAGCGTCCGCCGAAAGTACTTACACCACGGATATAAAATTCAGAAGCGGCTCCGGGCTCACCCGATTTTGTCATTGAGATAACTCCGGAGAGTTTACCTGCAAATGAGGTAGTCAGTGATGAACTGGGTGCTTTCAAAGCCATACCTTTTACACTGGTGATAGAGCCTGTGACGCTGACCTTTTTCTGTGTACCGGCACCTACTACCACTACTTCGCTTAACAACTGGTTATCCGATTCCATCTTTACATTGATGACACCGAGATCGCCCACATCGACTGTCTTTTTCTTGTAGCCGATGTAACTGAATTCCAGTTGTACTCTTGAACCGCTCACGGAGATTGTGAAATTACCGTCCAAGTCGGTAATGACCCCGTCTTTCTGTCCTTTCACTACAACGGTGGCACCGATGACCGGATCGCCATTTTCAGCATCTACCACCGTTCCCGTAACGCTACGCTTTTTTTTAGGTTGCTGTTGGGCAGGTTCTTCCTTGTTTACCTTCAGTATGATCTCGTTACCTTTGATCATATAGGTAATTCCGCTTCCTTTGAATACCTCTTTCAGGACTTCTTCAATGGATCCTTCACAATTGAAATTTTTGTTGGTTGTGTTTTTCAAGTCTGCAGCATTGTAGAAAAATGTGTAATCACTGTTTTTTTCAATTAGCTGAATCGCTTGTTTGATAGTCATTGCCTGCCCTTTTACTGAGATTACTCCTTGCGCTCCCAAGATGTTGAGCGGGTAAAAAAGCAACAGCAATACGATATACTTCAGATATCGTTGCTTGTCAAAGAAATGAATTTTTCTCATGCTTTTGCATTTTAGATTAGACATAAGTTAATTATTAGTTTTTTATAATGATTCTATTTGCATGTTCTTCTTTATTCAGGTTTAGTGTGAAACAAATCTTGTTGACAACATCTTCCAGCGGTTCATCGTAGCGAATACTGCCGGTGAATGCTGACTCATGATTGATACCTTTGTGTAAAATGACATCGGAGTTATACATTTGGTTGATAATGCTGATTAGTTCTTGCAAGGGAATATCGGTGAAGTTGTATTTCCCGTTTTCCCATTTTATGTTAGCGATTTGTTCTATTTTCGTTTCAGCATTACTGGGGTTGTATATCACCTTCTGCAAAGGTTTCATGACAGTTCTCTGTCCGGTAGCTTCCACATTAAATTCTATCTTACCGTTAAACAAGGTTATTTCGTTTTTCTCAGCGTTAGTTTGTTTAACGTGGAAACATGTCCCCTTTACCTCTATGAAAGCTTTATCGATATATACTTGAAAAGTACTGCCTTCATGTTTGTAGACCTCAAATAATGAATTACCACTGAGCCATACTTTTCTATATTTGTTAAATGTTTTTGCATATCTTATAGTGCTTCCGGGCTCCATCCATACTTTGGTGCTATCCGGTAAAGTGTACATCTGGCTTTGTTGTGCAGTGATTTTAATGAACTCATTTGCAATCTTGTCTCCATTTGACTTTAACCAGAATCCACCTATCGTTAATAAAAGAGCTAATGAAGCTGCGGCAAAATACCACCTAAGTTCTACAAGAACTTGGTTTCTGTCCTTGTATTCACATCTGTTTTTTACTTTTTTCCATATTTGTTCTTTTATCTCCACATTAACAAGTCTGTTGCCAGATTCATTCCATTGTTTTCTAATTTCTATATCTACCGGTTCCAAGTCAGCAAACTCTCTGCGTTGCTTTTTGGTTAATCTGCCTGATAGCAAGCTTTTGATTAAACTTTTCTTTTCAACCTTATCCATCCTATTTTTATCTTGTTGGTTTTAAACTTTACTTTTGCTCTTATACTATTAAATACACAGCACTCCTTTCTAACCCCACATCGACTTTGTAAAAAAGTGAAAGAAAAAATGGAATTAATTCGTAACGCATTGATTATGTGTAATATAATATATTTGTTTTTTTATAAAAAAACAAATATACTGGCGGAGTTTATAAATAAACATACAGGGATAAACTAAATTTTGAATACGATTGTCCTCTAGTAAATACAGGAAATTTGGCATTATCGTCTATCATCTCTCATATACAAAAATGAAAATCCTCTTTCAACCTATCACCACTCTCTTGAAACTCCCTATTCATCGTATTTACAGGACGGTGATAGGTGGTTGATAACCTATCACCTTATCTATCACCTATCACCGCCCGACATAGACAAGCCTGCATATAAACAGGAGCTTATATGTAAACAGTACATTCCGTAGGGGATAACTTCGTTTCAAGCCTTGGAACAATGTGTTTCTTGGCTTGAAACTAAAGTTTCTATTGCTTGAAACTAGAGTTTCATCGGTAAGAAACTAAAGTTTCTATTACTTGAAACTAAAGTTTCTGATGGTTGAAACTAATTGTTTCATTACTTGAAACACTTTGTTCCAAGGCTTGAAACGAAGTGTTTCACTATAAGTCATTTTATACACGTCAAGCGTTGGAATATGTATGGCATGGTTTGGGAAAAGCTAAAAAGAGCATAATATGCACTATCCGGATGGTGATAGGTGATAGATGTGGTGATAGGTTATTAACGACCTATCACCGCTCTGTAAACGCGATGAATAGGGAGTTCCAGGAGAGTGGTGATAGGTTGAAAGAGGATTTTCATTTTTGTATATGAGAGGAAAGATGAGAATGAAATATTTTCTCTCAATTAGCCCAAAACAAGACAAAAATGGATTAATTCTATTCGCAAGGTATATAAAAGCAACAGAGTTCTTGTAGGACTAAGGTGGGCTTTAGTTGCAGCTTCATTTACTCTTTTATTGATAATAGGTGGACATTGGTTAACGTCAAAAGGAGACAAAATAGCAGATGAGTTTATCAAAGTTACTGCCCAACAAAGTCAGATGTATATTTTGCCGGATAGTACTAAAGTATGGATGGAGCCAGGAAGCACTATAAAATACACGAAGGCATTTGATAAGGATCGGAAGGTATGGCTCAGCGGCAATTCATTATTTGAAGTCTATAAACACGAAGGAAGTACTTTTCAAGTACATATAAACAAGGCTTTTATAGAAGTAAAGGGTACGTGCTTTCTTGTCAAGCAGACCGATGCTGAGAAAAACGAAATAACCTTGTTTAACGGTAAGATAGAATTTAATGTGGAAGCTACAGGGCAGAGAACTGTCATGAAACCTTTGCAAAAGGTGATATACAACCCCAGTAATGCTAAAACAAAAGTAGAACGGATTGCTAACATTAAATGGGATAATGGAAAATATAATTTCACAGATATTCCCTTACAAGAACTTATTGGTATTGTCAATCGGATGTATAATTCCGATGTCACTTTAGACAAAGGTCTCAATCATGAATCTGCATTTACCGGCAGTATCCGTTATGACGAGTCGTTAATGGATGTAATCAATAAAATTTGCTTCAGTTTAAACTTAAACAAAGAAGAACACACAGATGGAATCATTATAAAAAACTAATATTCAACTTATGTCTAATTAAAAATGCAAAAGCATGAAAAAGAATCGAAAGTCTAACAGTCGGCGGTATTTAAAGTATATCGCGTTGTTGCTGTTTTTTTATCCGATCACTCTTTTAGGAGCACAAGGAGTTATCTCAGTAAAAGGACAAGCAATGACAATCAAACAAGTCATTCAGATTATTGAAAAAAGTAGTAATTATACTTTCTTTTACAATGCTGCTGACTTGAAAAACACAATCAACAAAAACTTAAATTGCGAAGGTACCATTGAAGAAGTACTAAAAGAAGTATTTAAAGGTAGTGGAATCTCTTACATGATCAAAGGAAATGAGGTCATACTGAAAGTAGATAAGGCAGAAGTCACGCAACAGCAAGGCAAGAAAAAACGCTCAGTTATCGGTACTGTGACCGATGCGGAAACAGGGGAGCCCATTATTGGTGCGACAATACTGATAAAAGGTCAGAAAGAAGGAGTCATTACTGATGTGGACGGAAATTTTACAATATCTGTCAGCGGTACCCGTTCCCAAATTGAGGTTAGCTATATCGGTTACAAGAAAAAGACAGTAGACGTCAGCGACCTTGGTGTGGTGAATGTGAAAATGGAATCTGACAACCAGATGCTGAACGAAGTTGTGGTTGTTGGTGCCGGCACACAGAAAAAAGTTAGTGTAACAGGCTCTATTACAAGTGTAAAGGGAATGGAACTCAAAGCTCCTAGTTCTTCATTGACCAATTCGTTTGCTGGAAAATTGGCTGGTGTGATTTCAATGAGTACAAGTGGCGAACCGGGTAGTGCGTCTGATTTCTATATCCGTGGCGTTAGTACATTCGGAGGACGTGCCACTCCATTAATCATGTTGGATGACGTAGAAATTTCGTCTAGCGACTTGAACAGGCTTCCGCCGGAAATCATTGAAAGTTTCTCCATCCTGAAAGATGCTTCCGCTACCGCCATTTACGGTGCGCGTGGCGCGAATGGTGTGATGCTTATCAAAACCAAAGACGGTAACGAAAACGAAAGAACTAAAATTAGTGTCACTTTCGAGAACTCGTTCAACCAACCTATGAATTTTCCTGAATTCGTAAACGGGGCTACGTGGATGGAAATGTATAATGAGGCTTCAACTACACGTAACCATGCGGTCACTCCGAAATACTCGCAAGAAGCGATTAACGCTACACGCAACCACTTGAATCCATACGTATATCCGGATGTGGATTGGAGCGACTTGATATTCAGGAATATGGCAGTAAACCAACGTGCAAACCTTACCATTCAGGGTGGTAATTCAAAAGCAACTTATTTCATGAGTGTACAGGCAAATCATGATACAGGGCTTATTGAATCTCCTAAAATTTACTCATTCGATAATAACATCAATAACTGGGGATTCAATTTCCAGAATAATATCACCTATAAAGTGACTCCCAGTACGAAGGTGGAATTGAGAATCAATGCACAGATTCAAAAAGGCAAGGGACCGAGTTACTCTACCGGAGACTTATTTAAACTGACTTATACTGCTAATCCTGTTTATTTCCCTGCTTATTTCCCTGCAGAAGACGGGGATAGCCATGTACGTTTCGGTAATATGTCGACTGTGGACAGTGGGGTGCGTACAAATCCTTATGCTTACATGGTAAGCTCTTTTAAGGAAAGCAGTGAGAATACAATTAATGCCTCATTGAAGTTGACACAACAATTGGATTTTATTACAAAAGGGCTTAGTGTCAACGGATTGCTTAATTTTAAGAATTGGTCAAGTTCTTATTTTACACGCACCATTACCCCCTACTACTATAAAGTAAAGGCCGGAAGTTATGATCCTGAAAACCCTGCTACATATGAAACGGAAATGATAAAGGAAGGTACTGACTATCTGGCAACTTCCGACTATGTCAAAAATGGGGATTATACCATCTATATGCAGTTTGCATTGAATTATGGAAGGCAGTTCGGACTACACAGTGTAGGTGCCATGTTGTTATATACGCAACGTGAATATAGGGACAGCGTACTACCGAATCGTCTTCAAGGATTTTCGGGACGCGCTACTTATGATTACGGACAACGGTATCTGTTTGAATTCAACTTTGGTTATAACGGTTCTGAACGTATGGCAAAAGGGAACCGTTTCGAGTTTTTCCCGGCCGTATCCCTGGGATGGGTTATCAGTAATGAAGAATTTTTCAAACCACTTTCACATGTCGTTGATAATCTGAAAATCAGAGGTTCTTACGGTCTTGTAGGTAGTGATGAGACAGGTCCCAAAGACGGGCCTCACTTCTTGTATATTGATAATATTAATTTAACGGGTGGCGGTGGTTTCACTACGGGCATGTCAGGACCAAATCTGAATATGAATGGTCCCATCGTAAATCAATATGCAGTGCAAAATGCAGGATGGGAACGTGCCAAAAAGTTAGACTTGGGTGTAGACCTGACTCTGTTCCGTAACTGGAATATCACATTTGATTATTTTCGTGAAAACCGGTATAATATTTTGTTACACCGTGAAGCATGGCCGGAATCATTAGGATATTACGGTGCTAAACCATGGAGTAATCTAGGCAAGGTGAGAAATAGCGGTATTGAATTTAGCACTACGTACCGTCAATCAATCACTAAGGACTTAAGTATGGAAGTGCGTGGAAACTTTACATACACTGCCAATAAATACATTGAAGCTGATGAGCCCAAATATGATTTGCCATGGTTGAGCGCAGAAGGACGTCCGTTGTCATATACTTACGGATATATAGCAGAAGGATTATTCCAGTCACAGGATGAGATAGACCATTCTCCGCTTCAGGATTTTGGTAGTACTCCGCAAGTGGGGGATATCAAATATAAAGATATTAATGGCGATAATATCATTGATACGGATGACCAGATGGTTATCTCGCAATATGGTGGCACACCACGTATCCAATATGGGTTCGGCTTGAATCTGTTTTATAAGAATTTCGATTTCGGTGTGTTTTTCAATGGTTCCGCCAAGAGGTCACTTATGATTAGCGGCATTCATCCGTTCGGTGCGGGTGATAATAATATCTTCCAGTTTATTGCTGATGATTACTGGACAGAAGCCAATCCGAATCCGAATGCCAAATATCCTCGTCTGGGATTATTGGATACTGAAACGGCCAACAATAAGCTGAGTAGTACATATTGGATGCGTAATGGGAATTTCATACGATTTAAAACGTTGGAATTAGGGTATACATTCAAATATGGACGGGCTTACTTCAACTGTGATAATGTAGCGGTATTCAGCCCTTTCAAGCATTGGGACCCGGAACTGGCATGGTATGCCTATCCGTTGCAACGTACATTCAATATCGGAATTCAATTACATTTTTAACTAATCATGAAAAACAAGCAAGATATGAAAGATATCATTAAATATGCCAAATCTGTAGCTACCGCATTATTGATTGCCGCAGGTAGCCTGACTTCTTGTGACTATCTGGATGTTGTCCCGCCGGAACAAGCATCATTGCCGGACGCGACCAAGACGGAAAACGCAACTTTAGGATTTTTGTATTCATGTTATGCCGCTGTTCCCAACACAGGCAATTACAGCGCCCAGACGGAAAACGGGGGTGTTGACGAATATACTATGCCGGGAGAGTGGGGAGAAGCGTCTATAAAGATGGCAACCAATAATTTTACCACGGCAGATTCTCCCGAATGGAAATGGGGTAATTACTATCGGTATATCGGTCAATGTCACTTGTTCCTGCAACAACTGGAAAAAACGACTGTCGTATCAGAAGAAAAGAAAGCGAACTGGAGAGCGGAAGCAAACTTTCTGATTGCTTATTATCATTTCCTATTGTTACAGTTCTATGGCCCTATTCCTATCAACGACCATTATATAGATATGGATACACCTTCCGAAGATTTCCCCGGACGGTCTCATTTTGACTATGTGGTGGACTGGATTGCTAACAAACTGGATACGGAAGTCATTCCTAATCTGCCGGCAACGCGCTCGGGAGATGAATGGGGACGTGCAACATCTGTTATTGCCAAGGCTATTAAAGCACGTATGTATCTTTATGCCGCGTCACCATTATGGAACGGAAGTTTTCCTTATAGTGATGCAGACTGGAGAAATGAAAAATGGGAAACTCCGGGATATGGGAAATCTGTTGTCAGTCATGCTTATGATGCAAGCAAATGGGAACGGGCAAGAAGTGCTTGTCAGGAAGCATTGGATGCGGCATTAGCTGCCGGACATAAGTTGTATACTAACTTGGATTACTATATGACAACAGATCCACAATCCCAGGCGCTGCCTTATATACCGGGATTGGTAGAGACTGGTCCTGAAGCTGAGGCTGCAAAAGAATTTAAAAAGAGAGTGATGATGTTCCGCTATCTGGTTGCAACCCGTGCCGATCAGGGAAATGAGGAAATCATCTGGGGCAAATGGGGCGGGCTGGGTTCTACTGTCAATGCCTCTATGCCATTAAAGATTATTCGCAATACCAGTTCAGGTTGGCATGAGGGATGGAGCGGAATATCCCCCTTGCTCTCTACTATCACTAACTTTTATACAAAGAATGGTAAACTGCCGGCTAAAGATCCGGGCTTTGCGAAAGAAAGTGAATGGTATAAAAGTGCCGGATTGACAGGTACGACTGAAGAGGAGACATCCTACAGGGCAAATATCATCAACCTTAACTTAAACCGTGAAGCCAGATATTATGCTTGGATGGCATTCGACGGCGGGGATTATGGGGTCAAGTTATTCGACGGAAAACCTTTGATGCTTGACATGAAGTCTAACACAAGCACCACGACATCCGGACAACGGGGAGGACAAGGTTATGACCCGACGCAGGAAAGAAACCGCTCTCTGACAGGATTCCTTAGCCAGAAATTTGTATATCCATTGGTACAAAAAACAGCGAACAGTACAACTGGCGACCAAAATAGCCCGATGCCTGTGATACGGATAGCGGAATTGTATTTGAATCTGGCTGAATGTGAAGCCGCCATGAGTGAACTAAACAATAATGACACATATCGTACAAGTGCTTTCACTCATCTCAATAAAATACGTGAGCGTGCCGGCATACCTGATTTAACTGAAAGTATGGTTGCCGAAAGCGGTATGAGCTTAGTCGATTGGATTTTGAATGAGCGTTTTATCGAATTGTGGGGAGAAGGGTTCCGTTATTATGATATACGCCGTTGGGTACTTGCTCCTAATTTATTGGGTGAAGGAATGCGCGAGGGGCTTTATACGGACAAGGTGGCAAATCCTACTTTTGAAGAATTCAACAGGCCGACTCCGGTCACTTCTATTGGCTATAAATGGACAAGACGCCAGTATTTGGGGTCGCTCTATTATGTAGAAGTTGCCAAGAACGAGAATATGCTTCAAGCTCCGGGTTATTAACTATTATAAAAGACATGATAAATTATGAAAAGAATATTATATATCACAGTATTGGCAGGATGGATGTTATGCAATACATCTTGTGAAAACTATGACGAAACCAAGATTCCGGAAGAATATCATAAAGTTCTTATCCTGCAATCTGCTGGAGAACAAACCGTCACATTATACAGGACGGGAGAGGATAGCCGTTATGAAATGTGTATCATCAAAGCGGGAAGTGAAAATGGTTTGAGTGCCGAGGCACAATTAGTGGTTGACGAGGAATGGATGGACCAATATAATGAGGATAATGCAGAACATTATGTGATGATACCTTCTGAATATTATAGTTTTGACACTCAAAACGTCCAGGTGCAAGGAGACGAACAATACAAGCTTCTCAATCTGACATTTAAAACCACTAATCTTGACGCTTTGATAAGTAATAATCCGGGTAAGAAGTATGCATTGCCGATTCGTTTGTTAAGTGATAATACAACAGTTTCTACTACAAACAATTATGTTATCCTGCAACCTTCTATCGTTGTACCAACTGTTTCTTTCGCTAAGACCGGTTATCAAAAGACTGCTATAACTGCGCAGAGCAGTAATCCGGTATCAATCGAAATTCCGGTTACATTGCCTCTTGACAATAAATGGGAATTTGAATGTACTGTGAAGCTGGATAAGGAATGGCTGGATACATATAATACCAAACACGGCACTTCTTATCAACTGCTCCCTGATGCTTCTTATACGCTTCAGAAGACTTGCCAATTTGCCATAGGCAGCAATAGCAGTTCTATCAGATTAGAAGTCGATCGTAATAACCTGTCATTGGGGGATTATGCTTTGCCTGTCAAACTGGAAAGTTGTACGCAAGATGGATTTGACCTGGATGAAAATTATTATCTCGCAGGTATCAGCTATCTGCCACCACAAATTCCATTGACACTTGACATGTTAAGTTCTAATGCTACGGTAGATGGTGACGGAACCGGCCTGACTGGTTTATTCGATGGCCTGGGGAGTGGAAAACACTATCATTCAAATTATGCTGGTGCTGTAATTGATGCGACATACGGACACTATATTGACATACATCTGAAAACTCCGATAAGCAGTATCATGTTCAATTATCATACCCGGTATGAGAATGGAAATGGTGACCCGACGGAGATCATAATGTATACAAGCAACGACGGTCAGGCTTGGACTAAACTGGGTACAATAACCAAAACCGGTTTAGGTGGGAATGCGGAATATGCATCGTCCATATTTACAGCCGAAAACAAGTTTGCTTATTGGAGGTTCTCTGTCACTAAAAGTGCCGCCGGTGATGTGACAAATGGCGCTTATTTCAATCTGGGCGAATTAAGTATTTACGGAGAATAAATGCTGTGATTATCTAATACATAAATAGGGGAAGCCGGGTTAATAAAAGCTAATGCTTAAGTCCGGCTTCTTCATTCATAAACCATATAATCTACTCACCATGATTAGAAATATAATAGCCTCACTGTTGTTATCCATTTTATGGACTGCGAATATGTCATGTAGTGATAAAGACAGCGATATAACCTCTGTTTTTGAAATAGAATCAACCCAGCTGACGAAAAGCCTGGATAACAATGCAACACAAATCACCATACCTGTCAATACAACATTAAACACAAATGATTGGAATGTAGTTAGTTCTGTTAATTGGCTATTTGTAAGTAAAAAGCAGGATACGAACGGTGCGTCAATCATTATCTCCGCCAAAGCTAATGCGGGAGAAAAAAGGGAAACTATAATTAAAGTTACTTCTTCCGTCAGGAATTACTCCATCTCGATCACTCAATACGGTCCCAATGATGTAATAGTAGAAAGTGATTATTTAGTTCAGCCTTATGGTGGAAAAGATAGTGAGCATCAGCCCGGGCAAGATATCACAAATACATATGACGGAAAATTTGCGGCGGATGGAGCTGACCCTTTTCATACTCCATGGGGGCAGTCTGCACATTTCCCTGTCATATTAGAGTATTATTTTAGGGGAGATACGGAAATAGACTATTTGATTTATTATACTCGTTCCGGTAATGGAAATTTTGGAAAGCTCAGAGTATATACGACTACCAACCCCGACCGTTCCGGTTATACCTTGCAGGGAGAGTATGATTTCAAAGAGCAGAATGCTCCTTCCAAAGTTTCGTTCTCTCAGGGCGTAAAAGCGACTGGTGTCAAGTTTGAAGTATTAAGCGGTTTAGGCAATTTTGTTAGTTGTGACGAAATGCAGTTCTTTAAAAAGAATACGGATAAGACTTTGGATAAACAACTTCTGACTGTATTTACAGACGTTACTTGTACGGCGCTTAAAACGGGCGTCGACGAAGAAGCAATCAATGCATTGCCTGCTTACTTTGTTCGCATCGCGGAAGCGCTGAAAAATAATAGTTACGATGAATGGGAAAAAGAATTTAGAATTCATGAGTACGAGGCATACAGTAACGTAGAAGAATGGGCGGAAAAGTTGATGACCAAAAAATACAGTAATTTGGATAATCCGACTGGAATCTCCGTGAATGCAGGAGATGAAGTTATTGTGCTGGTAGGTGACACTCACGGACAAGACATTTCATTACAATGTATCTGGGAAACCGGAACGGATTATGTACAAACGGCAGCGAGTGGGGATGTCTATATGTTACAGCCGGGAGTTAACAAACTGATGATGAAAGGGCAAGGACAGTTGTTTGTTATGTATAATACGGATATAACTTCTTCCAGTGCCAATCCCATTAAAATACATATTCCATTGGGTAGTGGTAAAGTAAACGGGTATTTCGACTTGAAGAAGCATAGGACAGATACTAAATATTCGGAACTGCTGCACAAGGCAACGCACAAATACTTTTGTGTACGTGGCGAGAAGATTATGTTCTATTTCCATCGTACGAAAATGCTTGAGTATTTGCCGAATAATATATTGTCTGCTATCAACTTGTGGGATAATATTATAGGCTGGCAACAGGAATTGATGGGAATAGAAGATGTACGCCCTAGCCAGGTTAATAATCATATGTTTGCTATTTCTCCGGAAGGGAGTTATATGTGGGCGTCTGATTATCAAATAGCCTTTGTATATACTTATTTAGGTAACATTCTTTTGTATGACAATGTCATGGCTGCCGAAGATAATGCATGGGGACCTGCCCATGAGATTGGTCATGTGCATCAGGAAGCAATCAATTGGCCGTCGTCTACCGAATCGTCTAATAACTTGTTCTCTAATTACATCATTTATAGACTAGGAAAATATAAATCTCGTGGCCAGGGAATTAACTATCTTGCTCAAACAGTTTATGGTGACAAGAAAGCATGGTGGAACATGGGCACTTCCACTCACCAGAATGAAGATACAGAGATGCATATGCGTATGAACTGGCAATTGTGGATTTATTACGAACGTTGTAAAGGCAATGAGAATAAACCTGTATTTTGGCCTCAAGTGTTTAAGATAATGCGCGATAAATATGGGGATATTCCGGAGTCGGATCCGGGTAAACGCCAAATGGCTTTTGTAAAGGCTGTGTGTGAAGCTGCACAAGAAGATCTCACTGACTTTTTCGAAACGTGGGGATTCTTTAAAGAAGTGAATACTCAAATCGAGCAATATGGAACTTATAATTATTTGGTAACCGCTCAAATGATAGAGAATACAAAAAGTGAAATCTCCAAATATGATAAAAAGGCTGTCCCGATTCAGTACATTGAAGACCGGATTGCAAGCGATTTTCCTGCTACGGATTATCGTGCGCGAGAAGTCGGTGATGTGGGCTATTATATACAGTTCAAAAATAATATCCAAATAACGAAGCCGGTCAGTGCTGCAATTTCGGGGAAAACAGTCTCTATTGCTAATGGCGATGAAGCTGTCGCTTTTGAAATCAGAAAAGGTACGGATGGAAAAGGAGCACTATTGTACTTTGCAAATACTTTCCAATTCACAGTACCTCAATCAATAGTTGTTAACGGTGCTTCTTTATTTGCCGTGCAAGCGGATGGCGTGCGGAAATTAATTACTCAATTTTAATGTATCAACAGTCAGAATGAAAAAATAATCCCCCATTAAAACTTCAACTTATGATGAAAAAACTACTAACAATTGTTGCAATCGGTCTTGTATTATTTACTTCACAAACCGTTTATGCAAAAGGAACAAAGCTCAAAAAGAATTTTACCCCTGTAAAGGTTGAAACTCCTGCCCGTCCCGTCGGACAGAAAGATGTAATCCAACTTGTTGCTCCAAAACTTGAAACCGTACGTGTCGGTTTCATCGGATTAGGAATGCGTGGTCCCGGTGCAGTGGAACGTTGGACTCATATTCCGGGAACGCAGATTGTGGCTTTATGTGATCTTATTCCCGGACGTGCATCGGGAGCACAAGAAATTTTGAAAAAAGCAGGTCGCCCTGAAGCTGTTTTGTACTCAGGAGACGAAGAGGCGTGGAAAAAGCTTTGCGAACGGGATGATATTGACCTTGTGTATATAGCCACTGATTGGAAGCATCATGCAGAAATGGGTGTCTATGCCATGGAGCATGGTAAACATGTGGCTATCGAAGTGCCTGCCGCTATGACACTGGACGAAATCTGGCAATTAATCAACACTTCCGAAAAGACTCGTAAGCACTGTATGCAACTTGAAAACTGCGTATATGACTTTTTTGAGTTGACGTCGCTTAATATGGCGCGGCAAGGAGTGTTTGGTGAGGTGTTGCATGTAGAAGGCGCATATATCCATAATCTCGAAGATTTCTGGCCTTATTACTGGAACAATTGGCGTATGGAGTATAACCGGGAGCATCGCGGAGATGTATATGCTACACATGGCATGGGACCGGCTTGTCAAGTTCTAGGTATACACCGTGGTGATCGTATGACAACATTAGTGGCTATGGATACAAAAGCGGTCAATGGACCGGCATATATTAAGAATAAGACTGGAAAGAAAGTGGATAACTTTCAAAATGGCGATCAGACTACAACTCTTATCCGTACAGAAAATGGTAAAACGATGTTGATTCAGCATAATGTAATGACTCCACGTCCTTATAGCCGTATGTATCAGATTGTTGGGGCTGACGGTTATGCCAGCAAATATCCGATTGAAGAATATTGTTTGCGCCCTGCGCAGGTCGATTCTAAAGATGTGCCAAACCATGAACAATTAAATATGCACGGTTCTGTTCCTGAAGATGTCAAAAAGGCTTTGATGGATAAGTATAAAGATCCAATTCATAAGGAATTGGAAGAAACTGCAAAGAAAATTGGCGGACATGGCGGTATGGATTTTATAATGGATTATCGTCTGGCGTATTGTTTACAAAATGGTTTACCGTTGGATATGGATGTTTATGACCTTGCAGAATGGTGTTGTATGGCTGAACTTACCCGTCTTTCTATCGAAAATAATTCAGCTCCGGTAGAAATACCCGACTTTACTCGTGGGGGATGGAATAAGGTACAAGGCTATCGCCATGCTTTTGCACAATAAGTAGTAACGTCTTTTGATATTGATATAACAAGCGGGCCGATCTTTCCAAAGACGGTTCGCTTGTTGTCGTATCTTCTGTTTACTTAAGTCAGATGAATAAAAAGAGATGTTTTTGGATGATTTTTTCAAATAATATAGAAGTTTATTTATTTTTCTTTATATTTGTATAGTTTTTGTACAATATGGATGAACAGGAGATTTTAACTGAAGTAAAGGCTGGAAATACGACTGCATTTGAGCGTTTATATGATTGTTATTGGCTAAAAGTCTATAACTTTGCGCGGCTTTATATAACTTCTTCGTCTGAGGTTTCTGAAGTGGTACAAGATGTTTTTGTTAAAGTTTGGGAATCGAGAGAAACGTTTGATGAAACCAAGAATTTTGACGGTTTCCTTTTTATCATTACCCGTAATATCATTTTCAATTATTCGCGTAGATATTTTAATGAGTTGAATTTTAAAATGACGGCTCTAAGGGGAATTGAGAATTCGTACAATATAGAGGAAGAATTGGATGCGGCTGATTTGAAAAATTATGTTGATAGATTAATAGCCCAACTTCCACCTCAACGACAGCGCATCTTTAAGATGAGTCGCGAACAACATCTGTCTAATAAGGAAATTGCGGAACAGTGTGCAGTTACAGAAAAAGCGATAGAGCGCCAGATTACTTTGGCATTGAAGTTTATTAAAGATAATCTGCCCTTGTTCATTGTATTTATGGGATAGATTTTTTATGAGAAAAGTATCCGAAGAATAAAGAGAAAGTAGTGCTTTAGCATAAGAAAAGCATAGCTTTAGATAGGCTAAAGCTATGCTATAACGGTTTTATTACAAGCTAATAATTTATTATTTGACTTTCTGAAAGAATGAATTTTTACTAATCTTAATATCGGAAGCTTTCATCCTTTCGAATTTGACTTTTCGTCCTAATACATCTCCTTCAATCTTATTATTTGAAATAATCACAGATTTGCAAGCTTCCAGTGTGATTCCTTCTTTGCGGTAATGATACGGTTGATAGGTAGTGTCGCGTATCAGTGTGTTGTCAGAGAAGGTAAGTCCGTCTACCGAACGTGCGAAGAGAATCGGATAATCGAAAAGATGGAACGTATTTTCTACAATGCGAATGTTACGATGGTATGGATACTTTTGTTCCGGTGTCGGTATCTCCGGGTCAATACTAATCACAGCTTCGCAGAATTGATAAAGTGAAGAGTTGCACGGATAGCGAAAATCATTGTTACGTATTAATACATCCTTTACTGCGCCCGATTCATACCAGGCGTTGGCGTCTCCGGCAATCAGGATGGCGGAGCCGCTTGATTCGAACACGTTATTTTCGATAACAACTTTTCCCGGAGTAGATACAAGTAAGCCGCGCGCACGACAACTTCCGAAGTGGCAGTTGCGTATTTCCGCGTCAGGGGTGCAAGTCAGGTTTTCTATAACATATCCGGCTTCTACTCCTGTAGGAAGCGGTGCAGACAGTTCAATAATAAACTCAGCTTTGTTCAATACTTCGAATTTAGTCATTTTTCCGGTGGCTACCGTACGCATTGTATTGTGTTCTATAAATCCGATAGTTTCATTCGGGCGTCCCCATTCCATACCTTCGCTCATATCTTGCATGAATTTACACTTGATACGGGTAGGGGAGATAACTTCCATGATACGGGAGCAGGTTCCGTGAATATTGATAGGATCATCCATTAGTCCAGCCCAACTGCAATTTTCAATTTTGAGCAGACCGCTGCACCCCATAAAATGAAAGCCGTCATCGTGTCCGCTTAATACACGTCCTTTGGAAGCGTTCGGGATAATATGAACATCATCGAACGATATATTTTTGCTGTACTGCGACAAGATGCCCAATCCGCATGTGTGGAATAGCTTCAGGTTTTCCATTTTCGTGTCTTCACTATGGAAAATAAAGATACCGGCATGGTCACGAGTGCTATGCCTCAACACGAGGATGGTACCCACTGCAGGATAGAACTTGTTTGCTTCTCCTTTGGGGTCGGATAGGCGAACGCGTCCGGGACTTACTTCTACTGCGTCATAGCCACGCCAACCTAAATTGTCTCCTGTGTTGGGCAGAACGAAGTGGTTTTTGGGATCAAACTGCATGATAGACCATACACTGCTTTTCCATCCTTCACCAACAAAAGTCAGTCGTTTGTTTTCGATGATGTACGGATATTGGCAGGCGTCGATTTCGATTTCCATAAAGTCGGGCGTCAATTCGGTTACAGTGCCTTGTGCGGTCAAGGGGATATCCCAGTCTACAGTAAAATTCTTCAGTGTAATGTTTTGGCAATGATCCAAAGTGAATGGTTGCATCCGTCCGTGCATGATGAATTCCGAGCCATTGCCGTCAATGGTCAGGTTATTCACCTCGTCTAGTAACACAGCAAGTATTTTGGGGTTTACATCATATGTGTTTGTCTCGTGGTATTCCTTTTCAACGGCATGTTGTGCCCAGAAATCATATCTTCCTTTGGGAAAGACAAGCGTGGAGCCCGGGTGCTCTTTGCAGACTTTAATGGCCTTCTGTACGAATGGTACAGCATTGATACGACTATTGGGTTTTAAACCAAACTCGGTGACTGAAATAACTTTACTTGCCGAAATACTGGCGGTACAAAGTAAGAGTACAAGAAGTAAGTAAGCTTTGAATGATAAAAGTGTTTTCATGTTTTGTACATTATTATGCGATAAATTTAATATAAATACTGTTTGTTTGCTTGTAACCCTACACTTTTCTTTTAAAAAAAAGATTTTTTAGTATTTATCCTCTATTAGAAGAGGATTATTGCATAACGAATGGAAACAAGTTGTGGAATGTGGCAGAAAGCTACCATAGTTCTATATGTACTAAAGTTTTGGATCTGCCTTCACAGCTACGCTGAATATTTCTCCATATTCGTTTTTTTATTCTTGAATTAACTGGGTCATTTTCAAATTGTTTCCATTGCTTTTTCATCTCCTTTTCTACCGAGTTTCTCTTTAGTAGATTTTGTTTTTCTTCCGGCAATAAGTGTTCTGCTAGCAGTGCCCTTATCAATCTTTTTCTTTTATCTATATTTGTTTCCATTTCAATTTCGTTCTGCGATAATTAGTGCTACATATATAAATACACCGCAACTTGGCTTATCCCTACAATGAATATGTCTTTTTTTTGAAAATAGATAGCTTTTAAATGAATAGCCTTTGATTATCATTCCTTTATTTTTAGGAACAATATAGTTCATATAGAACTATGGCATACGTTGGCTGCTGCCGTTGCAATCCTCTTAGTGATAGGTAGTTTGCTCTTTTTATCTGGGAATGATAAGATAGGAGTAGAAAAATACGCCAAGATAATCGCAGAAAAGAATCAATTGTATGTGCTGCCCGATAGTACTAAAGTGTGGATGCAGCCGGGTAGCTCGATCCGGTATGCGAAAGCATTCAAGCAAGATCGGAAAGTATGGCTGGAAGGCAATTCCTTATTTGAGGTGCATAAACATCAGGGAAGTACATTTCAAGTATATATTAACGATGCATTTATAGAGGTGAAAGGAACTTGTTTTTTGGTGAAGCAGGAGGACGCACACTGTAGTGAGGTCACTTTATTTGAAGGTAAGATTGAATTTAATATTCCATCTATCGGGCAGAAGACGGTGATGCGTCCCTTGCAGAAGCTCACTTACAATCCGGTTGATTCACAGTCACAGATAAGTGACATTGCTAATATCAGCTGGGAGGACGGGAGATATAACTTTAAGGATGTCCCATTGACCCAGTTAATTCAAACCGTAGGTCAGATGTATCATGCTGATATTCTCCTGCAAGGAGTACACAAGGATGAGTCTTCATTTAGCGGTAGTATTCATTATAATGAACCTTTGGACAATGTGCTGAACAAGATTTGTTTTAGCCTGAATCTTAACGTCCGGAAAGCCGATGGCCGGATTATTCTTTACTAATTTATTTTTATTAACCATATGTCTAATCAAATTATTAAAAGCATGAGAAAGTTACTCAGTTTACACTGTGGTGTGCGATATATCAGATATATCGTGCTGGTTTTGCTTTTTTATCCGTTGACAGTCCTTGGTGCTCAAGGTCATATTACGGTTAAAGGGCAGTCTATTACAATTAAAGAGGCTATTATGCTTATAGAAAAAAACAGTAATTATGTTTTCTTCTATAATGCTGCCGATTTAAAAAATATTCGATTGAAAAACATTAATTGTTCGGGTACAATTGATAAGGTGTTGAATGAAGTTTTTGCTAATACCGGAATCAGCTATTTAATTCAAGGCAATGATGTAGTTCTAAAAGTGAGTAAGGCAGAATCTACCCAACAGGTCAAAAAGACAGAAATTGTGGGTGTCGTGACCGATGCACGTACAGGGGAGTCTATCATTGGTGCAAGTGTTGCTATTGTGGGAAGTGCAACGGGAGTCATCACGGATATGGATGGTAAGTTTGTCCTTCAGGCAAGTCCGAAGGATGTTTTGAGAATATCCTATGTAGGATATACCGCTAAAGAAGTGAAGGTAGGCAATAAGAAGGTACTTGCCATTGATTTGTCAGAAGATGCACAGGCACTTGATGAGGTGGTAGTGACAGCTTATGGAACAGGACAAAAGAAAGCAAGTATGGTAGGTTCGGTACAGGCTATCCGTCCGGCTGAATTGAAAGTTCCTTCGACGAATCTCTCCAATTCGTTTGCAGGACGTTTGTCCGGTGTGGTAGCTGTTCAACGTTCCGGTCGTCCCGGCGCAGATGGTTCTGATTTCTGGATTCGGGGAATTTCAACCTTGAGTCAGGCTACATCGCCTCTGATTATCATTGATGGTGTGCAGGTATCTTCCGCTGATTTGAATGCATTGGATCCGGAAGTGATTGACGGTTTCTCCATCTTGAAGGATGCTACCGCTACGGCAATGTACGGAACTCGTGGTGCAAACGGTGTAATGATTGTCACTACTAAATCCGGACAGAATCTGGACAAGCCGATTATAAACTTCCGTGTAGAGGGACAGGTCAGCCAACCTACCAAGACTCCTAAGTTCGTGGACGGAGCTACGTATATGGAGCTGTTCAATGAAGCTGTGAAGAATGATGGCAGTCCGGACGTTTTGTATAGTCAGGATAAGATTAACGGGACGCGTATGAAACTGAACCCGTATGTTTTTCCGGATGTGGACTGGTATGATGAGATGTTTAATAATGTAGCTTTTAATGAGAAAGTGAACTTTAACATCCGTGGCGGAGGAAAGAAAATTGATTATTTTTCAAGTATCTCGGTCAATCACGAATCGGGTATGCTGAAGAATCGTTCTAAGGACTTTTTCTCTTATAACAATAATATTGACGTGATGCGTTATGCTTTTCAGAACAATATTAATGCATACCTCAGCAAAACGTCCAAGTTGTCAGTGAGATTGAACGTACAACTTCGTGACTTGCGTGAGCCCAACCGCGGTATTGATGATATTTTTGCGGATGCTATGAACTCAAGTCCGGTTGAAGCACCTGTTTTCTATGAACCGGACGGAACAACCAGTCATGTGAAATGGGGTACGACCGACCGTTTGATTACGGCTTATCAGGGGAATCCGGTTGCTCAGTTGGCTACGGGGTATAATGATACATTTGAAAGTACGGTTATTGCTGCTCTTGAGTTTGAACAGAAATTAGACTTTCTGACCAAGGGGCTTCGGTTTAAGGCATTGGGAACGTTCAAGAACTGGTCGAAATCTGTCAATAAATATAGTGCCGAATGGAATAAATATTTGTTGGGGTCATATGAACAGAATGAAGACGGTTCGTATAGCTACACCACAAATAGGGTAGGCAACGAAGTGTCAACCGACTTGAACAATACCATTGCTACGGCGGGAGATCGCCGGATTTATCTGGAAGCAATGGTTGATTATAACCGTACATTCGGAAAGCATGATGTTAATGCCATGTTGCTTTATAATCAAGACGAACTTGTCAATAATGTGCCGAGTGGCGATACAGGCAGCCAAAGACTTATCAGCTCGCTGCCCAAACGTAAACAAGGTCTTGCCGGACGACTTTCGTATGCATACGACGGAAAATATATGGCGGAAGTCAATATGGGCTATAATGGTTCGGAGAATTTTGCGAAGGGACATCGCTGGGGATTTTTCCCTTCCATAGCGCTGGGATATAATATCAGTGAAGAAAGTTTCTTTGAACCTCTGCGTAAGGTTGTTACCAGTATGAAATTACGCGGCTCATGGGGATTGGTCGGTAATGACCAGATTGGTGGTGAAAGGTTTATTTATATGCCTATGATTAATCTGTCTGGTATGGGATTTACTACCGGTATTGACCAGAACTATGGATTGGACGGACCGGTTTATACCCGTTATGAAAACACTAATATAACTTGGGAGGTGGGAGAAAAGATCAATCTTGGTATTGACTTGCAATTATTGAACAGCCTGAACATTGTTGTCGATGTTTTCCGTGAGACTCGTAGAGATATATTCCAGAAAAAAGGAACTATTCCTACTTATCTGGGAACCGGAAAGACCGATGTGTTTGGTAATCTTGCCGAGATGAAAAATCAGGGACTTGACCTCTCTATTGATTATAACAAGGCATTCAGCAAGGATTTCTATATGAACTTTAAGGGAACGTTCACTTACGCCCACAATGAGATTACTAAATATGATGAAGCTCCTAAATATGCCTTCCAGTCGAAAGTCGGTCAGAGTGCCAATGTTAACCAGGGATATTTGTCGAACGGGTTATTTTTAGATGAGGCTGAAATAGACCGCTACAATCAACAGATGGGTTCTACACTGGGAGCAGGCGATATCAAATACCTCAATGTGTCGAATATGCATGGGTATGGAGATGATATAGTGGACGTGGACGACTGGACATGGATTGGAAATCCTACAGTTCCTGAAATCGTATATGGTTTCGGTCCTTCGTTCAAATATAAAAACTGGGACTTCTCTTTCTTCTTTCAGGGAGTAGCGAAAACTTCATTGTTTATGAGTGGATTCCATCCTTTCGGTGATAACTCGTTGCGTAATGTGCTGCAATTTGTGGCAGATGACAGATGGTCGCCGACGAATCAGAATGTAGATGCGAAATATCCGCGTTTGACTCGTAAAACTAGTTTGAATAATACGAATCCCGGTAGCTCCGGTCGTACATCTGATTATTGGATGCGTGACGGTTCGTTCTTGAAACTGAAAAATATGGAGATTGGATATACATTTAAAAGAATGCGTTTCTATGTTAGCGGTTCCAACTTGTTGACATTCTCCAAGTTTGATTTATGGGATCCGGAACAGGGAGGCGGAAGCGGGCTGAAATATCCTACACAACGTGTCTTTAATGTAGGTTTCCAAATGACTTTCAATAATTAAATTTACATAGTATGAAAAATATAATAAAATATCTGTTTTTAGCATTGTTTGCGGGAACTGTTATGGTGTCCTGTGATTTTCTGGATGTGGTACCGGCGGAGAAAGCCAGTGATAAAGATGCTTTTTCCAGTCCTAAAGCAGCGGAAAGATTTCTGTATTCATGTTATGGATATATACCGCAGATTAATAAGGTGCAGAATTGTCTGGATTTCAGTGGAGATGAGATTATAAGTCCTTTTACTCAGGAAGCATATGTAAAATTTGCCGAAGGTGTTTATACTTCGGGAAACTTGATCATCAGTTATTGGAACGATTTGTTTCTAGGTATCCGCCAATGTTATTTGTTGAAGCAGAATATAAACTCTGTTCCCCGCATTGATCAGGCAACTATAGACAGTTATGTGGCTCAGGCTGATTTCCTGATCGCTTATTTTCATATGCTGTTGATTAAATGCTATGGTCCTGTCGTATTAGTGAAGGAACTGCCGGTTTTGGATACTCCAAAAGATAATTTATTGGGACGTACCTCTTATGACGAATGTGTACAGTGGACTTGTGATATGTTTGACAGTGCTGCCGGAAGACTGCCGGCAACCCGGACGGGGTCGGAATATGGCCTTGTAACCAGTGTGGCTGCCAAAGCTCTTAAAGCCAGATTATTGCTTTATGCGGCTTCTCCCTTGTTTAATGGTAATACGGAATATTACAATGACTTTGTCGGCACGGACGGTAGTCCGTTGATGCCTCTTTCTTATGACGAAAATAAGTGGAAAAAGGCAGCGGATGCCGCACTTGAGGCAATTAATCTGGCTGAGTCTAACGGGTATAGTTTATATGAGATGAAAGAAGGGGACTTGAGCGGCTATCCCGAACCTCAGGATTTGACACAGCGTACGATGCGTTTTACATTTATGGATAAGGACAATTCAAAAGAGGTGTTGTTTGCCGAGACGCGTAAGGCGGGTGCATATGGTTTACAGGCTAAATCCTTGCCTTATCTGAGTGATGGTTCCTGGAATGGTGTTGCACCAACTTTGACTATGGTGGAGCGCTTTTATACGAAAAACGGACTTCCAATTGACGAAGATCCTGAGTTTGATTATCAGAATCGCTTCTCGGTAGTTCCGTTTCCCGATGATGCTGCTTATGGTGAAGGACAAACTTTGAAGATGAATATTGACCGCGAACCTCGTTTTTATGCCTGGATTGCATTTCAGAATGGTTATTATGAATGCCAGGCAGAGTCTAAGGAGGATGCCTATGTAGCGAAAGCTGAACGTGCGGAAGGTAAGAAATGGTTGACGGATTTTACAGAACAGGGAAATTGCGGCAAGCAGGGCAGAAATAATAACTACTCAAAAACCGGATACTTGAATAAAAAAGGTGTTCATCCGGGAGTGGCCGCTTCCAAATCGCAGAAAGATCCTTCCAAGGATTATCCGTGGCCGGTCATTCGTCTGGCGGAATTGTATCTGAACTATGCGGAAGCATGTATCGCCTATGATAAAGAAGGTTATCTTGAAAAGGGGATGGAGAAACTGGATAGAGTGCGTCAGCGTGCCGGACTCCTTTCTGTTAAGGATTCCTGGAAGAATGCGAAGAATCCTATAGTGAGCTATACGGGAAATGGTGGCCTGAACGGCAAATTGACAGAAATTGTAAGACAGGAGAGAATGATAGAACTTTATCTGGAACAACAGAACTTCTGGGATATTCGTCGTTGGAAACTGGGGGACAAGTACTTTAATGTGCCGGTAAGGGGTATGAATATTGATGCTACTGATATTAGTGGCTTTGCTACTGTGAAAACTCTTCCTGACGTGCGTAATTTTGATACTCCGCGCCAATATTTGTTGCCGGTCCCGGCTGAAGAAGTGAGCAAGAATCCTAATATGGTGCAGAATCCTAATTATTAATGAAATTTTAGCATGACTGTTATGAAGAAAAATATATTTTTATTGGTTGTCACCCTACTCTTGACAGGGTTTGCTGGTTGCAGTGACGAAGATACAAAGCCTGTTGTTCCTTCTGATGTGATTGATTTAAGTGCCGATACTCAAGATAAGCCAGGTTATATTGTGCTTCGTTGGGTTACGCCTGATGATAATACGATCAGATATATAAAAGTATCTTATTATGATTATTTATTGGAACAGGATGTGGTGAGGCTGGCCAGTGTTTATGCGGATAGTGTGTTGATTCCGGATACGCGTAAAAAGTTCGGAGAATATGAATTTAAGATCCAGTCTTATAGTGAAACGGGTGATGTGGGAAATGTCCAGACAATCCGGGCTGTTTCGGAACCGGCTCCGGTACAAGTGGTTTTCGGAGAGTCCAAACAATTGGTATTGACCGTGGACCAGTTGTCAACGAATGCTCAGGAAGCTTCGGAAGGACCTATAGCAAATCTTATTGACGGGAATACCGGTTCTTATTTTCATACGGCTTGGAGCGGGACTGTTCCTTCGTCTCCTCACTGGTTCCAGATAGATACAAAAAAAGAAATCACTTACTTTAAGTATGAGTCGGTGGCACGTAATGGAAACAACATCCCTGATGATGTGGATATTATGGGTAGTAATGACGGAGTCAATTTTGAATTGATTGAGAATCTCACAAAGGATAAGAATGGAATGTTGATGAGTACAACTCCATATATGTCTCCTGTTCTGGGGGATAATTCCAAGCCCTATCGTTATATACGCTATTCGGTAAACCATACAAATACAGGTTCTGTCTTTTTCAGTATGGCGGAATTCAAATTATTTGAGGTTAATGCAAGTGTTGTTGATCCGGAGGCTGAATAATTAGGTTACAGGATGCTGTAGATATTCAGATAATAGGATAAGCTTTGTCTTATGGGCAAATCAGGCGGAAATTATAAATGCTTCTTTTCAAGAATTATTTTGGATTTCCGCCTTTTTATTTGATGCTTTGGTTATTCGATGAAAGTATTACATAATACGTATTATAGATGGTAAATTATTATATAAAAAAATGCTTGTTGGTTCTCCTTGTATTTGTACCATTGGGTTTGGCTTTTTCTTGCTCAAGCGATGAGGAAGTATTGGTGGTCGATTTATCCGTAAATAAGGAGATTGTGGATTTTAGCAGTGAAGCGGGAATACAAAATATAACGGTTTCAACCAATGCTTCAATTTGGGAAGCGAAGGCGGATAAAAGTTGGTGTACTCTTTCCGTTGCGGGGAAGATCTTGAAGATTTCTGTCGATGAAAGTGAGGAACGGCTGGTACGTGAAGCCACTGTAACAATTAAGGCAGAAGGGCAAATGCGGACAATCAAGGTTCGGCAGTTAGGATATGAAGCTGCTATATTGATTGATAAGAATGTTTTTGAGGTGGAGGTTATTGGAAAAGAGATAACTTTTGATGTTACTGCGAATGTAGAAGTGAGTGCCGGCTTCCCTGATTGGATCTCGGAGAAAGTAAAATCCCGTGCACCGGAGATGGTAACATCGACTCATACTTATGTGGTGAAAAGCAGTACATTGGATGAAAAGCGGGAAGGCGCCATAGTCTTTACTGAAGTTTTGCCGGCAGGTGCCCCGGAAGAAAGTGTGCCGGTTTCTGCTTCGGTCCAGATTTCACAGCATGGACTGAATGAATACAATGGAGGAGCAGGAGAGGATATTGAAGGAGATATTAAAGTGAAGGTAGTGAGTGGGACTGATTCTTCTCACCAGGGTGAGGATGGTATTGAGAAATCTTTTGATGGTGATTATACAACACTGTATCATTCGAACTGGTTAAATGGCGGAACAAATTATTTTCCTATTACGCTGACTTATAATTTTGCGGAAGCGTCTGATGTGGATTATCTGATTTATTATCCCCGTTCTACAGGATATAATGGCCATTTCAAAGAGGTGGAAATCCAGTACTCGGAAGATGGAAATACATTTACGAAGTTACTTGATAAGGATTTTGAAGGCTCTGCAACAGCTACCAGGGTAGCTTTTAATAATACGGTTCGTGCCATTTCTATTCGTTTTATCGTAAAGAGCGGAGCAGGAGATGGTCAGGGATTTGCTTCTTGTGCTGAGATGGAGTTTTATACCAAAAATCTGAATGCGTTTGATTATTCTACTCTTTTTGAAGACGAGACATGCAGCAACCTGAAAGCGGGAGTCACAGAAGCAGACATCGAGAACTGTAACTATCCTTTCTTTAAGAATCTGGCTTATTATATGTTCAAAGGAAAGTATGACAGGAACTTCCGTGTGGCAGATTACAAAGCGTTTCCGCATCCGGATATTCAGTCGGAAACTCACAAGACAAATCCGTATAGCCTTCTTGACAACCCGACAGGAATTTCGGTAGGAGCAGGTGAAACGTTGGTAGTGATGGTGGGTGATACATACGGACAGAGTATAGGGATGAAGGTGCAGAATTTGGACGCACCGGGAAGTGATGGTTTCGGAGGAGTTACCTATCCGTTGTATCGCGGTATTAATAAACTGACGATGACAGGAAAAGGATTGGTATATGTAATGTATCATACTAAAAGTCTGGAAGAAGCAGAAAGAGCACAACCTGTTAATATTCATTTTGCTTCGGGCACAGTGAATGGTTATTTTGATTCGCAGAATGAGGATCACCGAGGGCGTTGGAGTGAATTGTTGGGTAAGGCTACGGATAAATATTTTGATGTGATAGGCAAATATGCGCATCTGACTTTTGAAACCAATGACTTCAGAAAGTATGCTGCCACCAATGGTGATGAATTGATTGACCTTTATGATAAGATTGCTTATAGTGAGATGCAACTTCTCGGATTGGAAAAATATGACAGGGTGTTCAAAAATAGGATATATTTGAATGTCATGTACCAGTCTTTTATGTATGCAACTGCTTATCATACTGCTTATAACCAGACAACAATGGGAGATGTTTGTGACCCGGATGTGCTGAAAACCACCGGTTGTTGGGGACCTGCTCATGAAATAGGGCACTGCAATCAGACACGTCCGGGAGTCAAGTGGATAGGATTGACTGAGGTGACTAACAATATCATGTCCGAATATATACAGACTACTGTTTTCGGGCAGCCTTCACGGATACAGACTGAAGATATGGGAGCGGTATACCGCAATAGGTATTCGAAGGCATGGAACGGTATTATTGTTCCGAAGGCTTCTCATGCTAATTTTACAAATATAGATGATTCGGATGATGTCTTTTGTAAGTTGGTTCCTTTTTGGCAACTGGAACTTTACTTTGGTAAAGTGCTTGGACGGACACCGCTCCAACAGTCGGATTATGGTGGCTTCTATCCCGAAGTTTTCGAATATGCCCGTACGAAGAACTATGGTGGCATGAGTGAAGGAGAAATACAGCTTGATTTTGTGTACAACTGTTGTGTAGCAGCCCGGATAAACTTACTTGATTTTTTTGAAAAGTGGGGATTCTTGACTCCTGTGGATAGGTCGATTGAAGATTATGAAACAAAAACGCTGAAGATTACTGAGGAAATGGTTAGTAAGTTAAAGGAGAAAGTGGAGAGTTTGGGATATGAAAAATTGCAGGATGTAGCTTTAGAATACATTTCAGATAATACATGGGAGTTGTATCGGAATCGCCCTCAGGTAGTACCTGGGGAAAATGCGACCCGGAATGGCAATACCATTACAATCAGAAACTGGCAGAATGTGGTAGCCTATGAAGTGGAGAACCAGTCCGGCAAACTTGTCTTTATCTCTAGTGGTGAGACGACGCCTTCTGCTACCGATGTATTTACACTTTCCGGTGATTGGAAGGACGGGCATAAACTTTATGCTGTATCAGTGACAGGAAAACGGACGGAAGTGCCGATGGTGAATTAAATATATATGTGCAAATTATGCCATAGATTAACGCAGAGTTGTTTTGTCCGTTTGTATTAGGTTATTACAACATACTGCGTTGATTTATGGCATTTTTCTTATGATGTATTCACAATGATATAAATAAAAAAGATAAAATGGAATTTTGAAATTAATTGGCTCGCCATAGTATATTTTATTTTAAATATATTACTTTTGTCTATCATAAGTTTTGAGCGATATGGAGGAAAAAGAGCTGATTAATCAAATGAAAAATGGCAATAATATTGCCTTTGCTACGTTGTATGATTATTATTGGCAGAAAGTTTATAATTTTACCAAGCTTTATGTAACTTCTTCTGATACAATTTCTGAGATTGTTCAAGATGTTTTTGTGAAATTTTGGGAGGCTCGCCATTTATTGGATAACAATAAAAGAGTGGAAGGCTTCCTGTTTATTATTACCCGGAATATCATTTTTAATAAAGCACGGAGCAAGGTTCGTGAAGATATGTTCAAAATGACGATACTGCGTTCAATAGAGAACGAAGAACCGTATAATCAGGAAGACCAGATGGTGGCAGAAGACCTAAAAGAATATATCGACCAGCTCATTGCTGTATTACCCAAGCGGCAACGCGAAATATTCTTGATGAGCAGAGAGGAAAATATGACTTATCGGGAGATTGCCGCCCGTTGCGGTATTGGTGAAAAAGCCGTGGAACGTCATATCTACCTTACTCTGAAATTCCTGAAAAAGAATCTTCTTCTGTTTATTTTATTTTCCACGCTCCCCGAGTAAAGTCTGGTATTTCTATCGCCATGCTTTTGTTTAATACTGATTTCTCGCTTAGTTCTGTGATACACGACCATTCGGCTGCGTCATATACGTCCATATCCAGTGGAAGCCCGTTGCGCAGGCAATAAATAAGGCGATAATCCATTACATAGTTCATTTCGTTAGGTAATCCTTTACGGTGCGCTTCTTCACCGATAGTCGCGCTGAAAGGGTGTTTGTAGCGTGCCAGTGTTTTCTCCAGTCTTTCCCCTGTGAGTGGTGTATCACCGTTCGGATCCAGTGCTATACATGGAACCGGATATTTTTGTGCAAAGCCCAGTGTTCCGCATACTGTTTGCAGGCGGCTGTAAGGACGTGGGGTAGATACATCATATTGAAGCATGATTGTTTTTCCCTTGATTGTATGGATAAGAGTCGTATTGACATCTCCCAGTTGATATTTCTGGCAGGCTTCCGGTGAGTACTCACCAAACATCCGGCGGGCATATTCGGTCATTCCTGCCTGATGGGTAGACATAGAAACAAGATATTCCATCCGGTCGCTACGATGAATGTCGAGAATCTGGCAGGCGGGGCCCAGACCATGAGTGGGGTAGGGATTGCCGGTATGTTCAATGCTGTACTTCTTTCCCCAGTGGTTGTGATAGCCGCCTTCGCTTTCCTCGGCAAAATACATCGAACGAAGGTCATGGATATAGGCTCCTTCTACGTGCATAATCTCTCCGAGTATTCCTCGGCGGGCCATATTGAGAGTAGTCAGTGCGAAAGGATCGTAGCAGCAGTTCTCTAACATGATGCAGTGACGTCGTGTTTTCTCTGCCGTATCGACCAGTTTCCAACATTCTTCTACGCTCATGGCTGCCGGAACTTCGATAGCTACGTGTTTGTTGCATTCCATGGCAAAGGTAGCCATCGGTGTATGCATCAGCCAATCAGTGCAGATGAAAACTAAATCCAGCCCGTCCGACTCGCACATCTTTTTCCAGCCGTCTGTCCCGGTGTATCCGATGGCGTCAGGGCGATTTGCTTCTTTTAATAGCTGCTGGGCTTTGTGAAGGTTACCTTCCCTGATTTCGCAGAGAGCCTTGATCTCTACACCTTCTATTTGGAGATAACGTTGCAGGGTGAGCAATCCCCGGTTGCCCAATCCTATGATTCCGATATGAACGGTTGGGATAGGGGGGAGCGCTAACCGGAGTACGTGAGTTTGTGTCAGAGAATCTTTCATAATTATAGCGGTCTAAAGTAAAACAAAAAAAGAGAATCTAATTTCTCAGATTCTCTTTGGAGAGCGGAAGACGGGGCTCAAACCCGCGACCCTCAGCTTGGAAGGCTAATGCTCTATCAACTGAGCTACTTCCGCAATTTTTGTGGGCAAAGATGGATTCGAACCACCGAAGTCGAAAGACAGCAGATTTACAGTCTGCCCCATTTGGCCACTCTGGTATTTGCCCTTTTTGCTTTCGAGATAGTTTGTTTCTCAATCGCGGTGCAAAGATACAACTATTTATTTAAACTCCAAACAAAATCAATCATTTTTATTGCAGAAATTGCACATTCGTCTCCTTTGTTACCCAGCTTGCCACCGGCACGATCCTCTGCTTGCTCCATGGTATTAGTGGTAATTAATCCGTAAATAACTGGTATATCGCCAGTTGCGTTTAATTCGGTAATTCCTTGAGTGGCTCCCATACAAACATAATCAAAATGTGGAGTATCTCCCTTAATTACGCAACCGATTGCAATAATTGCATCGATATCGCAATTTTCCATCATTTGGTTGGCACCGAAAGTAAGTTCAAAACTTCCCGGAACAGTTTTCACTAAAATGTTTTCTTCTTTAGCTCCGTGTTTTTTCAATGTTTCGACTGCGCCTTTCAGCAAAGCACCTGTAATATTGAAATTCCATTCGGATACGACGATACCGAATTTCATATCTTCAGCGTTCGGAACGGAGTTGAAATCATATTCGGATAAATTATGATAAGCTGTTGCCATAATAAATTGAGAATTGAGAATTAAAAATTAAAAAATGAAAGTTTGGAAAAGGTTGAGAATAAAGCACGGATTACACGGATTTCACGGTTGTAGTTGATAACTGTTTTAATCCGTGTCAATCTGTGTAATCCGTGCCTGAATATCTTATATATAATAAGGTATATTATTTCTTCATCAACTTAGCCTGCTCGATATATTTGTCGATGTCCATAGCTTGGTAAGATTGGAAGTATTTGTCCTTGATCTTAGTATAAGCTTTTATAGCGTCGTCAAATTTACTTTGTTTCACCAGGATTTCTCCGGCTTGTACCAGGAAGATCGGGCTCAATGTGTTGTTATCAGCTTTGTCTGCTGCCGAGAGCAAAGTAGAAGCTGCTTTATCCAATTGGCCGAGTTGTGCGTAGCAGTTACCGGCAGCACCCAAAATTGCCGGAGCAACCATTTGGTCGTTTCCGTTGAAACTATCCAGCATCTTCACTGCTTCTTCGTATTTGCCGAGTTGTGCATAGCAAATACCTGCATAAGCTTTCGCTAAATTAGCGGCTTTTGTTCCGCTGTAGTCATCTGCTACTTTCAGAAAACCTGCAAAACCGATGCTGTCACCGTTCAGTGCTTGCTCGAAAGCATCCTGTTCAAAGTATTCCTGTCCTTTGAAAAGAGCTGCCTGTGCTTTTTCTTCACGTGGTTCAGCATAGAGGTTCTTATACATGATAAAACCTGCTACAATAATAATCACAGCAACAACACCGCCGATGATTGCGTTTTTGTACTTGATAAGAAATGCTTCCGATTGTGTCAGTGCATCTTCTACGTTCAGATGTTCGTTCTGATTCTTTTGTTCTGCCATTTTATATGATTCTTTTTGTTATTATTCACGGTTTGATATTTCGACTCGCAAAAGTAGTTTTTTTATATCTACAAATGAAATTTAGAGCCATCTTTTTTTGTTTTACACCCGAAAACCACGAAAATCTTGCTACTTTTGTGAACAAATTAACGCGTACACAATGATACTGAAACGAATATCCATATTAAACTATAAGAATCTGGAAGAGGTGGAGCTGGGATTCTCCGCCAAGCTGAATTGTTTTTTCGGGCAGAATGGGATGGGAAAGACGAATCTGCTGGATGCAGTGTATTTTTTGTCTTTCTGCAAAAGTTCCGGCAATCCGATTGATTCACAGAATATTCGTCATGAGCAGGACTTCTTCGTTATCCAGGGCTTTTATGAAGCCGAGGACGGGACTCCCGAGGAAATATATTGCGGGATGAAACGTCGTTCGAAGAAGCAGTTTAAGCGTAACAAGAAGGAGTATAGCCGTTTTTCCGACCACATCGGTTTTTTGCCTTTGGTCATGGTGTCGCCTGCCGACTCTGAATTGATAGCCGGGGGAAGTGATGAACGGCGCCGGTTTATGGATGTCGTGATTTCGCAGTATGATAAGGAGTATCTGGATGCGCTGATACGGTATAACAAAGCATTGACACAGCGCAACACTTTATTGAAGAGTGAGTTTCCTGTGGAAGAAGAATTGTTTCTGGTATGGGAAGAAATGATGGCGCAGGCCGGTGAAGTAGTATTCAGAAAGCGTGAAGCGTTCATCAAGGAGTTTATTCCTATCTTCCAGTCTTTTTATTCTTTCATTTCACAGGATAAGGAACAGGTCGGATTGTCTTATGAGTCTCATGCACGGGATGCTTCTTTGATGGAAGTTCTGAAGCAAAGCAGGGAACGGGACAAGATTATGGGATTCTCCCTGCGGGGAATTCATAAGGATGAACTGAATATGATGTTGGGCGAGTTTCCGATAAAGAAGGAAGGGTCGCAGGGACAGAATAAAACGTATTTGGTGGCATTGAAATTGGCACAGTTCGACTTCCTGAAACGTACCGGAAGGACTGTTCCTTTATTATTGTTGGATGACATTTTCGATAAACTGGACGCTTCGCGTGTGGAACAGATTGTTAAATTGGTTGCGGGAGATAACTTCGGGCAGATATTTATAACGGATACGAACCGGGAACATTTGGATCGCATCCTGCATAAGGTAGGCAGTGATTTTAAGATTTTCCGTGTGGAAGCAGGAGTGATTCATGAAATGGAAGCTGAATAATGAAACGTAACGATGCAGAACAAATAGGAAAACTGATTCAGCAGTTTCTTCGTCAGGAGAGTTTGGAATCTCCGCTGAACGAACAAAGGTTGCTGGATGCCTGGCCCAAAATCCTGGGGCCTGCTGCGGCTTATACCAACAATCTTTATATTCGTAACCAGACTTTATATGTGCATCTCACTTCCGCAGCTCTTCGTCAGGAACTGATGATGGGACGCGAAATGTTGGTGCGTGCGCTTAATGAGAAAGTAGGGGCTACGGTTATTACAAATATCATTTTCCGGTGAGGAAAGGTATCGTGTCTGTTACCTTTATTCCCAACTTCTTGAGTGTTTCGCCTGCACGGTCATAATAGAATGGTGTTTCCAGATACTGATTATTATGTGCATCCACTCCGATAATGGCAGTACAGCCTTCGTGAGCAGCTATTTCCCAAAAGTCGGGGTGAGGAATCGTTATAATTCCGTGATCCTCATTGTAGTCTTCGTAGCCGAGGTTATACTCCAACGGCAGGTTTAACCGTGCCGCTGTCCGGCAGATGTGTCTGCTGACTAATTTGCAGTGACGGTCGAATCGGGGATAGGAACGCATGAATAAATCAGGGTGTGCCAGGTAAGCGAATAATCCGCTTTCCATCCCTTCAATGGCGCTCTCTTCATAAAGTTCGAGCATATCCACCGTATCTGTATGCCGGCCGAAATAAGGAAACTTCTCGTCTGTATGAAAATGGTGATTTCCGAAGATGATGTAATCCAATTGATATTCCTTGATGACTTCTTTCAACCAGTGCAGGTAATCCGGGAAATATTCACATTCCAGTCCTATTTTCAGGCTGATTTGTTCTTTGTACTTTTCCCGTAACGAACGGAGACTTTCTACATACTCCGGCAGTTCTTCGGGAGTCATGCGGATGTCGGATACATAATTGGTATTGTATTTCCACGGAGTATGGTCAGAGAATCCTAATTCTTGATAACCGCCTTTGATAGCGCTTAAAACAAATTCTTCGTCACTCCCTGTCGCATGATGGCAGCGGGTGGTATGGGTGTGATAATTCGTCCTCATTACTTGTTATGATTATGTCCATGCGTACATCGTATGAATCCGCAGGAACTTTTTCTACTAATTGAAACGGAAAACAAATGCCTGCTTTATAGGCTGACGGAATACGTGGTAGAAGGCGGTCATAATATCCCTTTCCCCGTCCCAACCGGTTACCTTTGGCATCAAAAGCAACTCCGGGAACGGCAATAAATTCTATAGCCGCATAGTCTGTGAATACTTCTCCGGTAGGTTCTTCTATTCCATAACTGCC
The DNA here is from genome assembly GCF_012113595.1 of Bacteroides faecium. Lineage (NCBI taxonomy): Bacteria > Pseudomonadati > Bacteroidota > Bacteroidia > Bacteroidales > Bacteroidaceae > Bacteroides > Bacteroides faecium. The sequence goes on from NZ_CP050831.1 coordinate 3,135,041, forward strand.
GGTTGCCATGTCTTCGGGACTACTATATATACGTAATTCCAACTCATCGCCTACGACTACCGGAAGCAGAATCCGCTTTTTATTACTCCATTTCCGGATAAACGCGTGCGTGTCTACTTCGTCTTTCAGCGAATGATAGAGCAATATAGTATTTGCCGCCCTGAAAGCCGGGTGGGCTTCGAGGGCGGCAAGTACTTTAGCTGATTGCAACTTCCGCATATCTGAATCCTTGTGACGGGTCTTCAGTGATGCTATATACTTGCGCAGTTCTTTTTTTCTTTCCATCTTTCTTGTCCTTTGTCACTTCTTCCTCTTCCACTGCTACCGGAGCTTTCGGGAAGGCTTCTCCTTTTTCGAGTATCTCGATGCCTTTATTGACAGTGGCATCTGTCTTGTTAAAGTATTGGAGATAGGCTTCCAACCCTAGCATATTGTAGATGATGTTGCCATAGATATTCTTTTCCAGCAGCTTGTAGGATTTTTGGATGAGAATATTTCTTCTTTTTACTCCTTTATTGTCGGCAAAACGGACAAACTGTTCTACCAATCCTTGGTGGCGGAGATAGTTCAGCAAGTCCTCTTCAGTTTCGTACTGACTGAGTTTTTTCCGGTTATTATCCGTATATTGGAATGTAAACTGGATAGTCAGTCCGCGGTTGATAACCGTAGAAAGATAGGAAGTGACTCCTGTCGTATCTTGTGGCACGAATATATCGGGCATGATACCGCCACCACCATACACAGTACGTCCCAGGCTCGTGTTATAGCGTTCTTTCTCATTTTGCTTGATGCTGTCGCGAGAGAAGAACTCACCATGTTCGTAGCGGTTGTATAAGTCGAGTTCGTAGTTACGGTCTTTACCACTTTCGTAAGGACGTTGGATACAGCGTCCGGATGGAGTGTAGTAGCGGGCAATCGTCAGGCGGATAGCCGAACCGTCGCTGAAGTCGATAGGCTGTTGAACCAGTCCCTTACCAAAGGAACGGCGTCCTACTACTGTACCCCGGTCGTTGTCCTGTATAGCTCCGGTGAAGATTTCACTGGCCGAAGCAGAACCTTCGTCGATTAATACAACGAGCGGCATCTTCTGACAGCTACCTGTACCATTGGCAAATTCTTCTGCACGCGGATATTTACGGCCCTGAGTATATACAATCAGTTTACCTTCGGGCAGGAACTCATTAACCATACGGATAGCGGCTTCCATATATCCACCGGTATTACCGCGCAGGTCGATAATCAGCCCTTTACATTTCTTATGGTTGAGTTGAGCCAATGCGTTGAGCAGTTCTACATGAGTAGTACGGCCGAATTTGCTGACTTTTACGTAGCCGATGTCGTCATTTACCATATAAGCGGCATCAACCGTATTTTGAGGAATATCTCCACGGGTGATGCTAAAGTTCAATAGCTCTTTCTCTCCCATGCGTTTGACTCCTAGCTTCACTTGGGAACCTTTAGGCCCTTTAAGAGTACGCATCGCTCGTTCGTTAGTCACTTTTTTACCGACAAAGAGACTGTCGTCTACGGTGACGATACGATCGCCCGCCATCAACCCCACTTTTTCGGAAGGACCGCCCTGGATGACTGCATTCACATGGATGGTGTCATTCTGTATGGTGAATTGAATTCCGATTCCGCTAAAGCTGCCTTCCAGTTCAGAGTTGACTTCTTCAAGATTCTGAGCCGGGATGTAAGTTGAATGCGGATCGAGTTCGGCCAAAATCTGTGGCATCGCTTTTTCTACAAGATCGGTCATGTTAACAGTGTCTACATACTGGTCGTCTACAATCCGCAGCAATGCGTTCAGCTTGTTGGAAGAGCCGTTGATGATACCCAGGCGGTTGCCGGCGAAATGCTTGGCATAAAATGTGCCGATAAGAATCCCGAGAACCACGCTGACTGCTATGATGACAGGTGTGAAACGTGAAGAGTTTTTTGTACTCATGTCTATTCCTTTTTTAAAACGTTCGTCTTATTATTTGTTCGAAGCAGAATTTTCATCCGGTTCTGTGTAGATGACCTCAATTCCTGCCCGTTTTAATAACTCTATTCCATCTTCCAGGCGATAATGCTCGGAGTAAACTACCCGTTTGATTCCTGCCTGTATGATTAACTTTGCACATTCAATGCAGGGTGAAGCTGTGACATACATCGTGGCTCCGTCGCTACTGTTGTTCGAACGTGCTATTTTAGTAATGGCGTTTGCTTCCGCATGCAAAACGTATGGCTTTGTCAAGTTGTTTTCATCTTCGCATACATTCTCGAAACCGGAAGGCGTTCCGTTATACCCGTCGGAGATAATCATTTTATCCTTAACGATTAAAGCTCCTACTTTACGGCGCTCGCAATAGGAGTTTTCAGCCCAAATGCTAGCCATACGTATATAACGTTTGTCAAGTTCTAATTGTTTTTTTTCTGAGTCCATGTTGTTTGGCTGATTAATTATTTACTACACGGAAAACCATACGGAAAGTTTGTTGACCTCCTTTGTATATTAAATATAGGTTGCCGTTGGTATCTCCCTCGTAAGATGTGGCAGTCTTAAGTCCTTCCATAAAGTTTTTGGCAAGGACGTCTCCACCGTCATTTCCGGAAACACTAGCACTAAAACTGTTATCTTTGCCATTTGCACTCCAGCTTCCCTCAAGGGCAAAGGATTTAACTATAGTTCCTCTTATCTTTCCATTGATTATATCTCCGTCAGCTATACCGTCAAATACAATATTGTAGCTACCGCTTTTTTCGAGTTCTTCATAACTTTTGGTTCTTGCCGTGTTGTCGGTTCCCCAAAAGTTGAACATTTCGTGACCACCATCCACTGTGATATAGTTCAATTTCCACGTCTTTCCTGTAAAGATGGCGGCTACATCATCTGTATCGTTGCATCCTGCCAATAAAGGAAGCAATAGGAATAAACCTACTATTTGAAATATATTCTTCTTCATATCTAATATTTAATACTTGATACTTATTTCTTAATTCCGTTTCTGATTAATAAGGCGTCAATAGTCGGTTCCTGCCCGCGGAAGCGTTTATAGAGCGTCATAGGATGCTCCGTACCCCCTTTCGACAGGATATTCTTGCGGAACGAGTCAGCAACTTCCTGATTGAATATTTTTTTCTGCTTAAATAGTGAAAAAGCATCAGCATCCAGTACTTCCGCCCATTTGTAGCTGTAATATCCTGCGGCATATCCACCTGCAAAGATATGCGAGAATTGAGTGCTCATACAAGCTTCTTGTACTATCGGCAGTATTTGCGTCTTTTTCCATGCTTCCTGTTCATAGGCTTTCACATCTCCCTCGAAAGGAACATTGCGCGTGTACCACGCCATATCAAGCAGCCCGAAACTTAACTGTCTCAGACAAGCATATGCAATATTGAAGTTCGAAGCGTCTACTAAGCGTTTGATTAATTCATCCGGCAAGATTTCTCCAGTCTGATAATGACGGGCGAAAGTATTCAGAAAGTCCTTCTCTATGGCGAAATTCTCCATAATCTGTGAAGGAAGTTCTACAAAGTCCCAATATACATTTGTACCGCTTAGACTCTTATAGGTAGAGTTGGCAAACATGCCATGCAGACTGTGCCCGAATTCATGCAGGAATGTTTCTACTTCATTGAATGTCAATAGGGCAGGTTTGTTTTCGGTCGGCTTGGTGAAGTTCATCACCACAGATACATGCGGACGACTGTTCTCACCCGTTTGTTGATCTATCCATTGATCTTTGTAACTTGTCATCCAGGCACCCGAACGTTTTCCGAGACGCGGGTGGAAGTCGGTATATAAAACAGCCAGGAACTTTCCATCCTTATCGAACACTTCGAATGCTTCGACGTCTTTATGATAAACTGGAATCTCCGTATTCTTTCGGAATGTGATTCCATATAGCTTTTCCGCCAGTCCGAATACCCCTTTCTTTACCTGTTCGAGTTCGAAGTAGGGGCGAAGCATTTCTTCGTTGATATTGAATTTCTTATCTTTCAGCTTGTTTGAATAATAACTCCAGTCCCAAGGCATTACAACAAAGTCATCCCCTTGTTCTTGGCGAGCTAGTTCCTGCACTTCTTTGTATTCTTGCTGTGCGGTGGGAGTATATGCTTCCAGAAGTTGGTTGAGAAGTTTATATACAGATTCACTGTTCTCAGCCATTCTTTTCACGAGCATATATTCCGCATAATCTTTGTATCCCAGCAGTTGGGCTATCTTCATGCGTGTATTGGCTATTTTCTTCACGATTTCGATATTGTTGAATTCGTTATCGTGTGTACATTTGGTATTATACGCCATATACAGTCTCTGACGTAAATCGCGGTTATCCGCATACGTCATAAAAGGGACATAGCTTGGTGCATGAAGTGTGAACGCCCATCCTTCCTTATCTTCGCTTTTCGCTGTTTCGGCAGCGGCTTCTACGATGATGTCCGGCAATCCGGCAAGACTTTCCTTTTTCGTCAGCAACATCTGATAACGATTGGTTTCTTTCAGGTTGTTCTCGCTGAAGTCAAGTGTCAGTTTACTCAATTCGTTAGTCAACCGGCGGTATTCTTCGCGTGCTTCACCTTCCAGATTGGCACCGTGGCGAACGAAACTGTTATATGCATTTTCCAGTAGCTTACTTTGCTCCTGTGTAAGTTGTAAGCTTTCTTTTTGGTTATATACCTCTTTCACGCGTGCGAAAAGTTTTTCGTTCAGCGTGATATTGTTGCTGTGCTCACTGAGCAGTGGCATGATTTTCTGAGCCAGTTCCTGCAGGTCGTCATTCGTTTCTGCACTAAGCATATTGCCGAAAACGGCTACTACTCTGTCCAATAAGTCTCCCGATGCTTCGAAAGTCTCTATTGTATTACTGAAAGTCGCTTTTTCCGGATTCTGTATGATAGCATCTATTTCTGCATTCTGCTGCTTGATTCCTTCAAGGATGGCAGGTTCATAGTGTTCGGTTTTTATCCGGTCAAAAGGCACGGTTTCGTGCGGTGTCTGATATTGCCCGAAGAACGGATTCTGGGCATTTGTTATATTGTTCATGGTGCAAACAAGTATCAATATTATTAATAATCTCTCCATAGGAACGCAAATCTACTAAAATTGTGGCTGATTCAACGGATAACCGCTTGCTTTTTAACAATATATAAAATGAATACAAAAAAAACCGCCACGGTTGCCCGCAGCGGTTTCATCTATGTTAATCGTCTAATTAAGCGTTAACTGTTGCCATGTGAGCAATCAGGTCAAGAACTTTGTTAGAGTAACCGATTTCGTTGTCATACCAAGATACAACTTTTACGAATGTATCAGTCAAAGCGATACCAGCTTTAGCATCGAAGATAGAAGTACGAGCGTCACCCAAGAAGTCAGAAGAAACTACTGCATCTTCAGTGTAACCCAGGATACCTTTCAATTCGCCTTCTGCAGCTTCTTTCATAGCAGCACAGATTTCAGCGTAAGAAGCCGGTTTAGCCAAGTTAACAGTCAAGTCAACTACAGATACGTCCAAAGTCGGAACACGCATAGACATACCAGTCAATTTGCCGTTCAATGCAGGGATAACTTTACCTACAGCCTTAGCAGCACCAGTAGAAGAAGGGATGATGTTGCCAGAAGCAGCACGACCACCTCTCCAGTCTTTCATAGAAGGACCGTCAACTGTTTTCTGAGTAGCAGTTGTAGAGTGAACTGTAGTCATCAAACCGTCAAGGATACCGAACTTGTCGTTCAATACTTTAGCGATAGGAGCCAGACAGTTAGTAGTACAAGAAGCGTTAGATACGAACTGAGTACCTTTCACGTATGTTTTTTCGTTTACACCGCAAACGAACATCGGAGTATCATCTTTAGAAGGAGCTGACATTACAACATATTTTGCACCAGCTTCGATGTGAGCCTGAGCTTTGTCTTTGCTCAAGAACAAACCTGTAGATTCAACAACGTATTCAGCACCTACAGCATCCCATTTCAAGTCAGCCGGGTTTCTTTCTGCAGTGATGCGGATAGCTTGACCGTTAACGATCAATTTGCTGTTTTCAACATCTGCTTCGATAGTACCGTCGAATTGACCGTGCATTGTGTCATACTTCAACATATAAGCCAAGTAATCAACCGGGCAAAGGTCATTGATACCTACGATTTGAATATCGTTTCTCTTCATTGCAGCGCGGAAAACGAAACGTCCGATACGTCCGAATCCATTAATACCTACTTTAATCATTTTGTTTAAACTTTTAAGGGTTTTATAATATTTGTTCAAATATCTCTCGGTCTCCGCATTTGTTTTATTTTCAAATGCGGTGCAAAATTACAAAAATGTTTTTATATTCGCATATTAAATTCACATTAAATATTGAAAAAAGATGGGAAAGAGCACATTTTTACAGGACTTTAAGGCGTTTGCGATGAAAGGCAACGTCATAGACATGGCTGTCGGTGTAGTTATTGGTGGTGCGTTTGGAAAAATCGTATCATCATTGGTTGCCAATGTAATCATGCCCCCAATCGGCTTACTGGTTGGCGGCGTGAACTTTACGGATTTGAAATGGGTAATGAAAGCGGCTGAGGTAGGAGCCGACGGTAAAGAGATTGCCCCTGCGGTATCTTTGGATTACGGTCAGTTCTTGCAGGCTACCTTTGATTTTCTGATTATTGCCTTCGCTATATTCTTATTTATACGTTTGCTGACTAAGCTGACAACGAAGAAAAAAGAAGAAGCCGCAGCGGCGCCGCCTGCTCCACCGGTACCGACGAAAGAGGAAGTATTGCTGACGGAGATTCGCGATTTGCTGAAAGAAAAGAAGATTTGAACTAATTAAAATAAGGAGATTCCAAGTGTTATCTTGTGAATCTCCTTTATTTTTTTCTTCATTATTATATAGATTGCGTACTTTTTTCTACTTTTGCAGACCATTTTATTCAAAAAACCAACCATTAATATGCAGGAAAAAATAATAATTCTTGATTTTGGTTCGCAGACTACACAGCTTATTGGACGTCGTGTCCGCGAGTTGGACACGTATTGCGAAATAGTTCCTTACAACAAATTTCCTAAAGAAGATACAACAATTAAGGGGGTAATCCTCTCCGGAAGCCCTTTTTCGGTTTATGACGAAAATGCTTTTAAGGTCGATTTGAGCGAGATTCGCGGTAAATATCCTATTTTGGGAATTTGCTATGGCGCACAGTTTATGTCGTACACCAATGGCGGAAAAGTAGAACCGGCTGGCACACGTGAATACGGACGTGCTCATCTGGCTTCTTTCTGCAAGGATAATGTGTTGCTCAAGGGAGTTCGTGACGGTTCGCAAGTATGGATGAGCCACGGTGATACGATTACCGCTATCCCTGATAATTTCAAGAAAATCGCTTCGACGGATAAAGTAGAGATTGCTGCTTATCAGATAGAAGGTGAAAACGTGTGGGGCGTACAGTTTCATCCGGAAGTATTTCATAGTGAAGACGGCACACAGATATTGAAGAACTTTGTAGTAGATGTTTGCGGTTGCAAGCAGGATTGGTCGCCGGCTTCTTTTATCGAAAGCACTGTTGCTGAATTGAAAGCTCAGTTGGGTGATGATAAAGTAGTTCTTGGCTTGAGTGGTGGTGTCGATTCTTCCGTTGCTGCCGTGTTGTTGAACAAGGCTATCGGCAAAAATCTGACTTGTATCTTTGTAGATCATGGTATGCTGCGTAAGAACGAGTTTAAGAATGTGATGGTTGATTACGAATGTCTCGGTCTGAACGTAATTGGCGTAGATGCAAGCGAAAAGTTCTTCTCTGAATTGGCTGGCGTTGAGGAACCGGAACATAAACGTAAGATTATAGGTAAGGGCTTTATTGATGTGTTCGATGTGGAAGCTCACAAGATAAAAGATGTGAAATGGCTGGCTCAGGGTACTATCTATCCGGATTGCATCGAATCATTGTCTATCACAGGTACGGTGATTAAGAGTCACCACAATGTAGGCGGTCTTCCCGAAAAAATGAACCTGAAATTGTGTGAACCGCTTCGGTTGTTGTTCAAGGATGAAGTTCGCCGTGTAGGTCGCGAATTAGGTATGCCTGAACATTTGATTACCCGCCATCCGTTCCCTGGACCGGGCTTGGCTGTGCGTATCTTGGGAGATATTACTCCGGAAAAAGTGCGTATCCTGCAAGATGCCGATGATATATTCATCCAGGGATTGCGTGACTGGGGATTGTATGATAAGGTTTGGCAGGCAGGAGTTATCTTATTGCCGGTACAATCTGTCGGTGTGATGGGGGATGAGCGTACATACGAAAGAGCGGTTGCCTTGCGTGCCGTAACATCTACAGATGCCATGACTGCCGACTGGGCACATCTGCCCTATGAATTTATGGGCAAAGTTTCGAATGATATTATTAATAAGGTGAAGGGTGTGAACCGCGTAACTTATGACATCAGTTCCAAACCACCTGCAACCATAGAGTGGGAATAGAATTCAGATTCTAAAGGTATATTTTTAGAAGAGGGGTGACATTATTAAAATTTTGTCATTCCCTCTTTTTTGTATTGCATATCGTTCTTCATTTGTCCAAACAGCTGCCCTCTTATATTTATCATCTTTCATCTGTCTTCAATTGAGATTTAGTTGTATCCGCATTTTATTTGACCTGAAAAAATGGCTAATCTGAAAAAATGCATATTTCTTTTCTTCTGCTTCTTGTTATTCCGATATATATTGAGAGTGGAAGCAAAAATAGCCTGTATTTTCGATAAGTAAAGTGTGTGGTGATACGAATAATATCCTACTTTAATCTTTTTGTCTGCTTTAGGATTTGTTTTCAAGAAAATAAATCCTATATTCCCTCTATTTGATATGAAATAGATAATACTTGTTTAAACAAAAAAGTAATCAATCTGACTGAATAATCAGTTCTCGAAGTCTGATTTTGAGCTTCTTTAGAAGGAGCAAATCGTTTCTCGGTGAGAAACCAAATGTTCCACACCGAGAAACGATTGGTTTCACTACGGGAAACACTTCGGATAGTGACGCTATTTGATGCATATTTCAAGAGAATAAATACAGAATCACCCTTTAATTTGTATATTATTGCAATAATTTATGCACTTGTTTTTCTATTTCGGACTTTTTCTTTCCAGTAAATTCTACCATAATCTTAAAAATAGAACATTTGTCTATGAAATAATTTTGAAATATCAGAAGAGAGCCAACGTACAAAATAGAATCGAACTTTTGGTGTGGCTATCTTGAATGCTAATGGAAACTTTTTGGGTATCTCAAAATTACCTTTCTTGCGAAGCTGATGTTGAATGGTTCTGATAAATCTGATATAAAAACTCTTATTTACATAAGTTTCAAAAGAAACAAAATCCACAGGAAAATTATTGTTATTCAGCTTATAAAGAAAGAGATACAGAGGAATAGCTAGATAAAATTAATAAGGTATAAGCTAAAATGCGATATGAAACAAATCATTAGAAAATACTGTATAATTAATGAAGTCCTTATGGTACTTAGTATTTCGCTCTTTTTCACCAATACTCACCTAATTATACTGTTTTGTGTGGCAAATATATGAATAAAATTTTAAAATGCAACCTAATTACTTCTTTTTTTTATTATCGCTTCTACTTATATCTGTATTTTTTAATTAAATGTGTTGGATATAATTAAATATGATATTTCATTTATTATACCCAACCTTTTATTTTAGATTTCCGTCTTCTTCTTTCTTATTATAAGTGATTGCTTATCAGTAATGTATCGTTTTTTTTGTCTAATTACTAACTAAGTCCCATAAGAACTCATGCTTTTGTTGACTATTGTTTTTTATCAACAAAACGGCATAGACTAGCACAGGGAACGAAAAACTGATATATAAACTTAAAATTAGAAAGCCTATGGATTAAAAACAGTCAGAGAAAATTTCCTGTTCCATATAAGCGTAAGGAACAAAATGAATTACCTAATTAACCACTAATCTTTTAAAATTTATGAATCACGCAAAAACAAATTCTCTTCGAAAAAGCCGATGGAATTTATGGAGAATGACCGCTATGCTTTTTGTTTTGTTGTTTGTACATTTGTCTACTCAGGCAAAAGATATTGAGAGTGTACAACAGCAAAAAATGTATACGATAAAAGGTGTAATATTGGACGACAAGACCAATGAGCCTATAATCGGTGCAAATGTTAAAGTAATTGGCACCTCTTTAGGTACTGTTACTGACCTGGATGGTAATTACCAATTAAAAGTCCCTTCTTCTGCTACTAAAATTGAGTTCAGCTATATCGGCTATAAAAAGTTGGAAGTATCTTTTTATCCGGATAAACTGAATGATTTCCGGGTTATAAACCTTCAGGAAGATTCTCAAACGCTGGGGGAAGTAACCGTCGTTGCATTCTCAAAACAGAAAAAAGAAAGTGTGATCAGTTCTATATCAACCATTAAACCAGCAGAACTCAAGGTTCCGAGCAGCAACCTTACAACTGCTTTGGCTGGTCGTGTAGCAGGACTGATTTCCTATCAACGTAGCGGTGAGCCCGGAAAGGACAACGCTGACTTCTTCGTTCGTGGGGTAACGACATTCGGATATAAGGCAGACCCCCTCATTCTGATTGACGGGGTGGAGTTGACAAGTACGGACTTAGCGCGTTTGCAGCCGGATGATATCGAAAGTTTCTCGATAATGAAAGATGCCACTTCGTCCGCCTTGTATGGTGCCCGAGGAGCCAATGGAGTTATTTTGGTCACTACGAAAGAAGGGACGGAAGGAAAATTAAAGATATCCGTACGTTTTGAGAACTCGTTTGCGACACCTACGAAAAAAATAGATATCGCAGATCCGATTACTTATATGAGAATGCATAATGAAGCCGTCACAACACGTAACCCTTTAGCGGCGCAGCCGTACTCGCAAGAAAAAATAGACAATACAATAGCGGGCACAAATCCTTATATGTATCCTGCTGTTGACTGGTATAATATGCTGTTCAAGAATATGACTTCCAACCAACGTTTTAACATGAACTTGAGTGGCGGTGGAAAAGTGGCACGTTATTACCTGGCAGTCACTTACAACCGGGATAATGGTATCTTGAAGGTAGACAAACGGAATAACTTTAATTCAAATATTGCCTTGGATAAGATTTCGGTTCGTTCTAATGTAAATCTGAACCTGACAAAATCTACGGAAATGATTATCCGCATCAATGCTAACTTTGATGATTATAGTGGCCCGATTGACGGAGGTGAAGGAATGTTCAACAAAGTAATGCGCGCTAACCCGGTACTTTATCCCGCTTATTATGCGCCGGACGAAGCGAATGCTTATACCGATCACATTTTATTTGGTAACACAGCAACCGCTAATTATATAAATCCTTATGCAGATATGGTAAAAGGATACAAAGAATATTCAAGAACGGTAGTACTGGCTCAGGCCGAAATAAAACAGAACTTTGATTTTATTACGAAGGGGTTGACCGCCCGTGTAATGGCAAATACTACCCGCACTTCTTACTTCGACCTAAGTCGGGCTTATAGTCCATATTATTATGTGATCAGCAAGTATGACAAGATGGACAAGACTTATACATTAAGCAATACAAATGAAAATAGCGCAAAAGAATGGCTTGTATATAAACCGGGTGACAAGATTATCGAATCGACTTTCTATCTGGAAGCAGCCGCGCAGTACGACCGTACTTTTGCGGAAAAGCATTCGGTCGGTGGTTTGTTGGTGTATACAATGAAGACGTCTTTGGTGGGTAGTGCAAAAGACCTTCCCAAGTCTCTGCCTTATCGGAACATCGGGCTTGCCGGTCGTTTCACCTATGGTTATGACAGCCGTTATTTTATAGAAGGTAACTTCGGTTATAACGGTTCCGAACGTTTCGCTAAAAAACACCGCTTCGGCTTCTTCCCTTCAATAGGTGCGGGATGGATGATTTCAAATGAAAATTTCTTTAAGCCGTTGTCGAAAGTCCTGACACAACTTAAACTGAAAGCTACTTATGGCTTAGTCGGTAATGATGCAATTGGTAATGAAAACGACCGCTTCTTTTACATGAGTCAGGTGAATCAGGGAGCAGGCACTGCTCCTGGGTTTGGGGTGAACTTTAATGGACCTGCGTATCGTCCGACTACGTCAATCACACGATATGCGAATGACGATATCACTTGGGAAGTTGCCAAGAAAATGAATCTCGGTATTGAAGCGACTGTGCTGAACGACCTGAATGTTCAGCTTGAATATTTCCGTGAAGATCGTAGCAACATTCTGATGAAACGTGAATCCATTACGCCGGAAATGGGATTGGAAGCCGAAATAAAAGCGAATCTTGGAAAGGCTTATGCGCACGGGATTGACGCTTCGCTGGATTATAACAAGTATTTTAAGAATAGCCTGTGGCTGACCGGACGTTTTAATTTCACCTACTCTACCAGTAAATATAAGGTATATGAGGAACCCGATTACCCGGATGCTCCATGGCGTTCTCATATCAACCATTCTTTAGGACAGACATGGGGATATATCGCCGAGCGTCTTTTTATAGACCAGGCGGATGTTGATAATTCTCCTAAGCAGTTCGGTGAATATTTAGCGGGTGATATTAAATATCGTGATATTAATGGAGATGGTATAATAAACGAAAATGACCAGGCCCCTATTGGTTATCCTACTTCGCCTGAAATTATATATGGCTTCGGATTGTCAGCCGGATATAAAGGGTTCGATGCCTCTTTCTTCTTCCAGGGGCTGGCTCGTGAGTCATTTTGGATTGACCAGAAAACTACTGCGCCTTTTGTTGACACGGATGATGTTAAAGAGGTGATTAGTAATAATGCGCTGCTGAACGTTTACGCCAATGACCATTGGTCGGAAACCAATCAGAATCCTTATGCTTTGTGGCCTCGTCTGTCGAATACATTGGTTGACAACAACAATAAAACCAGTACATGGTTTATGCGGGACGGTAGTTTCCTACGCTTGAAACAAGTGGAAATAGGATATTCACTCCCGGATAAAGTGTTGCATAAACTACGTATGACCAACCTTCGGATTTATCTAAGTGGAACCAATCTGTTGACATTCAGTAAGTTTAAACTTTGGGATGCTGAAATGGCTGGCAAGGGACTGGGTTACCCGATACAGCGTACGTATAATATCGGTTTACAGTTATCATTTTAAAGAAGCAGAAGTATGAAGAAAATATATTTTACAATAATACTAATCGGGGCACTGCTCCAGGGGTGTAATTATCTGGACATTATACCTGATGATACACCGACACTCGACCATTCTTTTGCAAACGCACTTACTACCGAGCATTATCTGTTTACTTGTTATGCAGGTCTGCCGAAAGAATCGGATGTCACATATAACCCGGCGTTTCTTGCCGGAGACGAGTTCTGGTCATGGGAGAATCTTATTAAATTTGCAGAATATCCCGATATTTATCTGTCATGGATGATTGCTCGCGGAGAACAGAACACGAACTCTCCCTATCAGAATAAATATGAAAGCGGAGGGCTGTGGAATACAATTCGCAAATGCAATACTTTTATTGAACGTGTAGACGAAGTAAAAGGGCTCAAAGAACTGGACGCCCGTCAATGGAAAGCGGAAGCAAAAGTAATCAAGGCTTACTGTCATTTCTACCTGATGAGAATGTACGGACCTATCCCGTTGGTCAAGGAAAACCTTCCGATTGATGCAAGTCCCGAAGCAGTGCGTCTTAAAAGGAATACGTGGGACGAATGTGTCGATTATGTCGTCCAATTATTGGATGAGGCTGCGCCGGATCTTCCAATTGCTATTTATTCACGTATTGACAATCTGGGGCGTATAACCCGGACGATAGCCCTGTCCCTGAAAGCAAAGGTACTGCTTACTTCTGCTTCACCGCAATTTAACGGGAACTCCTATTACGATGAGTTCAAGAATAAGGACGGAGAGCATTTGTTTGGAGAAAAGGATGACAATAAGTGGGCGATAGCCGCGCAAGCTTGTGAAGAAGCGATTGCGCTTTGCGAAGGTCCCGAAGCGAATATGCGACTTTATCAATATACGAGTTTGCAGGATATTCCTGATGAGTTGTTAAAATCGGAATACACCATTCGTGGAAGTGTGACCGATAAGGAATGGAATAGTGAATTAATCTGGGGATCGGTCATTTCTCCGGGAGCTATTCAGAAAGAAGTCCAGGCTTATTTGGATCCGGATAAATTACAGATAGGCAGTCATATACATCTTTCATTAAATGTCAATAAGAAAATAGCAGACCAATATTATACTTCACATGGAATACCTATTGAGGAAGACAAAGACTGGACGGGAATAGATAAGGAGGCTTTAAGGACGGCAACGGCAGAAGAGGAGGTCGTGATTCGCGGTACCACTGCACAGGTTAATTTCAACCGTGAACCCAGATTTTACGCTTCTCTCGGTTTTAACTGCGGAGTTTGGTATGGCTCAGGGAAAAAAGATGACGCCCCATTCGTTTTACAAGGATTATATGGACAAACCTCGAACTCGACACAGGGAGAACGTTGTTGTGTCACCGGATACTGGGGCAAGAAATTGGTGAACATGGCGTCTGTGCAAACTCAAAAAACGGTTTACTCAGCCCAAGCATATCCGTGGCCTATTATTCGTCTGGCGGATCTTTACCTGATGTATGCCGAAGCGTTAAACGAGTCGGGAGGTGAAACTCCACGGCAGGAGGTTTATGATTATGTAGATAAGGTAAGAACCCGTGCCGGACTGGAAGGCGTAAAAAACAGTTGGACAAAATATTCGATAAACCCGAACAAGCCAAATTCGAAAGACGGTATGCGTGAAATTATCCAACGGGAACGCTTAATTGAATTATCGTTGGAGGGGCACCGCTTTTGGGATTTGCGGCGTTGGTTGAAAACTGCTGAGTATATGGCGAAACCTGTAACAGGCTGGGATTGTACTCAAAGAACAACGGAAAATTATTATAAGGAGAGAGTGCTCTTTTTGCAGTCATTTACAGCTCGTGATTATCTGTGGCCTTTGTCTATCTCATTGTTAAATAAGAACACAAATTTAGTCCAAACGATTGGATGGTAAGTATAACTCTTAAAAGAAATATAAAATGAAATATAGTTACTTTTTATTCGCTTTATTCTTCTTCCTGGCTTGTGAAGATGTGGAAAGAAAACCTATCGACCAAGATAGTGTTGCTCCTCAACAAGTGACGGATGTGGTAATATCTCCGATTCCGGGCGGAGCGAAAATCTCCTACCGGCTGCCACCGGATCCGGACCTTCTCTATATAGAGGCTGCCTATACATTGCCTAATGGAGATAATTTGCATGTTAACTCCTCTTACAACGGGCGTTCTATTCTGGTAGAAGGGTTTGCTGAGGTGAAAGAGTACCAGGTTGCTTTGACGAGTGTAGATCGTGCCGGTAACCGTTCCGAACCATATATTGTAAATTTCACTCCGGATACTCCGCCGGTCGTCGCAGTCTTTAACTCCATAGAAATGCAGGCTGATTTTGGCGGGGTTAACTTGCGATGGATCAATCCCACAGGAGCCGAACTGGCCATCATTACTTTTAAAAAAGATCAATTCGGGGATAATGTTAATATCGATACCTATTATACATCATCCAAAGAGGGTAATTATACGGTCAGAGGACAGGCGATTGAAGAGACGGATTTCTCCGTACAAGTACGTGATAAGTGGAATAACTTGTCAGCGCTCAAGCAGCAATCACTGTTGCCTATTTACGAAGAAAAGCTGAACCGCAACAACTTTAAATCTTTGGGAGCGGACTATTTCAACCAGGTGCAAGATTATGGCAATGTTGTAAAATTCTGGGATGGTAACTTTGAGTTTAACGCATTTGGCCAAAGTAATATTCCCTGGTATGCTTCTTTCTCTTTAGGCGACAAACCGATACGCTTGAGCCGTATTGTTATCTGGCAATATGCATGGGCGGCTACCGGCAACTATGGGCACTATTACTATGGTGGAAACGGAAAGTTATATAAAGTTTACGGAAGTAATAATCCCACAACGGATATGGAAGGGTGGACGCTACTTCAAACCTGCCCGATTGTAAAGCCGTCCGGACTGCCAATAGGCTTTGGGCGTGAATATATGTCTGATGAAGACTTTGACCTGGCCCACAACAAGGGACATGAATTTTTGATTCCATTGGATGCTCCACCTGTACGATACATCCGTATAGAGAGCCTTGAGGGTTTTGAATCAAATCTAGGCGTATGCTCGGAACTGGAATTCTATGGTGACCCAAGATAACTAAAATTTATTGAATATGAAAACATTGAAATATATAACAATCGTACTAAGCGCTGCAAGCCTGCTTGCTTCTTGTGATTCTATGGAAGACTCCTATAAAGACTATTTGGAAGGAGGTGAAATTGTATACCGGGCAAAAGCCAAGGAGGTCGTTGCATATTCTGGATACAACCGCGCCAAACTGGCTTGGACACTAGAATATCCTACCCAGGTGGTCAAATGTCAAATCCGTGAAGGAGAAAAAATACTGGCCGAAATTCCTGTGGAATACCAGGACAGGCTGGAATTTGAATATGTTCTTGAAAATTTGCCGGAAAAGACATACACATTCTCCATATACTCCATGGATAAAGAAGGTAACAGCTCGATAAAAAGCGATGTCATAGTGGATGTGTACGGAGAGCGATATATGAATACTTTGCGTACCGGTCGTTTTGTTCAAGCGGTACTCAGGCAACCGGACAATGCCAATACGGCATTGGTCATATTATCAACCAGCATTTCATCAAAAGTTGTGGCTACTGAAGTGTATTACAAGTCCATATCGGGAGAAGAAAAGCATGAACGTATAGATGCAAGCGTGGACAAGCTTCTCTTGGATGACGTGGCGGAGGATTCATATTTTAACCTGAGAGATGTTTGGAAACCGTCTGATACCGCTATTGATGACTTTGCGGCACCTGTAAAAGAATGCGGCGCTTCGGATATTCCCACTGGGTTGTCACGGTCTTTTACATATATATATAAGACAGATCCCGCAACGGTGGTAGCTACCTTGTCTGCTGCACGTACGGACGCGGGCGTGGTACGTTCGGTTATCCATTATGACGACGAGGATATTACGGTGGATCCGGCTACCTTGGAAGTAATCCTGACCAATGTTTCTGATAATGCGGTGATTTCTATCGAAACGTTCATTGAGGATGACGAAAAAGAATACGTAGCTCCTACTCTCAAGGTGGATGCGAATGCACTGGTAACTAAAATAGCAATGGATAATTGGGCGGTAATCGGTTATTCTTCCCAGCAGGAAACCGGTGAAAGTGGTGGCGGTCATGCCGAGCATGCAATTGACGGTGATATAAATACATATTGGCATACCCAGTATAATCCGACAAAACCTGATTATCCTCATTATCTGACTATTGACTTACAAATAACTGCCACTATCCGTGCGATTGCCGTGGCACGCCGGAATGGTAATAACAATTTTGCTGCGAAAATGCGCTTGGAAGTCAGCCCGGATAATGAAAATTGGGAAAGTGCTGGAGAATTTACCCCTAACGGTACTATTAATGGCCTGCAAATGTACACACTGGAGAAATCGTTAAGCGGACGGTATGTAAAACTGACAGCATTAAAAGGAGTATCTGCGAATCCTTATTTTTGTATGAGTGAGATGAACCTGTATGAGTGAGATAAATCCGTAAATAAGGATAGTTCCCCCTTTTAATACTATCCTGTTTCAAAGAGGGTGTGGCAAATTGAAAAATGTCACACCCTCTTATGAAGAAAAAGGACTTGCAGCTTTACGGAACTTCTAAATATGTTTTTTTAAAGTCTCAGCTATTTTTTCGTATCCTTCAGCGTTCGGATGCAGTCCGTCGATGAATAAGGCGGAGTTGATGATACCACCTTTGCTGGTGAGCAAGGAAGTAAGATCAATATACGTACAATTCTTTTCTAATTTCTTACGAAGCCCTTTGTTGATTTGCAAGATGCGCTTTTCCATGTTTTTTCTCGGCAAGATTCCCATTACGCATAGTTTAGCTTGTGGCTGGCGTGTTTTTACGGCTTCGGTGACCCCGAGGATACCTTGTATTATTTCTTCGTCAGTGTTAAATTGAAGATTATTGGTTCCTATCAGCAGAAAAATCGTATTAGCTTTGAAACCGTCCAGTTCACCGTGGTAGATACGCCATAGTACGTTTTCTGTTTTATCCCAGCCGAAGCCTAGATTGTGTACTGATTTGTTTTCGAATAGTTTTTCCCAGGCTTCCTTACCACGCTGTGTCCGTGCAGCCGGTTCGCCAGCCCAGAAGTGTGTGATGGAATTGCCTATCATGACAATTTCCGGGGCGTTCTGCCGGTTTAGTTTCAAGACTTCTTCGTGTCGTTCATACCAGTCGTAGGAGTCTCTTTGTTGTTTGCATGGGATGCATGAAGTAGGGCCTTCACTCTTTTCATGCAGAATCTCCCGTATTTTTTTCAGGTAACTATCCGCATATTGCTGCATGCCCAAGTCTGTTGCGTGAACTCCGTCTACCATACCGTCTGCCGGAATGTCTATTTCTTCTTTTGTCAAATAGTAAATATCCGCAATTTGTTCCTGTTGCAAGGCATCGTATGCTTTGCGTAGTTCGGTATTAGCCATGCGGTATGATTTTTCCGCTTCTTCGGAACTGGCATCGTTGGCGTATCCGTCGTGTTCTACCAGCAAAATGGGAGCTTTGCTGACATTACGCAGCTTTTTTACTCCTGCTAAAGTGCGGTCATATACAACCTTTGCTTTTTCTCCCGGCAGGTTGGGCATGCAGTCGATAATAAACAGTTTGGCGTCGATTTCTGATAATAAGTCGAATAATTCGCTTTCTAGTCTGCCGTTACCGGAAAAACCTAAATTAATGACAGGGTGTCCCGACTTTCTATTTAGTATGTTGCCCCACGCCATTCCCGGGCGTGAAGCACAAGCTCCCTGCGCTATGGAGGTTCCGTAAATCACCAGGGGCTTCTCCTGTGAGACGGGAAGGAAGCGGAAAGAAGCACTTTCGGGTACGCCTATCTCCAGCCATGACACATTATTATAGAGAGGTAGAAATAACTGATACTCGAAGCCGTCTCTAGCTTTGGAGGCATACGAAAGTTCGCTGAAATCGTATGTGATTGTATCTCGCATGGCATACCGTCCGGCGCACCAGCGTTCTTGGCCGTTGTTGTCTGTAGCGTATAAGTCAATACCTGATACGCCTGTTGCCGGCATATGCGGCATAGAAAGGGAACCTTTTACAACATAGCGTACCTTTATTTCCGGTGAATTAGAGCGGAAAGCGATGGATAATCCTGCACTTTGGAGTGATAAGTTCCATACGTCTCTTCTCACTTTTTCTCTGGCTCGTTGCGGAAGGCGTGTATAAGCTGTTGATGGTTCTTCCTGCTGTCCTTGCCATGCTTGTCCGCGTACGACCGGAAATTTTTCTTTTTGTGGATTGAACCACTTGTATTGTGCTTTTAGTGTTAAACTGCATCCGAAAAGAAGGATGAGGGAAAAAGTGTATAAATGTGTTGTTTTCATGAAGGTATTGGATTTATATTGGCGATTAAATAATCAGCTTCTGCGCATCCGGAATAAGAATTTCCTTTCTTCGTAGTTCAAGCAAGCCGCTATCTTGCAATTCATTAAGCGCTTTGGAAGTATTCAACCGGGTGTCGTCCAAATAGCGGGCGAGGTCGTCCATCTTTACTTTAAATATCTTTTCTCCCTGTGTCTTTTCGCAATGTAGCAGGACAAAACGGATGATTTTGCTTTTTAAATCCTGTGTGGGTTCTTCCCATAAGCGTGAATAAAGATTTTGTGCCCGGTTACTGACAATATTCATGTAGTTGAGCCGGAAAATCTCGTATTTAAACAGGTCGCTGAGTACAAACACTTTATTGATACTTACCGTATGTGCTTCCGTGTGCGCTATATAAGAAGAATTATAATTGGTATTCATTCCAAATAACGACTGCGGCTCTATCAGATAGGGCGCTTCCATTTGCTCAATGACAGTGTAAATGTTTTCTTTAGAATTGGTGACGATTGAGACTTCGCCTTTTAGCAGAAAACGGAGCTGGGTACAAGGACTACCACTTTCAATGATAGTTTCTCCCGCTTTATGCTTGATAAAGTGTAGCTTTACCTTATCCAGTATACTGGTGAAATCTTCATGACAAAGACCTTGGAATAAAGGCAATTGGAGCAAAGTGTCGAACATTGTTTCCATACGTCGTAATCTCTTGTTAATCGTACAAATTTACTCATAATGCGACACTACTGTCAACATATACCCCTTCTTTTTGTTTTTTTTATTGTTTGAATGCATAAAAATAGAGTATATTTGCAGAAAAAAAAGGAGGGAATTATGTTTGCAGGTTTTGATTGGCAGCAGATGGTCAGTGCATTTATCGTACTTTTTGCGGTAATAGATATTATTGGTTCCATACCTATTATAATAAACCTAAAGGAAAAAGGGAAGGATGTGAATGCAACGAAAGCTACTGTCATCTCTTTTGCCCTCTTGATAGGATTTTTCTATGCGGGAGATATGATGTTGAAACTCTTCCACGTAGATATTGAATCTTTTGCCGTTGCCGGTGCATTTGTTATTTTCCTCATGTCTTTGGAAATGATTCTGGACGTTGAAATTTTCAAGAATCAGGGACCTATCAAAGAAGCCACTCTGGTACCGCTTGTCTTTCCTTTGCTGGCAGGTGCCGGAGCTTTCACCACATTGCTTTCACTTCGGGCGGAATATGCCAGTGTTAATATCATCATAGCCTTGGTTTTGAATATGATTTGGGTTTACTTCGTGGTAAGTATGACCGGGCGTGTGGAACGTTTTCTCGGAAAAGGCGGTATCTATCTTATCCGTAAATTCTTCGGTATTATCCTGCTTGCTATTTCAGTGAGGCTGTTTACGGCGAATATTACGTTGTTGATTGAGGCATTGCATAAGTCCTGACAGGACAGGAAAACTGACGCAAGCCTGTTCTTATATATTTTCTTCTTCTTCCGGTGCCGTTTCTTCGTTGGCTTCTTTGTCGTCCTCTTCGTCCTCTTCCTCATCTGCAAAAGGTTCCGGTCGCTGAGGTCCGTGACTTACAAAAGCAAATGCGCAGAGCACTCCCATGATTCCACCGCTGAGATGCCCTTCCCATGACATATTGGCGGGAGAGAAATAGGGAAACATATGCCAGATAATCCCCCCATATAAAAAGGTGACAAGTAGGGAAATGGCAATAAGCGGGACATACTTACGGAGAATGCCACTGAAAAAGAGAAAGAAAGCAAGTCCGTAGATAAGTCCGCTGGCGCCGATGTGCCATCCCGGTTTTCCGATAAGGAAAGTAAGCAGGCCGCCGCCAAGCCAGATGAGAATAAAAATCTTACCGGCTATTCCCCGGTAAAAGTAAAAAAGACACCAGGAAAGAAAGAATAAAGGGAGTGTATTTGCAAGTAAATGGCTGAACCCGCTGTGTATCAGCGGATGAGTCAGAATACCAATTAAACCTCGCTTCTCCATAGGGTATACCCCCGCGTGAGAGAAGTCCCAGTCCATCCCGACTTCCAGGAACTTGAGTATATATAAGATAAAAATTAGGAACAAAGGCTTTGCTGCAGCCACCATGATACGCTGAATATCTTGCTTCATGACATTCTTTTCTTTAGATATTTTACGCAATACTACGAATATTTGCACAAAAACTGAAAATAAAAAGCCTTTTTATTTTTGTTTTTATCTATAATTTGTACATTTGGGCGTTATACCTGTTATGTATGGAGCTACAGCCATTTAGTATATAATGTGGCGATAAATGCAGGTGCGATATAATAGCCAATAATTAACCTTTAAATAATGCACAACTATGAGTTATTTACGATTTGACAAGACCCTCATGACGAATCTGGAAGAATCTCTTCAGAGAGAAATACTCCGGACGAACAAGGCAGGAGCTTATCATTGTACAACGATTGTTGATTGTAACACACGCAAATATCACGGCTTATTGGTAATTCCGGTTCCCAATATCGACGATGAAAATCATGTGCTGCTATCTTCTCTTGATGAAACGGTAATTCAACACGGTGCAGAGTTTAACTTGGGATTGCATAAATATCAAGGAAACAACTTTAGTCCCAACGGGCACAAGTATATCCGCGAGTTTGACTGCGAACATATCCCGGCGACAACTTACCGTGTTGGAGGTGTGATTCTCCGCAAAGAAAAAATCTTTGTACATCATGAAAACAGAATCCTGATTCGTTATACTTTACTTGATGCGCACTCGGCGACGACTCTGCGCTTCCGCCCGTTCCTTGCTTTCAGGAGTGTACGCGAGTACACACACGAAAACGCACAGGCAAGCCGCGAGTATCAACTCGTGGAAAATGGTATCAAGACTTGTATGTATCCCGGTTACCCGGAACTTTACATGCAGTTGAACAAAAAATGTGAGTTCCACTTCCAGCCCGACTGGTATCGTGGCATTGAGTATCCGAAAGAACAAGAGCGTGGGTATGACTTTAACGAAGACCTATATGTTCCCGGCTATTTCGAGGTGGATATAAAGAAAGGAGAGAGTATCGTATTCTCTGCCGGAACTTCGGAAATCACTCCCCGCAGACTGAAACAGACTTTTGAAGCGGAAGTGGCCGACCGTACGCCGCGTGATAGCTTCTACCACTGTCTGAAAAACTCTGCTCACCAATTCCATAACCAACAGGAAGACGAACATTATATTCTTGCCGGTTATCCGTGGTTTAAGTGCCGCGCCCGTGATATGTTCATTGCCCTGCCGGGACTGACACTCTCTATCGATGAAGTCGACCAGTTTGAAGATGTGATGAAAACGGCGGAAAAGGCGATTCGTAACTTCATTAATGAAGAGCCTGTCGGATACAAGATTTATGAAATGGAGCATCCTGATGTATTGCTTTGGGCTGTCTGGGCTTTGCAACAATATACAAAGGAGACTTCCCGCGAACAATGCCGTCAGAAATATGGAGAACTTCTGAAAGATATCATGGAATTTATCCGTCAGCGGAAACATGATAACCTTTTCCTGCATGAAAACGGACTGCTTTATGCGAATGGTACGGAAAAAGCGATTACATGGATGAATTCTACAGTGAATGGACATCCGGTGATTCCGCGTACAGGATATATTGTTGAATTTAATGCTTTGTGGTATAATGCACTGCGTTTTGTGGCCGATTTGGTGCGCGAAGGCGGCGATGTATATCTGGCAGATGAACTCGACGCACAGGCAGAAGTGACAGGTAAGTCATTTGTTGATGTATTCCGTAATGAATACGGATATCTGCTTGATTATGTGGATGGCAATATGATGGATTGGAGTGTACGTCCTAACATGATATTCACTGTGGCATTTGATTATTCTCCATTGGATCGGGCGCAGAAGAAACAAGTGCTTGATATCGTGACCAAAGAGTTGCTGACTCCTAAGGGAATCCGTTCGTTGAGTCCGAAGAGTGGGGGATACAACCCGAATTATGTAGGCCCGCAGGTACAACGTGACTATGCATATCATCAGGGAACGGCCTGGCCTTGGCTGATGGGATTCTATTTGGAAGCTTATCTTCGGATTTATAAAATGAGTGGGCTGTCATTTGTTGAACGCCAATTGATTAGCTATGATGATGAAATGACAAGCCATTGCGTTGGTTCGCTTGCTGAACTGTTTGACGGAAATCCGCCTTTCAGAGGACGTGGCGCGGTGTCATTTGCAATGAATACGGCAGAAATCTTGCGTGTTTTGAAGCTGCTGTCTAAGTATTATTAAAAAAAAGGAGGAACGAAGATGAAAGTTTTAATGTTTGGATGGGAATTCCCCCCAAAAATATATGGTGGTCTTGCAGTTGCTTCTTATGGAATAACTAAGGGATTGAGTTTGCAGGGTGATGTCGAGACAATCTTTTGTATGCCTAAGCCCAGCGGTGAAGAAGAGAAGTTCCTGAAAATAGTCGGTATGAATCAAGTACCTGTCGTATGGCGTGATATTAATTATGACTATCTGAAGTCTCGCTTACAGGCAAATACATCACCGGAAGAATATTATTCTTTCCGTGATCATATCTATGCCGATTTCTCTTATATGCATGTCAATGATTTGGGATGTATGGATTTTGCCGGTGGTTATCCCGGAAACTTACACGAAGAAATCAATAACTTCTCTATTATCGCCGGTGTAGTAGCCCGTGCGCAAGAGTTTGACATTATTCATGCACACGACTGGCTGACTTATCCTGCCGGTGTGCACGCCAAGATGGTAAGCGGTAAACCGCTGTGTATCCATGTGCATGCTACGGATTTCGACCGTTCTCGTGGAAAAGTCAATCCTACTGTTTATTCGATAGAGAAGAATGGTATGGATCATGCCGATTGTATTATGTGTGTGTCCGAATTGACTCGCCGTACTGTTATTAACGAGTATCATCAGGATCCGAGAAAGGTATTTGCCATGCACAATGCCGTTTATCCATTGTCACAGGAACTTTTGGATATTCCGCGTCCCGATCATTCTAAAGAGAAAGTGGTTACTTTCCTCGGACGTATTACCATGCAGAAGGGGCCGGAGTACTTTGTGGAAGCTGCTGCGCTTGTGTTGCAACGCACCCGTAACATCCGTTTTGTGATGGCAGGTTCGGGCGATATGTTGAATGCCATGATTAATCTGGTGGCAGAGCGGGGTATTGCCGATCGTTTCCACTTCCCGGGCTTTATGAAAGGTAAGCAAGTATATGAGGTTTATAAGAATAGTGATGTGTTTGTCATGCCTTCTGTCTCCGAGCCTTTCGGTATCGCTCCGCTGGAAGCTATGCAATGTGGAACGCCTTCCATCATTTCAAAGCAATCGGGTTGTGGTGAAATCCTCAATGAGGTGATTAAGACCGATTACTGGGATATTCATGCGATGGCCGACGCTATCTATTCCCTTTGTACCAATCCATCTCTTTTCCAATATCTTCAGGAAGAAGGAAAGAAGGAGGTTGACGGAATTACTTGGGAAAAAGTCGGTTTGAGAATTCGTGCTCTCTACGAGGATGTGTTAAGAAACTATGGTAAATAACGAAACAATATACAAAAATGAGAACTATCTGTCTTTATTTTGAAATACATCAAATTATCCATTTGAAACGCTATCGTTTCTTCGATATTGGTAATGATCATTATTATTATGATGATTATGCAAACGAAATGAGTATGAATGAAGTTGCCGAGCGTTCATATATACCTGCCCTTAGTACACTGATTGAAATGGTGAAGAACTCGGGCGGTGCTTTCAAAGTTGCGCTTTCTATTTCAGGCGTGGCGTTGGAGCAACTGGAAATTCATGCTCCGGCAGTGATTGACTTATTGCATCAACTGAATGATACCGGCTGTTGTGAATTCCTTTGCGAGCCTTATTCGCATGGTCTGTCTTCGCTTGCTAATGAGGATTGCTTCCGTGAAGAAGTGATTCGTCAGCGTGATAAGATGAAGCAGATGTTTGGCAAGGAACCGAAAGTGTTCCGCAACTCCAGTTTGATTTATTCAGATGAAATCGGCGGTTTGGTAGCTTCTTTGGGCTTCAAGGGAATGTTGACGGAAGGTGCTAAACATGTATTGGGTTGGAAGAGCTCGCACTATGTATATCATTGCAATCAGGCTCCGAGCCTTAAACTTTTGTTGAGAGACTTCAAGTTATCGGATGATATAGGTTTGCGTTTCTCTAACTCGGATTGGGCGGAATATCCTTTGTTTGCTGATAAATATATCAGTTGGATTGATGCATTTCCACAGGAAGAACAGGTTATCAATATCTTTATGGAATTGAGTGCGCTTGGTATGGCTCAACCTTTGTCTTCCAATATTCTCGAATTCCTGAAAGCTCTGCCGGAATGTGCGAAAGTGAAAGGTATTACTTTCTCTACGCCGACCGAAATCGTGACGAAGTTGAAATCTGTTTCTCAGCTTGATGTTCCTTATCCGATGTCATGGGTAGATGAAGAAAGAGATACAAGTAGTTGGCTGGGTAATGTTATGCAGCGTGAAGCTTTCAATAAGTTGTATAGTGTAGCAGAACGTGTTCACTTGAGTGACGACCGTCGTATCAAGCAGGACTGGGATTATTTGCAGGCTAGCAACAACTTCCGTTTCATGACTACGAAGAATACCGGTATTTGGCTGAACCGTGGTATTTATGATTCTCCTTATGATGCTTTCACTAACTATATGAATATTCTTGCTGACTTCATCAAACGGGTGGATTCATTATATCCTTCGGATGTGGATAGCGAAGAACTCAATTCTTTGTTGACTACGATTAAGAATCAGGGTGATGAAATAACCGGATTACAGAAAGAAGTTGAGAAATTGCAAGCAAAGGTTGCGAAGGAAGCTGCTGCGAAAAAGAGTACAGCAAAGAAGGCAACTGCGGTTGCTGCTAAAGAACCTGCTGCAAAAACCGCTGCAGCTAAACCTGCTGCCAAGAAAGCTGCTGCTAAAAAGGCTACTGCTGAACCAAAGAAGTCGGCTGCAAAAGCTAAGAAAGCTACAGCAGAGAAAGAAGGATAATACAAATCGCTCTTAATATAAAAAGCCGTGAGTTTGATGAAAATCAAGTTCACGGCTTTTTCGTTGTATTGTCGTCTTTCAAGTATTTCTATAAAATAATAGCGCGAATTACAATCAAGTAATCCGCGCTGATATTTTATAGATGTGTCTCTAATGTTTCTTATTTCGATTTTGTTCCAAAGTTTGTGGAAACAACCTCAAGTTTTAATACATTATTTGGATCTGGCTTACCATCAGAACCTTTTTTAGTACCTCCTTTTAAGCGTACAAAACCTGGTTTTAAGTCATGTTGTATACTTATTATATTCGCAGAAGTTCCATAATAACTATTGCTTGATGAAGCATCTTTGGTAACAAGTACCGGGATAAGTACGAACTTATTCCACTCACTATATTCTTCCCATTCTTCGATAGTTGTTGCTGTTTTGTTTTTTTCAACATTAGTTACCGGATCAGTAACTTTAAATGTCATTGGTAATAAATTCTTCGCAGCTTCCCTATCTGCCAAACAATTATTTATCATTTGAGTGATATTGTTGAATGTATACTGAGTAAAGCTAAGTGTATTATTTGAATAGTCAAATAACGATGAAATTGTACCATCACTAAGTTGATTCTTTTCAAAGAAAGTGTCTTTATACTTTTTACGTATCAATAAAACACTTCTCGGTTTGGTCATTCCAAACTTCTTCTCATTCGTTTCGTTATAAATAGGAATTCCCAGTTTTACAGCATTCAACGTATCTCCTTGTAGCTTTTCTGCTATTTCACTAACAGGAATAGTTACTTGAGTGAAAATACCTGCAGGGCTTTTTATATAAGTCAAATCGGGGTCTTTAATGCGTTCCTCAATAACATCCGGGTCATTATCCAAACTGTTTGCTTGAATAACTTCACGGGTAGAATTGAAAAAGCGATATCCATAATATGTGGAGTCTTTACTTTCTCCTGCTTCTACCGCTGCCTGTTTAGGTAATATTTTGCCACTAATAGAGTCTATAGCATAGCACTTATATACTACGTTCATTTGGACCTGATCTATATAGAGTATTGTACCGTCACCATAGTCACTTTTTACGTAGATTCCTTCAAAAGCCTCTTTAAACGCTTTTCTATCGAAGTTGGCTCCTGACTCATAGGCTTTTTTTATTATTTTTGCACCTATTTCTTTTGCAACATCATCTTTGAAAGATACATGTACGCTAGGAACATACGAGCTAAGATTGCGGATAGAATCTTTTACAGATAGGTCAACCGCTGTATAGGCTTTAGTTCCTAATAGGTTTTTGGGATTGTAAAATTCTTCAGGATTAATATTAGTATAATAAGCATTACCCTCATTTAACTCTTTTGCTGCATCACCTAATTTATAAACACTTAAACGGGAAGCAGTCAATGAATCTCCGAAATAACTGTCGTACCATAAATAGAGTTCAATGGTATGGATATTACCTATGATATTTCCATAGCCATCCTTTACAAACTCTATATCCTTTTTGTCCGCCTCATTTCCGCCTGGCCCTACCATCGTTAGGGTAGGTTTGTTATTTTTATCGAAAGATGTATTCTTTTCATAATTATATGCTCCGGGAAATGTCGTTCCTTCCACACAATTCAACTCAGCTAAAAAACCAGCTTCATAAGTACCGAATATATCATCCGTAAACTTTCCTACATAGCCGATGTTACTCATCGCATAAATTTTACCTGCAGAGACGGATTCCGTTGTAACATCATATGTCGTCAGTTGTCCATTAATATTCTGGTCGCTTCCCGGAAACATTCCCAGTCCCAATCCTGCTGTGTTATCATCACAACCGAAAAAAGTGATTGCCAGTAAAGCGATTAAGGCGTATTTTGCTTTCATGATCGTCGTATCTTGATTTTTTTTATTCTTCTTCTTCGTTGTTGTTGGAAGTGGCATCCCATACCTGGTCGTAGAACTCGTTGCAAGTGTCTGCATAGTTTTCCGGGTCCTGGTAATCAAGTACCAATTTGCCTGATTGACGGGCGTATTCGATGATAGACTCATCTACCTTTTCGCTATTCTGTATTACTCCGTCGGAATAGTCAACAGCTAGTTTGCAAAGAGCAGCGTAGTCCATCGGTTCATTCAAATCGCCTAAGTCTTTCTTTGAAATGCCTTTCAGCATCAGCTTTGCGGCAAAGTCGTCGCTAAGCGTATTCTTGAAGTCGTCTTCATAAACAGAGAAAACTACCTTGGCATCGCGGAAAGAAGGTTCATCCTTGTAGGCCTTCTTAATATAAAGAGGAGCCAAAGCCGTCATCCAACCATGACAATGGATAACATCCGGACACCAGCGAAGCTTCTTCACTGTTTCCAGTACGCCACGTGCATAGAAGATAGCGCGGCTGTCGTTATCGTCGTATTCCACGCCATTTTCGTCCGCTGTCTGCATACGGTTTTGGAAATAGTCATCGTTGTCGATGAAATATACCTGCATGCGTGCGGATTGGATGGAAGCGACTTTTATAATCAGCGGGTGGTCAGTATCGTCGATAATCAGGTTCATACCGGAGAGACGAATCACTTCGTGCAGCTGGTTTCTGCGCTCGTTGATATTTCCCCATTTGGGCATAAATGTTCTGATTTCACGGCCTTTTTCTTGTATCGCCTGTGGAAGGTTTCTACCTATATTGGCCATTTCGGATTCTGAAACGTAAGGTGTAATCTCTTGAGTAATAAATAAAACTTTATTCGCCTTTGTCATAATAACGATAGTTCACTATAATATTCTGCAAAGATACGAAAAAAAAGGCACATTAAATAAGATATTCTTTCTTTATGTGGCAAATATTAGTTTATTTTGCAGAGTTTTTGCAAACGAGTAAAACATAAACCAATTGACGAAAATGAAAATAGTGCACACTATCAAGGACTTACAGGCGGAATTGACTGCCCTGAGAGCCCAAGGTAAAACGGTGGGACTGGTTCCTACAATGGGTGCTTTGCATACGGGACATGCATCTCTGGTAAAGCGCAGCGTAAGTGAGAATGGTGTAACTGTAGTGAGTGTTTTTGTAAATCCCACACAGTTTAACGATAAGAACGACTTAGAGAAATATCCGCGTACGTTGGATGCTGATTGCGGCTTATTGGAAGAATGTGGGGCTGCATTTGTATTTGCTCCTTCCGTAAGTGAAATGTATCCCGAACCGGATACCCGCCAATTCAGCTATGCTCCATTGGATACGGTGATGGAAGGTGCGTTTCGTCCGGGACATTTCAACGGTGTTTGCCAGATTGTCAGCAAGTTGTTTGATGCTGTGCAGCCGGACAAGGCATATTTCGGTGAGAAGGATTTCCAGCAACTGGCAATTATTCGTGAGATGGTGCGCCAACTGGGATATAAGTTGGAAATCGTAGGCTGTCCGATTGTACGCGAAGAGGACGGACTGGCATTGAGTAGCCGGAATAAGCGTTTATCTGCACAAGAACGTGAAAATGCTTTAAATATTTCACGGACATTATTTAAAAGTCGTAACTTTGCAGCCACTCACACAGTGAGCGAAACGCAGAAGATGGTGGAAGATGCGATTGAAGCCGCTCCGGGCTTGCGTTTGGAGTATTTTGAAATCGTAGACGGAAATACATTGCAGAAAATAGATAGCTGGGAAGATACTTCTTATGTCGTAGGATGCATCACGGTATTCTGCGGAGAAGTCCGGCTGATTGATAATATTAAATATAAAGAATAACTAAAAAGACGAAACCTTATGATGATTGAAGTGTTGAAGTCGAAAATTCATTGCGCACGCGTCACGGAAGCGAATCTGAACTACATGGGTAGCATCACGATTGATGAAGACCTGCTGGATGCTGCGAACATGATTCCGGGAGAAAAAGTGTATATCGCTGATAATAATAATGGCGAACGCTTTGAAACCTACATTATCAAAGGTGAACGCGGTTCGGGCAAGATTTGCCTGAATGGTGCTGCTGCCCGCAAGGTGCAACCGGATGATATTGTCATTATCATGTCCTACGCATTGATGGATTTTGAAGAAGCCAAGTCGTTTAAACCGGCTGTTATTTTTCCGGATCCCGCGACGAACAAAGTAGTAAAGTAAGAAAGTATCTCTGATATTTTAATAATAAGAAAATCCCCGTTTACTCGATGTAGACGGGGATTTTCTTATCTGTCTTCGGGCTGAATTTCAGCCCGTGTATTGCTTTACTACGCTTGTAATTGCTCATTCATGGCAGCAGCAGCCTTGCGGCCGTCTCCCATAGCGAGAATGACAGTAGCTCCACCGCGAACGATGTCGCCACCTGCATAAATCATAGGAATGGAAGACTCCATGTTGTCATCGACAGTAATCGTTCCTCTGCGTCCCAATTCCAGTCCTTTGATGGAGCTTGGAACAATCGGGTTAGGAGATACTCCGACGCTTACGATAGCCAAATCAATATCAATCGTTTCCGTCGCGCCCGGAATAGCTACAGGGCTACGGCGTCCGGAAGCATCCGGTTCGCCTAATTCCATCTTTTGCAGGACGACCTGTTTAACGCAACCTTGCTCGTCGGCGATATATTCGATAGGATTATGCAATGTCAGGAATTCTATTCCCTCTTCCTTGGCATGTTTTACTTCTTCGATACGTGCGGGCATTTCTTCTTCCGAACGGCGATAAATAATCATGGCACGTTCAGCTCCCAGGCGTTTAGCCGTACGGACAGAGTCCATAGCAGTGTTACCACCGCCAATCACAGCTACGTTCTTGCCGAAAGCTACCGGAGTATCAGAGTCTTCGCTGGCAGCATCCATCAGATTGACACGGGTCAGATATTCATTGGAAGACATGATATTGATAGAGTTTTCACCGGGGATATTCATAAAGTTGGGCAGGCCGGCGCCGGAAGCCACGAATATACCTTTGAAACCTTCTTCTTTCAGGTCTTCTACACTGATAGTCTTTCCTACGATGCAGTCTTTGATAAAGTTGACCCCCATCTTGGCGAGGTTGTCAATCTCCACATCTACAATCTTGTTGGGCAAACGGAATTCAGGAATACCATATTTCAATACACCGCCAATTTCGTGCAGTGCTTCGAATACAGTTACATCATATCCAAACTTAGCCATATCACCGGCAAATGCCAATCCGGCAGGTCCCGAACCGATAACAGCTATTTTGATGCCATTCTTATCCGCGATAACAGGAACGGAAATCTGTCCGCTTTCGCGTTCGTAATCGGCTGCGAAGCGTTCGAGATAACCGATAGCTACCGGTTGCTCTTTCATCTTCAGATGGATACATTTGGATTCACACTGTTTTTCCTGCGGACAAACACGACCGCAAACAGCCGGGAGCGCACTTGTCTCTTTCAGTGTCTTGGCGGCTTCGAGGAATTCTCCACGTTCAATGTTCTTGATGAAACGGGGGATGTCTATACCTACCGGACAGCCTTCCATGCATCCCGGATTGGCACAGTCAAGGCAGCGTTTGGCTTCTGTAACCGCCTGCTCTGCTGTCAAGCCCTGGTTTACTTCCTCTTTGCGGCTATGTGAACGGTATTCCGCGTCAAGTTCGTTCATCTCGACACGGGGAATAGCCGTACGTTCCTTCGCTTTCATTGATTTACGCAATTCCTGTCTCCAGGCAGCGTTACGGCTTTTTTCGTCGATTTCTTTGGTGGCTTCACATTCGGGCTGTAACTTGTTCATTTCTTCGCGCTCGATTTTCTTGAACGCACCCATGCGTTTCAGCATTTCGTCGAAATCCACCTGGTGGCCGTCAAATTCAGGGCCGTCTACACAAACGAATCTAGTCTTTCCGCCTACGGTGATTCGGCAGGCACCGCACATACCCGTTCCGTCTACCATGATGGTATTTAACGAAACGTCAGTCGGAATCTCATATTTTTTAGTCAGCAAACAAACGAATTTCATCATAATGGCGGGACCGATGGCGAAGCATTTATCAACCTTCTCACGTTTGATAACTTCTTCCACGCCTTCCGTCACCAAGCCTTTGCGACCGTATGACCCGTCGTCTGTCATAATGATAACTTCGTCAGAGCTTTCGCGCATTTCTTTCTCCAGGATGATAAGGTCTTTGTTGCGTCCTGCCAGTACGGTAATCACACGGTTGCCGGCAGCCTTCAAAGCCTGTACGATAGGGAGCATCGGAGCTACACCTACACCACCACCGGCGCAGATTACTGTTCCGAATTTCTCAATGTGTGTAGCTTGTCCGAGCGGACCTACTACGTCGGTAATATAGTCACCCTCATTCAGTTCACAAAGACGGGTAGAAGAAAGCCCGACTTCCTGTATAACCAAAGTAATAGTACCTTTCTTTACATCGGAACCAGCGATAGTCAAAGGCATACGTTCTCCCTTTTCGCCTACACGTACGATGACGAAGTGTCCGGCCTTACGAGATTTAGCAATTAGAGGAGCTTCAATTTCAAATTTGAATACTTTCTCAGAAAAGCGTTCTTTGCTAATGATTTTGTTCATTATCTAATTAATTTGTTGGTTTTATTACGTAACTGCTAGCAGAATGTTATAAATTTCGGCAAAGATACGGCTTATTTACGAAAAACAAAAAGAAAAGCCACTCTTTTGATGAGTGGCTCCCTATATATGAGTGAATATCTCTGCTTATTTCGTTCTGATCTTGTATCCGGCTACTCCGTAATAT
Organism: Bacteroides faecium; assembly: GCF_012113595.1. NCBI lineage: Bacteria > Pseudomonadati > Bacteroidota > Bacteroidia > Bacteroidales > Bacteroidaceae > Bacteroides > Bacteroides faecium. The sequence continues at coordinate 3,168,334 of NZ_CP050831.1, forward strand.
AGGATAAACAGGAAGCAGGGGAGACACAGCCAGTAAGCCTGTTGCGGAGTGGCTATGTCTTTCAGCCAACCGTAAAGGGTAGGGACAACAGCGCCACCGAACATGGCCATAATAAGCAGCGATGAACCTGCTTTGGTGAATTTGCCAAGGTCTGCCATGGCTAGCGGCCACAAAGCCGGCCACATCAATGAGCATCCCAAAGCCATAAACGAAATGAAATAGATAGAAATATGGCTCGGAGTGAGTACTACCAGCAGTGAACCGATAATAGCCAGAATGGAGCAAATCTTCAAGGCTGTTGCCTGGCTAAGATATTTCGGGATAAAGATAATACCGCAGATGTAACCGATAACAATACCGATAGGAGCAATCCAGGCATAATTGGCGGCACCTTCGAGACCGAGTTCTTTAGCGTAATCGACCAATGTTCCTAATGAAACCGTTTCAACACCTACATAAAGGAACAAAGCCAGACAGCCTAACAGCAAATGCGGGAACTGGAATACGGATGTTTTTCTGGAAGCATAGAAGCTGGCGTCAGTCTTTTCGTCACTTTCATCTTCTCCTGCAGCCTTCACTTCGGGTAGCGGCGCGAAGAAAGCCATGATGCCCAGAGCGACAAAAGCGCAAATGATGATAATAAACGGCTTGTTCAAATCTTCGATACCAATCAGGCTGACATCTTTGCCTAATAGCCATACGATGAAGATGGCAGGAATAGGCCACGCCAGTTTGTTGCAGATACCCATGATACTGATACGTTTTGCGGCACTGTCCAATGGCCCTAAGATGGTGATATAAGGATTGACCGCTGCTTGCAGATACGCATTGGCGGCTCCACTAATGAAAGATGCCAACAGGAATAATGGGAAACTCTCCTGAGATGCCGACAGGATGAACAGGTAAAATGCCACGGCGAAAATAAAGAAAGACAGTGACATGGTGCGTTTGTAGCCAATCGCCTTGATAGTAAGTCCGGCAGGATAGCCGAATACCAAAAATGGGATAAAGGTTGCGGCAATAATAAGATAGGAAGCGGTATTCGAGATTCCCAGTGATTTTTGTAATACGGGAACTAACAGCGAATTAATACCTAATGCGAAACCAATCGCGAAGAACATAATGCCGATGAATGTCAAAGGCAGCACGAAACTCTTTGTGTTTTTTGTCATGGGGGTAAATGTGTTAAAAGGTTATATAAAAAACTCCTGTAAGAAGAGGGACTTCCTTATTCTTACAAGAGTGAAAATTTCTTTTTTAGTCTATGATGTCGAAACCGCAGTATGGAACCAATGCCTTTGGAATTCTGATGCCTTCCGGAGTTTGGTTGTTTTCAAGTAAAGCGGCAACGATACGCGGCAATGCCAATGCCGAACCGTTCAATGTGTGGCAGAGTTCGGTTTTCTTGTCTGCGTTGCGATAACGGCATTTCAGACGATTCGCCTGATAAGTATCGAAATTAGATACGGAACTTACTTCCAGCCAACGTTTCTGTGCTTCGGAATATACTTCGAAGTCAAAGCAGAGCGCAGCGGTAAAACTCATATCACCACCACAAAGGCGAAGGATACGATACGGAAGTTCCAGTTTCTGCAACAGGCCTTCTACGTGATTCAGCATTTCCTGGTGAGATTGCTTGGAATGTTCCGGTTTGTCAATACGGACTAATTCTACTTTAGAAAATTCGTGCAGACGGTTCAGTCCACGTACATCCTTACCATAAGAACCGGCTTCGCGACGGAAACATTGCGTATATGCACAGTTCATAATCGGCAATTGTTTTTCTTCCAGGATTACATCACGATAGATGTTGGTAACAGGAACTTCTGCTGTCGGAATCAGATATAAGTCATCTACTTCGCAATGGTACATCTGTCCTTCCTTGTCGGGAAGCTGTCCTGTGCCATAACCGGAAGCGGCGTTGACTACTGTCGGCGGCATGATTTCAGTATATCCTGATTTGCGTGCTTCGTCCAGGAAGAAATTGATAAGTGCACGTTGAAGTTGTGCGCCTTTACCTTTATATACGGGGAAACCTGCACCTGTGATTTTAACTCCCAGGTCAAAGTCGATTAAGTCATATTTCTTAGTCAGTTCCCAATGGGGAAGTGCGTCTTTTGGAAGTTCTGTTTCCATACCCCCCATTTTTTCTACGACGTTGTCTTCGGCGCCTACACCTTCGGGCACTTCGTCATAAGGAACATTAGGGATGGTATAGAGTATATTCTGCATATCAGTTGCAGCCTGTGTCATGACGGCATCCAGTTCCTTGTTGCCTTCTTTCAGTTCGGCAACACGTGCGCGTGCAGATTCAGCTTCTTCTTTCTTGCCTTCTTTCATTAGTTGTCCGATAGTGCGCGAAAGCGAGTTAACCTCTGCCAGGTTTTTATCTAATAGGTTTTGTGTGCTACGTCTCTTGTCGTTTAGAGCGATCACCTGATCGATTGTCTCTTTTGCATTTTTGAAATGCTTCTTTTCCAGTCCGCGGAGTACCGCCTCTGTGTTTTCTGTAATTTGTTTAATGGTAAGCATATCTATACTTTTTATGTACTTTCGTTTAATGGATGCAAAGATAAAGAAAAAACGAACAACCAAGCAATGAAAACGGACATAAAAAAGAAAGGAGATGCAATCCTTTCAGATTACATCTCCTTCTCTTAAATATTTTCAGTTGTGCAATTATGCTTCAGTTGCAGGAATGATAGAAACAGATCTTTTGTCTGCTTTGCCTACTTTGAAACTAACTGTACCATCTACTAAAGCGAAAAGAGTGTGGTCTTTGCCCATTCCCATGTTTTCACCCGGGTGGAATTCAGTACCTCTTTGACGAACGATGATGTTGCCTGCTTTGCAAGTTTCGCCACCAAATATCTTAACGCCTAATCTCTTACTTTGTGATTCGCGGCCGTTCTTAGAACTACCGACACCTTTTTTATGTGCCATTTCTTCTTACTTTTTAAAATGATTAAGCTACTACTTCTGTGATTGTTAATTCAGTAAACTGTTGACGGTGACCGTTCAGTTTTCTGTGACCTTTTCTTCTTTTCTTGTGGAAAACAAGAACTTTGTCGCCTTTAACCAAGTTTGATACAACCTGGCAAACAACTTTCGCGCCTTCTACAGTAGGAACACCTACAGTTACGTTTCCGTCTTTGTCTACCAAAAGAACTTTTTCAAATTCTACTGTTGAACCGTTTTCTGCACCTTCAATGTGGTGAACGAACAATTTCTGACCAGCTTCTGCTTTAAACTGCTGACCGTTAATTTCTACAATTGCGTACATCTTATATATAATGTATAAGTTAGCTCCGGCGGGTGGTCTTTAATCACTTAAAGAACTCTTTATCGAACCCGTTGCGGAATAATCGGGCACAAAAGTACTATTTTTATTCAATTCAAACAAATGTTTCTGCTCTTTTTTTGTTGTTTTGGAATACTTCTCTCTCTCTCCAGAGTTTAAAAACGCATTTTCTCTTTCAACCTATCACCTGATGTTTCAAACCATTCATTTATAATACTTTGCCTGGTGATAGGTTGGGTTTGTAACCTATCACCGCATCTATCACCTATCACCGTCCTCCAAAAACAAAACCGGCATACAAACAGAAGCCCACGTGCAAACGGAAGTATTAATAGGGGATACATTCCGTTTCCTGCCATGAAACCATTATTTCCCCGGCAGGAAACTTTAGTTTCTAGCGCTTGGCACTTTAGTTTCCATCCCTTGAAACTAAGTGTTTCTAAGGCTTGAAACTAAGTGTTTCATTACTTGAAACTAAGTGTTTCTCACCGTGAAACAAAGTGTTTCAAGCCTAGAAACAAAGTGTTTCAAGCCTTGAACCTGGACTTTCAGCGTAGGAAACTATAACTCAAGTGTAGTCTTACGACTTTTCCCAATACATGGGGCATTGATAGCCCTATAATTAAGTCAAGAAAAATGCGATGTTTTATTTTTATACAATGTGATTGTTTTAAAAAAAGATAGTATATTTGCAATACCTAACATTCTATCTCGTAAGCGGTGAATCTGCTTCAGATTCGGTAGCAGGCATTTTTATGTCTGCTGCTGTTTGGTGATATGCGGTTTCGTACCCCCGTGGGGAGCATTAATGTGCCCCCAGCTTGCGAGAGTGTTAGGTAACGGGTCAGGCGGAACCGCTCTTTTTTTCTGCCTATTTAATACCTTATTATTATGGATACAGAACACACAATGTGTCCCGAAGTTAATCCGACAGATGTTGTCGTAGACCAATCTGCAGAATCTATTTTGGTGGACTCTATTTCAGCAGAAGAAATGACCGCTCTAAAGGCTTATTTTGAACGTTTTGCTCAAGAAATGCTTTCCTCTTCCCGATGTAAACTTAACTCGGGCGATGATTTACCCCACTATCTTTTTCGTAAACTAGAAAAATCAAAAGCATTATTTTCCAGTTTGGAGCTTCCGTGGGAACGTTATATTCCGATACTTTATCAGGCTTTTTCGCTCTATTTCATTCATATGAACGAACCGAATACCCGCCTGAAAGCACTGAAACTTACTTCAGAACTGATGTCCGCCGTGGTTCTTCTATCACAATCCGGTCGGTTGATAAGTCAATTAACTACTTTTTGCCATGAAGAGTCCGGAATGTTGAAGAAGTGGATGGATGAAAATAAAAAGTAAACCATCTAATCCACTTTTTGGGTATTGCTATATCATTTATTGGATGTAAACAGGTCATTTATCAGCTATTACTACTTGACTTCTCAGCTATTAATAGTTGGAATGTCAACTGTTAATAGCTGAGGTGATAACTGTTAATGCCCTGTAAATCAAATATTAATGCTCTGAATTTGTGTCAAGGTGTTCTTGGGGACGGTATGAGGGTAAAAGTTACTCTCATACTGCCCTCATAGTTACTCTCATAGCTGAAACATTGATGAATAAAGGGATTCAAGCGAATTATGAGGGTATGAGGGTAAAATCGCTATTAAACTTTTTTTCGTTCAGAATTATACTGAGGACTCATATTTTAATTTAGCGATAGGAGCAACGTAAGAGAACAGACAATTATCCGATAGAAAGTGAACCTAGTTTTTTACCAATGTCCTGTATTGCTGAATTTAATGTATCAAGTTCAGATTCTTTGAGACAGTAAATTTTTCCCCTAACAGGGCTTCCGTTAATACGCTGACTAAGCCATGATGCACTTTTCCCGAAATAGTTCTTTGCTATATATTTCAATGACACTATTTCACTGATTTCTTTAACTTGGGCTTTGATAGCGTAACATACGCTCAAGTTTTGCATCAACTATCTTAATTTCGTTTTCAATGTAGTCTAATTCTCCATTCATATATTTAGTAATGAACTCTCTTTTTTCAGAGCTATTATACTTAGCTCTAATTTCTCTAGCTTTCTCCAAACTGGCATCGTCTTTCAATGCACTCATTTCTTGCAATTCTTTCAATAGTTCTTCCATATGATTCTAATGGTGCTCTTATTGCTTTTGACCGTAAATATTCTTGTGTGAGAAAAGGGCTAAACTAACTCTCCAAGATTTTCCATAATCATCCGATGCGGATAAGCTTGAAGTTCTTCTGCGGTAGTCATCCCGTTGAGCACTCCTGCAAAATCCACTCCTGCATTCCGGGCAGTTTCCGCATCTACGGTGCTGTCTCCGATATACAACGTCTCTTGTGGTGTACTTCCCAAATGTTCCAAAGCAAACTGTACTCCTTCCGGTGAAGGTTTCGCTGCTTTTACATCTTCTCCGCCTACTATAATATCAAGAAAATCTTTTGGCAGATATTCTTCGAGGAAGCTCAATATCCGAAAGCGATATTTGGTAGAGATGATTCCAATGCGGGCACCCCGTTGCTTCAACTCTTTCAAGGTGGATAACGTGTCGGGGAAGAGACGTGTGTTTACATTCATATGAACATCGGCTTCCTTTCTGTATTCCTGTCGAAAGGCTTCAAGCTGTGCCGGGTCATTGATTCCGGTGAGAATACTGAAAGATTCTTCCAGTGTTTTGCCGATAGTGCGTTTGATAGCTTCATCGGTAACGGTTAAATACTGGTGGCGGGTGAGCACAATTCTGAAACACTTAACGATACCGCGTGACGAATCGGCTAAGGTATAGTCGAAATCGAATAAATAGGTTTTGTAATTCATTGGGGAAAACTTTTCCGCAAAAGTACTAAATACTTTTCTTATTTCACAGGTTCGACTCTTATTTCACAGGTTCTATCGTATATCCTTGCTTTTTTAGTAGATTAAGCAATCCTCTTTCGCCGGGAAGGTGCAGAGCGCCGACAGCAACAAAAGTCGGAGCAGCTTTCATGATAGCCGGTAGTTTTCCAGCCCATGCCTTGTTGCGGTTATAAATCATGGCATCTTCCTCACCGGGAGTCGCGTCGCATTGATTGCCCCTGCGCTCTTCGCTGAGTCGAAGCATTTCATTCAAGTCCTGTTTCATGTAGGCGTTGGTGAGCTTTTTCAGGCTTTCTACTTCGGTGTCGATGTTGTTGAGCGTACACATTAGCAGTTGCGCTTGCCGTTGCAAGGAATAACCGTTGAAGAGCAGGTCAAATTGGAACTCCGCGGTTTCCAGTCCGTCTACTTTTTTCCCGTTTTGGGTGGCTTGAGACTGGAAGAAGGTGTCGAGTTGTTCCTGCGGATTGAATTTGCCTATATGTTTTACATAAGCTACCACTACTACATTATTCAATAGGAATGCAGGTTTCAGTTTTGGGGCTGCGTTTAAATCTATCATCAGGTTCTCTTTGCAGAATTTGTTGGCAGTTGCGAAGTCTTCGGGCGATAGGAGTGAAGCCAGTGTGGTGTCATTGGCAATCATCATAGCCTGCTGCATCTTCTGTATGGTAGCCGGTGATTGCATTTCGGACATTTTCAGTTCGCCATATACCTGTTGGGTTTCTTTCATCGCTTTTTGAAGTCCGGCAATGCTGTCCATGATGCTGAACGGAGCCAGATGGTGCGTACCTATGATATACGAAGGTTGTTCCATCCCGTTGCCGGATACTTTCCACAAAAGTTGTGCGTTTGCGCTGAATGCCACGCAGATAAATATTACTGCTCCGATAAACGACTTCATAATGCTGTATTATTTAGAGTTGATGATTTGATTGTTAACGTATTCTGCCACCGCATATCCAATGCCTGCTGTAATAATCTTCGCCTAGCCTGCTGACGATTACTCCTCTGCTTGTACTGGAATGAATAAACTTCCCGTTCTTGAGATAGATGCCTACATGGGCTACTTTCTTTTTGGAACGGTTGCTGCTGAAGAAAACCAAGTCACCTTCTTTGAGGTTACGCTTGGCTATCTTATTGCTTTTGTCTTTCAGCTCTTCCGAGTTTCGCGGCACTTGGGTACGATATACTTTCCGGTATATCTGATAGACCATGCCCGAACAGTCGGTTCCCCTTTTCGAGTCTCCGCCGCCACGGTAAGGAGTGCCTATCCAGTCGGCTGCTTCCAGATAGAGTTTATGATTGTCCTCAAGATTGATGTCTACACCCAATAGGAGAGAAGCCCGCGCCAATGCCTGATAGTCCAGACGGGGAGCGGACGTGCGACAGGAACTGAGGATGGCGGCCAATCCTGCCAATATGAAAAATAGTTTGAAGTTAACTTTCATCATTTGTCTTCAATCGTAAATCGTAAATTGTCAAATCGTAAATCCCCTTACTCTTCTACATTGAAATAGGCTTCCAGTTCTGTCTCTGCTGAATTATCCTCATTGATAATGTCACGGATGATAATTCCGTATTCCAACAGAGCAATTCGCGGACATACATCTACCGTATGATTCAGGTTATGACTGGAAATGATAACCGTTGCCTGATGTTCTTCATTATACTTTTTGAGCAGATGCTTAATGATAGATTGCGAACTTGGGTCGAGGAAATTGAAAGGTTCGTCCAATATCAATAATTGCGGATAATGAAGCATGGCAGAGATGATGCCTATTTTTTGCTTGTTACCCGCAGAGTAGTTGCGGATTAGCTTCTTGTTTCCGATAACTTCCCCGTTCATGAAACGTTCGAAAGGAACGAGACGTTCGTCTACTTCTTCTTTCTTCAATCCGTACATCTTTCCGATGAAATAGAAATATTCTTCCGGGGTAAGATAATCAATCAGAAAACCATCGTCAATAAAAGCACCGGTAAATGCTTTCCAGTCCTCGCTTTGGCTTACGTCGATGTCGTTGATAATCACTTTTCCATCGTCCGCTTTCAGCAAGTCCAGCATCAATCGGAAGAGAGTCGTTTTACCCGCACCGTTGTTTCCCACCAATCCGAGCATATCGCCTTGATTGATTTCGTAGTGTTCTATGTCTACGGCAACTTTCTCACCGAAATTCTTTTTAAGTTTGTCAATGGTAATCATGATTTTCAATGTTTATATAGTTAATGCCCGTGAGCCTATTGGCGGCTGTCTCTGAAACCTTCCATGTTATCATATCTGCGTTTCATGAAGCGATGATATACATTCTTTATCCATAAAGGAGAGGTCAGGGTAAATCCCAGTCCAATCACCAACAGGATAATATAGGTAATTGTTTCACCTAACAATGCATTCAGCGCACTGAATAAAATTAACGGCACACCGAAAGCTCCGAAGTTTACGAGCATTTGTATCGCGCTGTTGGTTTGTCGGCTTGTCACTTTTTCGTTCAGGGGGATGGTCTGCTTGTTGTAGACTGCCAGTTGGAAGAAACAGAAATAGATAAAGCCGATGGTATAGAAAAACCAGGCGAAAGCACCTAGCAGGGTGAGCTTGTTCATGATGATGGCGGGAATCATTAATATGAAAGGTATGATTTCGCCGATGCTGTATGTATAATATTTTGCTTTCAGCAGGCTCATTATTGACTCTTTGCGGGACATCAGTCCGTCAATGTAATTGCCTTCGAACGACATTAGCTGCGAAAGGATAATCATTCCGAATGCGGCAAAGTTATAAACACAGATAAAGGAAGTCATGAAGTTTCCGTCGTAGACACTTGAGAAGCTGAGGGCGATGGAGAAAGCCAGGACTACGAAACCTATACTGCGTAGCGAACCTTTGCAACGACGGTTGCGTAAAAGCATTTTCAGTTCCAGTCTCATGTATTCGCCAACTTCTCCGTAGCGTTCGAAGAATTTGTATTCAGAGACATGTTTGATTTGGCTGTCATCTACTTTTGCTAACTCTGCATAGATAAGCCCGGACATAATCTTGCGGTTAATCAGCCATAAAATGACGATGACAAGTATAGTGCCGAGAAAATAAAGAATGTTTCCCTGGATATATCCGTCGCCCAAATCCATAAAGAAATAGAAGAGCGGGCTATCTTTGGGAATAAAAAGAAGGCAGCCTATTCCACCGTAGAAGGCGATGGGCAATAGAAGCCACCAAATACGTTCATTGATAAGTGTGCGGCACAATAAGTACCAGTAATTGTTAGCAAGAATCAGCAGCAAGATACCGATAAGATAGGTGATAACACCGAGGATACCAAAGTACTTGGTAATGGTAATGATGGAAAAAGGGACAAAGAGAAACAACCAGAACAGGTTGAACAGGCTAAGTCCGGAGCGGATAAGCAGGAAGTCGATGACACGATTCCGTTTAACCGGCAGCAAGAGGTAAGGTTTTACCTCTTGCGTCGGTGTTTTTTGTAACGGAACACGCATCAGGAAGTCGAGTGCCAGGATAAATATCAGGACAACTGCGTTCATTACATGATATGGTTCCCGGTTGGGAACCATATCTGAAAATCCGAACGCGAACGTCGTACCGAAGAATATCAGGTAACCAGCCCAAAATGCGCCCATGACATAACCGAGTATTTTAGCTACTTTGTTCTTTTCATACATCGGATGCCGTTTGGCGGCGAGCCTTCCATGTTTGCGTAGTTCGTTGAGTATCATCATTCTGTTGATATACTAGAGGAATATTATTTGCTTTCTTCCGGCATGGTCATAATGACTTGAACTTCGTTGTTCTGTTTCAGCAGCTTGGCAAGGAAATCCTGGACTTCTTTGGCTGTGATGCTGTTGACCAACTTTTCATAGTCTTTTGTATTGTCGATACCGGTGTAGAAGAATTCGTCCAGATTATTGAGCCAGTAGCCGTTTTCTTTCTGAGCGTCTTTGTACTTCTTCAACATATATTCTTTAATCTTCTGCATGTGTTCGGCAGACGGGCCTTCTTTAGCCATCTTGTTCAACTGTTCCACCACAACGGCAGACAATTTTTCTGTCTTGGCAGGGTCAGTCTGGAATACAATCTGAAGAGCAAGTTCTTCTTTCGGATATTTGCTAAGACTTCCGCTACAGTTTACGCCATATGTACCACCTTCTTTTTCACGGATTTCTGCAGTGTAAACCATGTCTAAAGCCTGGTCGAGGAAGCTGAGCAGGATGTTGTTGCGCAAGTCATATTTGCAAGTGCCGCTGTAAAGGAACATGATGGTAGCCATCGGAGTTTCCTGTTTCTTGGCAAATTCATTCTTGTATTGTCCTTTGCGGATATCCATCTTGTTATCCTTGAAAGTCTCTTTACGGTTGATAGACGGTAGAGCGCCCAAGTATTTGGCAATCATCGGCTTCATCTGTTCCAGATTCACGTTTCCTACCAGGTAGAAAGTAAAGTCGCTTGCATCTTTGAAACGGTCTTTGTACATTTCAATGATACGGTCGTAGTTGATTTGGTCTACCATGTTTTCTCTCATCTTGATAGCACGCGGGTGGTTGCCGTACAAAGCACGTGTCACTGTATCGCTGAATGCAGTCATCGGGTTGGCATCCGCATTTTGAAGTTGCGCTTTCAAGCGGTTCTTGTAAGATTCGAATGCTTCGTTGTCCTTGCGCGGAGAAGTGAATGTCAGGTAAGTAAGTTGCATCATTGTTTCGAAATCTTTCGGAGAACAGCTACCGGAAATACTTTCGGTTGTATTGCCGATGCCTGAACCTACAGACGCACGTTTACCGGCAAGAGCCTTGCCCAGGTCTACTTTGCTGAAATTACCGATTCCACCTACCAGTGCTACACCGTTCAACTGGGAGATGTCAATGATTTCTTCGTTCGGGAATAGACTTGTACCACCGAAGCTTACACCTTTCATTATAATCTGGTCTGCTTTGAAATCTGTCGGCTTCACATATACCTTCACTCCGTTGGAAAGTACCAGTTTCGTACTGCCGTAGATGTCTCCTGCTTTTTCGGATACAATTTTTCCACCTTTGATGTCTTCGGAGATAAGCGGTTCGTTAGAAACCTTGTCTTCATACGGTTTCAGGTCGAATGACTTCATCTCTTTCAGCAGGGCTGCTATTTCTTCCTTGGTAGGATATTTCACGCCTTCTTTTTCGGGGCCGGCAAGCAGAACCACTTGATTGTTGTCTGTGATTAACTGTTGCATAAGCTGGTTGATTGCATTTACCGGAATGTTCGGCGCCATCTGATTGACAAGCATATATTCGAATTCGATGCCCGGAATCGGCTCTTTGTCAAGGAAGTTATTCACGTATTCGTCAACGTATGCGCCGCTCTTTGTCTTTTCACGTTCGTTGTAAGCAGATTCTACAGCTTGTATATAGTTGGCACGTGCGCGGTCATATTCTGTGGCAGTGAATCCGAAGCGGCGTGCGCGTTCAGCTTCTTCCAATACGGTTTTCATTGCCAGGTCGATGCCGTCTATTTTACTGCCTGCACTCAGGCTGAATGCTTCTTTGGTCTTGGCTAAGAAGAACTCACCGTATCCTACACCTGCACTGGTGAAAGGCGGGTTGGCTGTCTGGCGAAGTTCGTTCAGACGGTTGTTCAGCATATTCATAGCCATGCTAAGCATGTATTGGGTAGCATAATAGGCGATGGTATTCTTCATGGAATCCGGCGTAGCGTCTTGCTTGAAGAAGATGTTGACAGAAGGATTCTTCACCTCTTTGTCGGTACCGATATAGATAAGCGGTTCCTGATTGTCAGCTACCGGATAGTAGATGCGTTCGGCAGGATTCACCGGAGCTTTCACGTCGGCGAAAACCTTTTTCAGTTTCGCTTCTATCTCGTCAACGTTGATGTCGCCGACAATGATAATTCCTTGCAGGTCTGTGCGATACCATTTCGCGTAGTAATCGCGGATGTCCTGATAAGGGAAGTTGTTGATGACGTCGATGCTTCCGATAGGCATACAGTCGGAATATTTGGAGTTGGGGTACAGGGTGGGCTGCGCGTCTGTCATGATGCGGAGCATACCGCTGTTGCGGCTTCTCCATTCTTCGCGGATGACACCACGTTCTTTGTCGATTTCTTTGTCGGCAAGGTTGATGGCATTCGACCAGTCGTGAAGGATAAGCAGGCAGGAGTCTACGACGTTGACATTCTCTGTCGGTACGTTGCTGATATTATAGACAGTTTGTTCGACGCCGGTATATGCATTCAGGTTCGTTCCGAACTTGATACCTTTGGTTTCACACCAGGGCACGATACCCAGTCCGGTATCGTCGCCCGGGAAATTCTTTGTTCCGTTGAAAGCCATGTGCTCCAGGAAGTGAGCCAGACCGCGTTGCTGCGGTTCTTCGAGGATAGAACCTACTTTCTGGGCGATGTAGAATTCTACCCGTTTCTCCGGGAGTGCGTTGTGTCGGATGTAATAAGTAAGCCCGTTGTCCAGTTTGCCGATACGGACATTCTTGTCCACGGGCAATTGTTGCATGGGTTGTGCAAGGACGGACTGGAAATTGCAGCATATGATAAGGACTGCAATAAATAATCCACGTAATAAATGTTTCATGTTCTATTTAATTTAAATAAATGTTTCTGAGTAATTTGTCGTTGTTTTTGGTTGCAAATCACAAATAGACAGGAAAAAACGTTATTTTATAGCTTCACGTATGCGTACTAACTTAGTAAGCAGGTCTTCCAATAGGTCTAATTTGAGCATATTGGCACCATCGCTCTTAGCTACGGCAGGATTTTCATGTGTCTCGATGAAGATTCCGTCAACGCCTACGGCTATACCTGCCTTGGCTACAGTTTCTATCAGTTGAGGCATTCCGCCGGTCACTCCGCTGGTTTGGTTGGGTTGCTGTAATGAATGGGTGACGTCCAAAATAACGGGATAGCCGAATGTCTGCATTTCGGGGATACCGCGGTAGTCGACTACCAAATCCTGATAACCGAAAGTCGTTCCGCGTTCGGTCAGCATCACCTGTTTATTTCCGGCTTCCACCACTTTGTCGGCAGCAAACTGCATCGCCAGCGGGGAGAGGAATTGTCCTTTCTTGATATTAATCGTCTTTCCGGTCTTGGCGGCGGCAACCAATAAATCTGTTTGGCGGCAAAGGAAAGCCGGAATCTGAAGAATATCCACATATTCGGCTGCCATTTCAGCTTCTTCCGCACTGTGAATATCGGATACGGTAGGAACTCCGAAGGTATCGCGTACCTTTTGCAGTACTTTCAGTGCTTTCTCATCGCCGATACCTGTAAACGAATCCAGGCGCGAACGGTTTGCTTTGCGGTAAGACCCTTTGAATACATAAGGAATCTGTAATGCTTCGGTGATTTTCACCACTCGTTCGGCAATGCGCATTGCCATCTCTTCGCCTTCTATCACACATGGGCCGGCCAACAGAAAGAAGTTATCGGCAGGATTGTTTTTAAGTTCTATCATTTTTTGATACTATTATAAGTTTATTTCTTAGGCACGGATTACGCGGATAGATTACACAGTTCTTGCAGATTCTGATTTACAGGAAACCGTGCAATCCGCGTAATCCGTGCCTGGATTTATTAATTCGGAATAATAAGTGTCGTCTTTTCAGGAAGTATTCCCACCTCTAAAGGAAAATGCTTAGGCAATAAACGTCCGTCCAAATCCACAGACGCGTTTTGTGCCCGGAGTACTTTCACTTTTTTCGTCCGGTAGCTTTTCACTACTTTGTGGTTTAGGATTCTTCCTTGAATCAACATCCACAGACCGGAGATGATTTGAAGAAATTCGGGGCGGTAGATTACGGATACGTCGAGCCATCCGTTGTAAGGAACGGCACTCGGAGTCTGTCCCCAGCCCCAGGCACTGCCCACGCATACCGTCATGATACGTCCGCGGATATGTTCGTCATTGATTCGTAGGTGCATCCTGTATAGTTTCCGCTCGAATATAAGTGAGAACAGGGCGGCAACATACGACAGGAATTTCACTCCCCAAAAACGTTTGGTCTGATCGGTGATTTTCACGATTCGCGCACCCAGTCCGATATTGACGGCATTGAGGAAGTAACGACGTTGATGCTCTTTTCCATCATAGAAATTGCAGTATCCTACGTCTATCTTCTTCAACCGATGGTTGATGATACAGTCTACCGCGGGTTTATATTCAGTGCTGAGTCCCCAATACCTGGCGAAGTCGTTCCCGATGCCGTTTGGGATAAAACCGAGAGCGATATCATTTTTGTCTTCGGCATCGGATAGCATAATACCGTTGATGGCATCGTTCAAAGCCCCATCACCACCCACAACGACAATCGTGCGATAGCCATTGTTTGCTAAAATCTTGGCGAGACGTTCTACTGAACCGAAACCTTCGGATTGCACATAGTCATAGTCAACACCTTTGCTGTCCATGTACTCCTTGATTTCTTTCCAGCGCTTCTTTACCTTTCGGGTACCGGCTTTCGGGTTATAAATCACACCCCATTTCTTCGGTTCTACACTCATATCCGTATTTCTATCCTACTGTATTAAAAATCTCACTATAAATTACTGACAAAGATACTAATTCCCTTCCAGTTTTTCTTTTACAAAGGCTATCTTTTCTTCCATTGGCAGTTCGGCACTCACCCAATGGATGGTAAATCCTCTTCTTTCCATACCGCGAAACCAGGTCATTTGCCGTTTGGCAAACTGATGAATCGCTATTTCCAAACCGCTGAACATCTCTTCATAAGTCAATTTTCCTATGACATAAAGAGTCAGATATTTGTATTCCAGTCCGTAGTATATCAAATCATCCGGCGCGATGCCTTGTTCGATTAATCGCCGTACTTCATCCACCATGCCTTCATCCAAGCGTTGCTTCAGCCGCCGGGTAATCTTTTCACGACGCAATTCCCGGTCAATATCCACACCGATAATAAGGCTGTTCAACTCCGGAAATTCCCGTTGGGGCACCGGATTGGCAGCATAATATTCCTCAATCTCTATGGCACGGATAGCACGTTTCACGGTATCTACGTCAGTAGAGTTGTGTAAGGCTTTATATTGACTCAATATTTCCGTCAATTCTTCGAGCGAATGATTCGCCAAACGAGCCCGTAATTCCGGATTCTCCGGTACAGGCATGAGCTTGTATCCTTTCAGAACGGATTCAAGATACATACCTGTCCCTCCACATAAAACGGGGAGACAGCCTTTTTGTTTGATTGATTCGTAAGGAATCAGGAAATCACGCTGATATTCAAATACATTGTATTTATATCCGGGCTCGGCAATATCAATCAGATGATAAGGGATTGTGCGCCCGTTTACCGTATAATCAGCCAGGTCTTTTCCTGTGCCGAGATCCATTCCCTTGTATATCTGACGGGAATCGGCACTGATAATTTCCGTGTTGAGTTCATAGGCCAATGCAGCGGCAAAGGGAGTTTTACCCGAGGCTGTGGGCCCGAGTATGGCGATTAAATCATAGTCCGGCATAGCTTCATTCTTTTATATCTGCAAAATTACGAAATAAATTTTACTTGTTTGGGATTCGGCTGCTTTTTTTGCTTGAGATGCGACATTAATATCTTCATGAAAAGTAGTGTTGTGTTAAATGTTGTTGAATTTTTTTTCGTGGATGTGGGGATGAGATTAGGTGTGGTGTATTTAGTATCAAAGGCATAATTATTTGCTTAATTTAAAATCACATGCAAATGAAAACACACATTGTAGTTATAAATCAGATACCACCGGGGAATGCTAATATAGTTCTTCCTGCACCTTCTATCTTGAAAAACTATCTGGGATGTCATCATTTGACGGCTAATGTCATTGATTGGAATTCCAGATTAGCAGAATTGCAGAATTTGTTTGTATGGGGGAACACTTCAAATACAGGAAATGATGATAATAGCCTGCTTCTGTTTTATAACTATCTCGCATGGAAATATAAGGATGAAAAGGCGGTCGTTAATATAAAAGCGAGGCTAATGAGCCTTAAGCCCAACCATGCAACTTCTGAAGTTGCTTTTTACAACAAGCATATGAAAGTTTTGGCGCAGAAGTTAGAAGAAGCGATATCTGATTATCTTACAGAAATATATTCAGATGAAATAGTCTGTTTTTTCTTTTTTATTGATAGCCAATATAAATGGATATGTGCCTCTATTATTGCTGAAAGGATAAAACAGCAGTATCCTGAAAGTGTCATAGTAGTGGGAGGTCTGGAATACAAAAATCAGGCTGTAGAATATCTTCGAATGTTTAGCCAATTTGATTTCGCTATATGGGGAGATACTGAAAAAGCAATGGTGGACTTATGCAAAAAACTGACAGAGGAAAATAAGGCATGCTGTGACATACCACAACTTGCGTTCCGCCATGAAAATAAAGTGATCACTTCTTCTTGCAAAGAAAAGTGTTGCCTTTCTCTTGCAGAACAGTCATTAAGACCCGATTTTTCGGATTTAATCGAACAGGTTCAAAGCAATGATATAGCAGTTTCTCCTTGTGTATCTGTGTTAGGTCTTGAAGTGAATAGGCAGAGTAGATACAAGCCTGTGCGAACAATAATTGATGAAATAATATATTTTATCATTGAATATCATGCCACCGCTTTCCACTTCACCGCATATGAATTGACAGATAATAATTGCTCGCACTTTTATGAACTTCTTGATGCGCTTATTCTGGTCAAGGAACAATATCCGGATTTTAGTATCAGTCTTTTCCCGGTCGTAACACGAACAATTACTCCTGCTGCTTTACGCAAAATGATGATGGCAGGTTTTTATTCCATACAGATAGAGTATGTTTCCGGTAGTGAAAATCTATTAAATAAGTATGAAGCTAAAAGCACATTTGCCGATAATCTTCTGCTTGTCAAGTTTACTTCATTATATAATATCACTTTGACTGAAACGGATGTGATAATCGGTATTCCCGGGGAAGCGGATGAAGATATCCTACAAGCTATTTCTAATTTATATTATTTGCGTTTCTTTTTCAAGGGTGGGCAATTACGCCACCAATTACGAAAGATGGAAGCAATGCGTCATGATAAATTCTATAAACAAGTGAAAGCGGATAAAATGAATTGGGATATTTATCCTTCTTTTAAAAGATTTCTTCCTTCCGATTATCTACGTTCGGCAGGTAAAGATGGAAATATTCTGAATCTTATGCCTATTCGCTCAAATCCTCTTTGGGATGACTTTAAGCAAGCAGAATCATATTTTATACAAAATAGATTCGAATATAAGATATATAGAAAAGCTAATCATACTATACTTTATAAAGAGCTATTTAACAATAATGTGATTAATGAGTTTGAATTGGACGAAATGGATTGGTTCATACTTGAAAGTGCAAATAGACAAGTTATTGGTATAGAATTTCTTTTGAAAGAAATTAAAGACAAGATAAAAAAAGAGTTTATGGAGATTGAGATAATCAATACGCTTGAAAATCTCCGATTTGAAAAACTCCTTTATTTATCAGATGATTATAATGAGATAGTTAGTGTAATTAATACAGAATTAGTTGTATAGCAATTCGTATTTACAGAAAGGAGGTGGAAACTAATATGCAGCAACTATTATTAATTAAGAACACGACTCAAATAGTATTTAATAATTAAATTCGTAGAATTATGAAAACACTTAGAAAAGTATCTTTTGAAAATTTTGAAAGATTGACAGTTGTTGAAGCGTCTCAGTTGTATGGTGGAACAGGTGACAACCCGCCGACAACTCCGATGCCGACAGATTCGATACCGGTAAATAAGAATGATTCGATAGGGTCAACACCTGTAATTCCGAAGAAAACTCCTCAACACACAATTTCAGGTGGAATTAAATCAGAGCCGAACAAATCCACGACTTTTAATATGTCCTATACTGTGAAAAATGGTAAATGGACATACGGTGGAACAGCGAGTTATAATACAAAGACAGGATGGACCGGTAATGTAACGGGAAGTTATACTTTCGGGGGTAAATAGTAATAACTATTAATTAAAATCATAGAATAGGCATTTATGCCTATTCTATGATAAGTACTTTATAACTATGAAACACTGGGAAATTTCCTTATTTGGATACATAATCCTAATCATTAATTCAATCAGTATGCTTGGACAAGAGAATAAATCACTTGAACTTGTTAAATTGCTGAATGATGGTGAATTTTACAAATCAAGACAATTGTACAGTCTGCTATGCGATACGATAAGTCCTGATATAGATTTATATTATAAATTTCGAATGGCAACATTTATTAATAAGAAAGACAGCGCTCAAATATATTTGGAAAAGATATTCAGTGAATATCCTGACTTATTTGGGGATGAAACAATTAATATGTATGGGGTATTATTTGATACTTATATCTATTTTCGAAACATGGAAAGAGGATTATTTATCTATGAGCATATAAAACAACATTTGAAACAAAATCCATATAAAATACCTCAAGACGAATTGTTGGAATGGAGTGATGATAATGAATATCGACTATCCCAATTAAAATCCGCAATTAAGCAGCCTCCAATCAGAATAAAAAGAAAAAAAACAGATGAAACTATCAGATTAATAAACAAACTAAAACTTCAAGTATGGGCTCATTTTAACAATTCTCCATGCAGAATAATTTTTGATACAGGATTACAAAGTTTTTGTGTCATGAGTAAAAGCATGGCTGAACATATAGGAGTAAAGTGCGATACTTCTGGAATAAGCAGCGGGAACATAAATGAGCATATTCCAATAAATAAAGCTATAGTAGATTCTATTGAAATAGGTAATGTTACATTATATAATATACCTGTTGAAGTCTATGAACCAGATACATTGCCTTATTTATCAGATTCTTTGAGCGTTGATTCTGAAACAAAGGAGTCTATGAACTACTCTTATTCAGGCTTTGTAACTTCAATTATTGTCGGATTACCATTAATGCAATGGATTGGAAAATTCTTGATCGATAACGAAAATATGGAATTAAACTTCCCAGTCTCTGATAAATATAAATCTTGTTCGAAAGAGCCAAATCTTTTTGTGTATAATGAAAACTTATATACTCATTTAAAATTAAATGAAAAAGACTTTATTGGGTATTTAGATACAGGAGCCGATGAGTTTATTGCAATTGATACAGTGTTCTATGAGAAACACAAAGAGGATATAAAGATAGATGCAATTACAGCCATAATGCCTTTTAACTACGTTACATTGTCTCATGTAAGGAATAATATATCATACATGATTCCTAACAGTCCTATTTTAAGATTTGAGGATAGAGTTATAAGGATATTAACAAAGCGGTCTGTTAAGATATATCCAGTATCATCCATTGTGTCTATTAAGTTTTTCGATGGTCTCATTGGTTATCATTGTTTTAGAAGATTAGGAAAGAGGGTACTGTTGGATTTAGATAATATGCGTCTTGATGTTCAAGAATAACCGAATGAAAACACAATATATTAAGACTATGAACAATTGGAAATGCCTATATATAATATTCTTTGCTTTTGTCTTTCTTTCTGCTTACGGGCAAAATGAAAAATCACAGATGCTTCTTAACTTATTGAATGAAGGACGATATTTTGAATCAAAGGAATTGTATCAGGAGATACACAATACTCTTGATTATGATGAAGACTTATATTATAAATATCGTATGCATTTATTTATGAATCGAAAGGACAGTGTTGCCTTTTGTCTGGAACAGTTGCTTGAATACTATCCGGAATTTATAGGAAATCAAGCTATAAATATATATGCGGAATTATTTATTCTATACACCGATTTGGTTAACCGTCAACAGGGGATGCGTATTTACGAACTTATGAAAGAATATTTAGATGATAATCCATATGACATTAACGAAAGGGAACTCGGTTTATGGAGAAACTTTGTCACAGAACGCTTTGCTTATTTCAATCAAGTCATAAACGGGCCTTTAATAACTTTGAAAAGAAAAGAAATGGGGGATTCTTTAAAGATAGAAAGCGGTGAAAGGCTACGGTTCAATGCTAAGTTCAACGGAATAGTTCATAAAGCTATTTTTGATACGGGACTGGGGTGTTATTGTACTATGAGCAGAGGTTATGCTGAGAAAATGGGCATTAACTGCGATGCACATAATATGATACAGAAACCATTTAATGGTACTGATATGCAAGTATATCAGGTTATTATGGACTCTATAGAAATTGGAAATGTAATACTATACAATATACCTATTTTATTACTGGAACATGATATAAGTCAATACTTACCGGACTCAATTAAAAACGATTCGATAAAAATGGAACATTTTGATTCTGTGATGAATGATGTAGCGGGCCCAATTATAGGCTTTCCGGTAATGCAATTAATAGGAAAAGTCTTGATTGATTATGGAAACAACACAATATCTTTTCCAAGTTTGGATATTAATCATGAAACATTGAAAGAACCTAATATTTTTTTCTATGGTGGTGATATATATACTCAAATCAAACTAAATGAAAGAGGATTCATTGGTACCTTAGATACAGGATGTGATGGTTATATTACAATTGATTCTGTATTTTATGATAAAAATAAAAATGACATACCCATAGATACCATATCAGTAAAGACACCGTTTAATTTTGCCATGCTTCATCGTACATGGGTTGATATACCTTATGAAATTCCAGAAAAGCCAATAATAACTTTCAATAATAAAAATGTCTTCGTTCCTACAGAAAAAGATAATCCTATAAGAATATTCTCAATGCAGCCTATTTGGCCTATGAAAATTTTCGATGGAGTGATAGGCTATGATTTCTTTAAAAGAATAGGGAAAAAAGTTTTGCTGGATTTAGATAATATGCGTCTTGAAGCTATTGAATAAATAAAAACGATATGGATACAAAACTAACCGTGATTATTCCTTTTTTAAATGAAAAGGAAGAGGTGCGTAGCACAGTGAAAAGTTTACGCGAGAATTCTGATTTTGATTTTGAAATAATCTTGATTAATGATTGTTCAACGGATGGATATGATTATAAAAAAGTGGCGGAAGACTTTGGTACCAAGTATATTGAGCATTCCGAAAGAATGGGAGTTGCTGCCTCCCGAGATGAGGGAGTTAATAAATGCAATACGGAATTCTTTTTGTTTTTGGATGCACATATGAGGGTTTATCAAAGAGATTGGGTGGAAATATTGGTTAGAGAACTTGAAAAGGAGCGTAAGTGCCTATTTTGTGCATCCACTCTGAGCCTTGACAAAAATGGTGTGCAGAATGCTGATAATTTAGGATATGGTTCTCGTATTGATTTTCAGGATTTAAATGCTCCTTGGATGACAGATGAAGTTGACAATTCGGACGACAGAATCATAGATATTCCTTGTGTGATGGGGGCTTCTTATGCTTGTAGTAAGTCGTATTGGCTATATCTTGACGGACTTAATGGGTTGAAGTCTTATGGATTTGACGAGCAGCTTATCAGCATAAAGGTATGGTTGGATGGTGGGCGATGTCGATTGTTGAAGGATATTAAATTCGGTCACATATTTAGGGTAGCTATGCCTGTGCCATACGAAGTCCGGCCAAAAGACTTCTTGAAAAATCTATTATTTGTAACAGAACTATTTTTAGGATTTGATATGAAACTAAAAATATTACATAAATACAGAGCTGAATGCGGAGCTCAGTATGTGTCAGAAATAATAAATGAGTTAGTCGAGAATGAAGGACATTTCATTCTGGAGCGTAAACAGCATTATAATACTATATTTCCATATACTATTGAGCGTGTTATTGATATTAATAATCGTTTCATGAGTCAGGATTAACATCGAACCACAGTGAAAAAGATATTTCCTCACTACACACAACTGGATTTAATGGATTGCGGTCCGACTTGCCTGCGTATGATTGCCAAGTTTTATGGACGAAGTTTTAGTTTACAGTTCTTAAGGGAACAGTGTTTTATCACACGTTTGGGCGTATCAATGCTTGGCATCAGTGATGCAGCGGAGCATATCGGATTCCGGACAATGTATGTTCGGAGCGATTTCGATCACCTTGTAAAAGAAGCCCCTTTACCCTGTATTTTGCACTGGAATCAAAATCATTTTGTAGTATGTTATGATATAAAAAGACAAAAGAACTTCTTGTCCAATCGCTGTCAATATAAGATTAAAATAGCAGATCCAATGGGAGAAAAGTACGAAATGGATGAGGCTGAATTCAAAAGATGCTGGATTAGTACCCGCTCAAATGGCAAGGAAACCGGTACGGTATTATTGATGACTCCCACCCCTGAGTTTTATGAATATGAATTTGATGATGATAAGAAAGGTAAGGGATTTCGCTATTTTTTCAGTTATCTGATTCCTCATAAAACGCAGTTTTTTCAATTAATGATAGGAATGTTGATCGGCACTATTCTGTCTTTAATAGCCCCTTTCCTCACGCAGTCTATTGTAGATCAGGGGATAGGTAATAACGATCTTGATTTTATCACTTTGGTATTGATTGCACAAGTTATAATTTGTGTCACTTCTATGTTGGTCGGATTCATCCAATCGTGGATTTCCTTGTATGTCAATGCTCAAATCAATATTTCTCTTATCTCTGATTTCCTGAGTAAATTAATGAAACTACCTTTGAGATTTTTCGATACTAAGAATATAGGGGATATACTGCAACGTATAGGTGACCATGACAGGATTGAAGATTTTCTTACAGGTTCCTCTTTGACAACCTTGTTTTCATTAGCCAACTTTTTCATTTTTGGTGGAATTATGGCTTATTATAATATGGAAATATTGACGATCTTTCTGATTGGTAATGTCTTTTATGTTGCATGGATACTGTTGTTTATGAGATATAGGCGTAAATTGGATTATCGCAGATTTGCCCAAGCTTCTGCCGAACAAGGAAATCTATTCGGACTTATCACTTGTATGCAAGATATAAAACTCAACAACTGCGAACATCAACAACGCTGGAAATGGGAAAGAATCCAAATAAAACTGTTCAAAATTGGGGTGCAGAGTGTTACATTAGGGCAGATTCAGGCAGTAGGTTCTTTATTTTTCTCACAGATAACGTATGTCTCAATTTCCTATATTTCAGCTAAATTAGTTGTTAATGGCGAGATTACATTAGGCATGATGATGGCTATCAGTTATATTATCGGGCAATTATCCGGACCTATCGGACAATTTCTAGGATTGACACATTCACTTCAAGATGCAAAGATAAGTCTGGAACGATTGAATGAGATTCATAATAAAGAGGATGAAGATGAAAATATATCAGATAAAATGGCAGAGCTTCCGACATTGAGAAATATATGCTTTAAAAATGTGTCATTTAGTTATAGTGGTTCCGAGAGAGACTATGTACTTGATAATTTATCTTTAGAAATACCGCAAAATAAAGTAACGGCCATAGTGGGAGCAAGTGGAAGCGGCAAAACTACCATCGTGAAACTGTTACTCGGATTCTATACCATTCAGAAAGGTGAAATATCGGTAGGAGAGATTCTGCTTGATTCTATAAACCCTCATTTATGGAGGCAGAAAGTCGGAGCTGTTTTACAAGAAAGTACCCTGTTTTCAGATACTATAGCTTATAATATAGCTCCTGGAGAAGAAGAAATAGACAAAAAGAGATTGGCGTATGCGGCGCAATTGGCCAATATAAAAGATTTTATAGATTCACTTCCTTTAAAATACAATACAAAAATAGGAATGGAAGGCTCAGGGGTTAGCCAGGGACAGCGGCAACGGTTACTTATAGCAAGAGCTATATATAAGAATCCCGATTTTATGCTTCTCGACGAAGCTACCAATTCCTTAGATTCCATCAATGAAAAAACAATAATAAATAATCTCAGTCAGGTTTTTGAGAATAAAACGGTAGTTATTATTGCTCACAGATTGAGTACTGTTAAGAATGCTGATAACATCATCGTTCTTGATAAAGGAAGAATCATCGAAGAAGGAAATCATAGAGAGTTGATTGAAAAGAAGGGAGTATATTATGATTTAATTAGAAACCAATTAGAATTAGATGCTTGATATGAACAAAGAAGAGAATAATATTCAAGAGGATATAGAGCTAAGGAATGAAGAGATTAATCATATTTTTATAAAAACGCCCAATTGGATATTTCGTTGGGGATTATGTCTCATTCTATTCATTGTTGTTTTGTTCATTGCCGGTTCTATTATCTTTAAATATCCGGATACTATTTCTGCTTCGTTTATAATTACCGGAGCAAATCCCCCGGCAAGGATAAAAGCGAAACAATCGGGAAGGTTAACTAAATTATATGTAACCGATAATCAAAATGTATCAGAAAATGAATGTTTAGCTATTATCGAGAACTCTGCAAAAGAAGAAGATGTTTATTATGTTAAATCCTTTGTAGAGCATTTCCTGAAAGAAGACTCTTTATGCGTTAATCTCCCAATAAAGAAACTCGAACTAGGAGATTTGCAGACTATATACTTGTCATTCTATCAAGTATTGGTTAACTATCAACAATTTAAAGGGAATAATTATCATAATAAAAAGATTAAAGTCTTGAAAGAACGGATTCTCTATAATATGAACTACCATGATGACTTACAGAAACAGTTATCCGCCAAAAGTGAGCAATTTCTTTTGAAAAAGAAACAATTTAGAAGAGATTCATCTCTTTGTTATTCGAAAGGAGTTATTTCGGAATTTAATATGGAAGATACGAAGGTTGATTATCTTAATGCACGACTAAATCTGCTTGCTACGAATACAGATATTGACAATCTCAAGATTTCTATGACAGAGATGCAGGGTTCACTTATTGATGTAGAAAATGACTTTATTGAAAAAGAGAATTCATATGTCGAGCAGATAAAGAGTAAGGCGCTTGAACTTTTAGCGGAAATTCAAACTTGGGAAATGAATTATGTATTAAAGTCCCCTATAGTTGGGACAGTTTCGTTCAATAATTACTGGTCAGAACATCAGAATGTCATTGTAGGAGAAGATGTTTTCAATATTGTGCCTGCCAATAATAGTCAACCGATTGCGAAAGCATTCTTGCCAATTACAAGATCTGGTAAAGTGGAGGTCAATCAGAGAGTTAATTTGCATTGTGAGAATTTTCCGGACAATGAGTTCGGTGTTATAAGAGGATATGTAAAGAATATCTCGTTGTTACCCTCAGTCTCAGACAATATTACCGTCTATGTAGTTGAGATTTCCTTACCTGATAGGTTGATGACAAGTTATAAAAAGGAATTGCCTTATTATCCGGAAATGAAAGGAAAAGCAGAAATAGTCACAAAAGATTTGTCTCTTTTCCAACGTATAATGCTTCCTTTTAGAAAAATATTAGTAGAAAATATAACTGATTAAAAAAACACAGTAAGTCATTGTTTTAGACTTTTATGGTAAAATGTTTATAATTCTTTTTATCTCCAATATTGTCATACCTAAAGCTATAGCCCGAGTATGGCAATTAAATCATAATCTGGCATAGCTTCATTCTTTTATATCCGCAAAATTATGAAATAAATTTTACTTGTTTGGGATTCAGTAGCTTTTTTATCGAGATAAGCGTCCCGGAAATTTGTAGAAAAGGCAGGAATGAGTATTTTTGCCTTTGTTTAAGACAAGTCAGTGTGTAGTTCGCTGGATTTTAAATCTAATCGTATGATAAGAATTTACTTGCTATTCTTTTTATTTTTTTGGTGTGCAAATTTATACCCGAACTCTATAAATGAGATAATCAGCAAGCCCGTTCGCTTTTATGCTCCTTCTGAATATAAAAGCGATGCGCAGGTGTGGAGTATATCTAAAGGAGAGTATGATGATGTATATTTTGCGACTAATGAAGGCATTGTGCTTTATGACGGAGTACGGTGGGAGAGATATGTCACTCCGAATGAATGTATTATGCGGAGCGTCTTTTATGATGAAGAAAACAAAGTAGCGTATAGTGGCGGTGTGAATGAATTCGGATATTGGAAATATGATGAATACGGAAATTTGCAATACACTCTTTTATATGAGAATTCTCCAAGTGCGCCAACTCAGGAGTTTTGGAAAATAGCCAAAGTGCCGGGAAGTCACTTGGTTTATTTTGAGTCTCCCTTGTCGCTTTTAGTGTATGACACACAAACTGGTAAAACAACACCCTTGGCAGATGATGGGATGAGGTTTCATTTCCTGTTTATTGTTGGTGATGACGTGTATGTACAACAGAGTAATTATCTTTATCGACTGGATGGATATGAGAAACGGGTAGTAACAGATCAGCTCGAAAACTTCTATTCGGTTTATATGGCTTTAAACGGTAACGGCAAGCTTCGTCTTTTCAGCTCGGAAAAAGGTTCGTTATTATTGGATGAAAAAGGGAATATTGAAAAACGCATACCTTACGAAACAGATATGCGAATTACTTCCATGTGCCGTTTGGGAGATGATTATTTGGTCGGTACCGGCAATACCGGCTTTTACAGAATGGATGAAGAAGGAACTGTTCTTTCAAGGGTAGGAGAGCAAATGGGATTGAAGAATACGGTGTTAAGTGTCGGAGTAAATAATAAAGGGGATATATGGCTGGGATTGAATGGCGGAATTATGATGATTGAGGAAAGTGTCAGGGAAGAATCTTTGTTGCTTGATCCCAAAGAAAATATCGGCTACGTCTATTGTGCGGTCAATCAAAAGGAACAGTTGTATGTCGGCACTAATAAAGGGCTCTTTCGTGTAAACAAAGCGGATAAGCAAGTCAACTTTGTATTAGTCCCTGAATCCAAAGGACAGGTTTGGAATCTATATAATATAGGTGATGAAGTGATTGTTGCTCATAATAAAGGATTGTTCAGCGTATTTAATGGCACGTTCCGCGAAATAAAACATAGTGGAGTCTATGTATTGGTTCCGGTTCCTTCCCGTCCCGGATATTACATTAGTGGGAATTATGTAGGTCTGTCTTTGTATGAAATGAAGGATGGTAAACTGATGTTTCGTAACAACATATCCGGTTACGGGGATTTAGTGCAGAACTGTGCGTTTGATAAAGATGGAAACTTGTGGATTACTCATTCGAGGAGAGAATATATGCGACTTCGTTTTAATGATGATTATACCTCTGTTGTTGAGTCTGAAACATACACTGTGCCTACAACAGTATCTAAACGTGCTTTTTTAGTAAAGGTGGGCAATGGTCTTATCTTTATGAATAACGAAGGAGGTGTCTATAAATATAATGAGTTGAATAATACACTTCAACCCGATGAATATTATGCTACTTTGCTGGAAGCAATAAACCGGAATATATTGAAAGTTCAGGCTTTTGATGACAGGTTTTGGCAAATCAATGAAGATGGCGTCTGTCTCTTACAGAAAAACTATAATAAAGTAATGGTGAATGCCGGACTTTTTGCACGTATGAAAGATAAATTCATCCCCAAAGGATTCCGTAAGGTTATTCAGCTACAAGATAGTATCTATGCCATTGGACTGGAGAATGGGTTGGGAATCATGAATATTGCCGCATTGAATGGGCAGTCGCCTATGAAACAGCCACGTATAAGGAAAGCGGAAATTGTAGGAGAATCGGAAAATCGACTTTTAAGTTTGAAGGAGGGTAATCTTTTCATTCCTGCACATATTAATATGGTACGGTTGTGGCTCACTTCTTTGAATAGAGGTCAGCAAGTGGAATATCGTATCGTAGAACGTGGCGACAAATGGGAAACCTCTTCTGTTGGTTACGTGCAGTTGTCTTATCTTCATTCGGGAGACTTTACCTTAGAGATAAGGAGTAGTAACGGATATGGTATTTATTCGGATACCAATCAAATCATGTTGCATATAGCATCACCGTGGTATGCCACTACTTATGCTTATCTGTTTTATGGCTTGTTGGTTATCGCTATTGTATTCCTTATATATAGAGTAATACTCATTCAAACAAGAAAAAAAGAAGAGAAGATTCGCTTGAATGAGAAAAGAAAGCGGAAAGAGGAAATGGAACGTTATCAGTTGAGTTGTCTTCAGGAAGAATTAGGTAATAAGAATAGTAAATTAATGAGCATCACAATGCTAGGCGTACAGAATAATACCTTCCTTAAAAAGATAAAAGATGCCATATTAGAGATAGATACAAGTCAGTCTCCTGCTACCAGACAACAGGTACAGCGTTTGGTGAAAGATATTGAGCGGCAGTTGAACGACCAAAGTGGATGGGATAACTTTGCCGAGCATTTTAATAATACCTGCAATGGCTTCTTTGATCGTCTGATAGAGAAACATCCTAAATTGACTAATAGTGATTTAAGGTTATGTGCCTATATTCGCTTGAATTTAAGTACGAAAGAAATAGCATCTTTGATGAATGTATCTTCTTCTTCCGTAGAAATGGCTAAATATCGTTTAAGAAAAAAACTGGAATTGGACGAATCTGTCGCTTTACCTTATTATTTGACGGAAGTTATCGCCACATTAAAATCGTTCGTTAATAATTGATTTGTAGGGGGAATGCTTTTGATTATATTATTGAATTATAGTGCTTTATAAATTAGCTGTCAAGGAATTGTAGGGGGGTGACAATTTACTTTTTTTAGGTTGTATAGTGTTTGTAGGGCTTTGATTTTTGGGAAGTGAAAGGGACGCTCCTATATTTGCACCAACCAAAAAAAGTAATAGTATGAAAAAACTTCTTTTTAGTGCAGTTTGCCTGTCGTTATTTCAAATCACCTCTCTTTATAGTCAGCAACGGCTGATATGGAGTGACGAATTTAACTCCAAACAATTGGATGAAAGTAATTGGACTATGGCATTGGGGCACGGTTCACAAAATGACGGATGGGGAAATAAGGAACTTCAGAATTACACCTCAGATAATATTTCTTTTAAAAAAGGAAAACTGGTCATTACTGCCAGGAAAGTAGGTGAGAGCAAGAAAAGAGGAGATTATACCTCTTCCCGCATTTCAACTAAGAATAAACAAACTTTCTTGTATGGACGTATCGAGGCCCGCATGAAACTGGCTACAGGCAAGGGAGTATGGCCTGCTTTTTGGATGCTCGGGTCGGAAGGCGGCTGGCCGGATGGTGGTGAAATAGATATTATGGAATATGTAGGTTATCAGCCGGGAGTATCACATTCGGCTCTGCATACACGCTCCAGTCATGGCGGTACGATTAATAAAAAACATGTGGAAGTGAAAGATTTGGAGAAAGGGTTTCATATTTATGGTATCAATTGGGATAAAGACAAGATTGAGTTTTATATTGATGACCCTGAAAAACCTTTCTATGTGTATGCTCCGGAAACGAAAACATCAAAGAACTGGCCCTTTGACAAGCCACATTATATTTTATTCAACTTGGCAGTAGGTGGTGTTTGGGGTGGAAAAATGGGAATAGACAATTCTATCTTTCCACAAGACTTTGTCATTGACTGGGTACGTGTATATTCTAATTAATTAAAAACGTACTGGATACTATGAAACAGATTTATATCTTTTGTATTTTCTGTTGTTCGCTGCTTAGTTCTGCTTATGCGCAACGGATTTCTATCAATGAGCATTGGAAGTTTGCCAAAGGCGACATGGATTTTTCTATACTTACTCAGCAAGCGGCCTGGACTGATATTACCCTTCCATATACTTGGAACGGGCAGGACGGGCAGGATGGTGGCGACAATTATTACCGGGGTACAGGTTGGTATATGCGCGACCTCTTGATAGATGAGAATGACCGTGGAAAATGTATTTATTTACGTTTCGGAGCTGCTAATTACTTTACGGAAGTATATTTGAACGGCGTATCTGTTGGTACACATTCGGGTGGGTACACAGCTTTTACGTTTGATATCACTCCGTTTGTCCGCTATGGCGTATCCAACCAATTAGCGGTGAAAGTGAGTAATGCAGAAGGATTACCGATTCCCCCTCTTTCTGCCGATTTCACCTTTTTCGGGGGATTGACTCGTGGCGTAGAGTTAATTAAAAAGAATAAAGTACATATCACAGCCGAAGATTATGGGTCGGATGGTGTATATATTCGTCAGGATAAAGTAACGAATGACGAAGCGACGCTGTCTTTTACTGCGAAAGTCCGTAATACGGAAACAAAGGCTCGAAAAGTAATCGTTTCTTTTCTGATTAAAGAACAAGATGGCAAGGTACTGGAAGAGCATAAACAGGAAGTAACTATTGAAGCCGATGCAACGATGCCCGTTACAAGTATTTTACGGATGCATCATCCGCATTTGTGGAATGGTAAGAAAGATCCGTATTTATATACTACGGAAGTACAGGTAAAAATAGGTTCGAAGATTACGGATAACTATGTTTGTCCTTTAGGAATCCGCTATTATTCCATTGATCCGGATAAAGGATTCATCCTGAATGGACATTCATATCCTTTGCGGGGAGTATCGCTACATGAGGAGAGAAGAGATAAAGGGAATGCGGTAAGCGATACCGAACGCAAAGAAGATATTGACAGGATAGTAGCCATGGGAAGCAACTATATCCGTTTATCTCATTATCAACACGGTGATTTTACTTATCGCTACCTGGATTCTTTAGGAATTATCTGTTGGACAGAGACTCCCGTCATCAATAAGATAAAAGATACGGAAGAGTTTGCCGTTAACTGCGAAAACGGATTGAAAAGTCTGATTCGACAGTTGTATAATCACCCTTCGATAGTGGTATGGGGAGTTTCCAATGAGATAAATTATAGAAAAGGGCCTAATCCGGTTCCGTTGATTGAAAGACTGAATAGGTTGGTACACTTGGAAGACCCGACTCGTCCCAGCACATTGGCTGCCATGTTTTCCGAAAGACCGACTAATTTTATCACAGATGTGTATTCTAACAATCGCTATGACGGATGGTATTATAACACGGTGGAAGAGATAGGGACATTTGCCGATAAACTCCATCAGAAATATCCGCAGAGATGTATCGGATTTAGTGAATACGGGGCAGGAGCGCATCCGTATCATCATCAGGAAGGGAAAGGAAAACCGGATGTCGACGGACATTGGCATCCGGAAGGTTATCAGACTTATTTTCATGAAGGCTACCTGAAAGCCATCCAGCAACGTCCTTATCTGTGGAGCACTTCCGTATGGGCTGCTTATGATTTTGCTTCGGACAGTCGTAATGAAGGAAATCAGCCGGGAATCAATGACAAAGGCTTGATTACTCATGACAGGCAAATAAAGAAAGATGCCTATTATTTTTATAAAGTCAATTGGAATCCGGAGCCGATGGTGTATATCTGTGAGCGGCGGTTTGTCAATCGTACTCAACCGGAAACGACTCTGAAACTTTATTCCAATTGCGAAAGAGTGATTTTTAAACTTAACGGGAAAGAAATTCCAGTAAAGAAAGGGGAGAACCACATCTATCTATCAGAAAAGGTCGTATTAAAGCCTGGGGTGAATCATGCAGAGGCTTTTGCTTATCAAGGGGATGAGTGGCTTGAAGATAAGATTGTCTGGTACTATTTATCAGAAAATTAATATAGAAAACTAATATAGATACTATGAGAGATTATTTGAAATTAACTTGGATGTTCACATCCTTGTTGTGGATGCTGTTTCCGTTAGGACAGGATTTATGTGCACAGAGTAATCCGAAATTGGATCCTCTAATCCAAAATG
The DNA here is from genome assembly GCF_012113595.1 of Bacteroides faecium. NCBI lineage: Bacteria > Pseudomonadati > Bacteroidota > Bacteroidia > Bacteroidales > Bacteroidaceae > Bacteroides > Bacteroides faecium. The sequence continues at coordinate 3,200,199 of NZ_CP050831.1, forward strand.
TGTATGGAAGAAAAACGATTTCACTGAATGGCAGTTGGAGTTATCTGTTGGACCAGTTGGAAGTGGGATATTATAATTATCGCCGTACTCCCGACCCTAACGGATTCTTTAAAGACCCTATGGTGGACAACGTGACTGTTTACAAGGAATATGACTTTGATTCCGCACCTGTGATGTCCATTCCCGGAGATTGGAATACATGGGAAGACCGTTTCTTCTTTTACGAGGGAACGATGTGGTTCAAGCATAAATTTCTTTATAAAAAAACAGACAACAGAGTCTATCTTTACTTGGGAGCTGTAAATTATGATGCGAAAGTGTATTTGAACGGCACAAAGGTTGGCGAGCATATCGGGGGATATACACCTTTCAATATGGAAGTTACCGGACAGATTAAAGACGGAGAGAACTTTGTGGTAGTAAAGGTGGACAATAAACGTACTGCCGAAGGAGTGCCGACATTGAATTGCGACTGGTTTAACTTCGGTGGAATCACGCGTGACGTTATGTTGGTGGAAGTTCCCCGAACCTATATCAGCAATTACCGTGTGCAGCTCAAGAAAGGAAGTAAAGATACATTGACCGGCTACGTGAAGATGGACGGAACAGAAACTTCGCAAAAAGTACAACTCGAAATTCCTGAGTTGAAGATTAAAAAGGAATTGACTACGGATGCGAAAGGTTACGCTTCTTTTGAAATAAAGGCAAAACCTGTCTTATGGAGTACGGAAAATCCCTATTTGTACCGAGTATCTTTGAGCACAAATGCAGATAAAGTAGTAGATGAAATTGGTTTCCGTACGATTGAGACAAAAGGGCGTCAGATTCTTCTCAATGGTAAACCGGTATTTCTGAAAGGTATCAGCATCCATGAGGAAGCTCCTTTCCGTTCCGGCCGTATTTGCTCGGAAGAAGAAGACCTGACATTATTGAATTGGGCAAAAGAATTGGGTTGCAATTATGTGAGACTGGCGCATTATCCCCATAACGAAAAGATGGTTCGTCTGGCTGAAAAGATGGGACTGATGGTATGGTCGGAGATTCCCGTCTACTGGACTATCCAATGGGAAAATGAAGGAACTTATCAGAATGCGCACAACCAGTTGATGGAAATGATTGAACGTGACCAGAACCGTGCCGCAGTTATCATTTGGTCGATAGCCAATGAAACACCGCATGGGGATGCCCGTGACCGCTTCTTGTCCAATTTGGCGAAAGCTGCCCGTGAAAAGGATAACTCACGTTTATTGAGCATGGCGATGGAACGTTCGGATAAATCGGCTACGGTACTTTCCATTCAAGACAGGATGAGCGAATATGTGGACATTATTTCCTGCAATCAATATTTGGGATGGTATGACGGGTTAAATGAAAAGATTGACCGTGTGCGCTGGGAAGTAGATTATGAGAAGCCTTTGGTGTTCAGTGAGATGGGCGGTGCCGCAGTTGCCGGATACCACGGAGATAAGACACAGATTTGGACGGAAGAATATCAGGAAGAACTATATAGGAAAACATTGAGAATGATTGATGAACGTATGCCACCGGTAGCGGGTATTTCTCCCTGGATATTGATGGATTTCCGTTCTCCGAGGCGATTGCTTCCGCAAATTCAGGATGGATTCAACCGGAAAGGGTTGATTTCCAATCGCGGACAGAAGAAGAAGGCTTTCTATATACTTCAAGAGTGGTATCGGAATAAGTGATAAAGTATATTTTCTTTGATAAATTAACCAAAAGTAGTATTATGAAAAAGGTGTCGTATGTATGTTTATGCTCTTTCTCTCTGTTGCTGGCTATGTTGCCATTGCAACAGACTATGGGAGAGCAGGTAAGCAAAACAGAGACGTTGACTGCGCAAGGTGCACAGCAACAAGTGCGGAAAATCACCGGTCAGGTGGTGGATGACAAAACGGGTGATCCTTTGATTGGCGTGAATGTGAAAGTGAAGGGAACTACTACAGGGGCGATAACAGACCTGGACGGACAGTTCACATTGATGGTTACGGCTAAGAATCCGGTGATTATTGTTTCTTATATAGGTTACTCACAACAGGAACTGACTGCGTCGGGCAATCATCTGAATATAAAGTTGAAAGAAGACGCTATGGCGCTGGATGAGGTAGTGGTAGTCGGATATGGTGTGCAGAAGAAAAGCTTGGTGACAGGCGCTATCGCTTCCGTCAAGGGAAGTGAACTGGAAATGACCGGTATCATGCGTGCGGACGACGCTTTGCAAGGAAAGACTCCGGGTGTGCAGATTATATCCAATAGCGGACAGCCGGGAACGGGGACTGCTATCCGTATCCGTGGTGTCGGGACGAATGGTACGGCGCAGCCTATTTATATTGTTGACGGAATGGCAGTAGGAGATATCGAATACCTGAATCCAGCGGATATTGAATCTATTGAGGTTTTGAAGGATGCCGCATCATCAGCTATTTATGGAGCTCGTGGTGGTAATGGAGTTATTCTTGTAACCACGAAGAAAGGAAGCGAAGGTAAAACATCGGTTACTGCAAACTTCTCATATGGTATCCAGAACCTTGCCCGGAAAGTGGATGTGCTGAATGCGAAAGAATACTGTATTCTTCAGAATGAAGCAGCCCAAAATGGGGGACAGCCTTTACCCTTTACAGATGAGCAAATAGCCCGGTATAACAAAGGTACGGATTGGCAGGAAGCTGTTCTTTATCGCAATGCTCCTACGATGCAGGCACAAGTATCCCTCTCCGGAGGAGATCAGAAAGGTTCTTTTCTTACTTCCGCTTCCTACTTTAATCAGGATGGTATTTTAGCAAAAGGGAAATCGAATTTCAAACGTATCACAGTGAACCTGAATTCAGAACGGCGTTTCTTCGACGATCATCTGAAAGTGGGAGAAAATGTATCCTTGTCGAAAGTAGAGCGGCAGTCGGTCACACAGAACAGTTTGACGGCAGGCCCGTTGGTAAGTGCATTGAATATGGATCCGTTGACTCCGGTGTATGATCCAAAGAATGAAGATCCGCTTTATGGTGGTTTTGGTTCATCGAAATATGTATCCCAGGAAATAGTGAACCCTGTGGCACGTATCCATTATTCCTATGGAAACTCTAATTACTTTAAATTGATTGGTTCGGCTTTTGCGGAAATCAGCTTTCTGAAAGACTTTAAATATCGTTTTTCTATCGGTACGGAACGTACATGGAATGTCTCCTATGGTTATACTCCTTTGTACAGACTGAATTCAACGACAGGAAATACGACCGCCAATGGAGCAAGTCAGAGTATGGAGAATTCCTGGTCTATGAGTTATGAGAATGTTTTGAATTGGGGACACGTATATGGTGTTCATAATATATCCGCTTTGATAGGCACTTCTTATATCGACCGTTCGGCTACGTTCATGTCAGGTAATCGCAATGATCTGATTATTGATGATCCGGAGTATGCTTATTTGAGTATGGCTACGGCTGCTACTGCCGGAGTATCCGGTGGTATGCGCAATCCGTCACGTCTGCTTTCTTATTTTGGTCGCGCCAATTACTCCTATGACGATCGGTATATGATGACCTTTACCTTACGTCGGGATGGTTCGTCCCGTTTCGGACCCAACAATCGTTTTGGTACTTTTCCATCTGTTTCTGTCGGATGGAACTTAATGAACGAACGTTTTATGTCGAAGTTCAATTGGTTGAACGCATTGAAACTGCGTGCAAGCTGGGGACGTAATGGTAACGAAAATATAGGTGATTTCCAATACATGTCTACTATTTCCACTTATGGCTTGGGATATGCTTTCGGAAGCCAGCTTGATGGGCAGGCTATTTCCACGGGTGCTGCTCCTACCAAGGTCTTGAGTCCCGACCTGAAATGGGAAACAATCGAACAGACTAATATCGGAGTGGATGCAACTTTGTTCAATTGCCTGACTGTCAACCTCGATTATTATCGCAAGAATACCAAAGACTTGTTATTGACTTCTCCGACTCCTTTATTCCTCGGAAATACTTTCCCGACAATGAATGCGGGATCAGTTCGCAATGAAGGTTTCGAGGCTTTTGTCAGCTACAAGCAACGAATCAACAAACTGAATATGACAGTAAGTGCCAACATGGCTTATAATAAGAATGAAGTGACTTACGTAGGCACTTATACCGGGTTTGTGGCAGGAACTACCGTGCAGGGTATGTCTGGTGCTGTCACAAGAATGGAGAAAGGGTATCCTATGGCGTATTTCTGGGGATATAAGACAATGGGGATTTTCCAGAATCAAGATGAGATAAACTCCTATGTACATACCAATGAAGACGGAACCAGGAAACTTATCCAGCCGGATGCCAAACCCGGTGATTTCCGCTTCCAGGATACGAACAATGATGGAGTTATTGACGATAACGACCGTCAGAACCTGGGCAATCCTTATCCTGACGTAACTTATGGATTTAACCTGAATCTTGAATACCGGGGCTTTGATTTGACTGTGAATACGAGCGGAACAATCGGCAACAAAATTTTCAGCGTATTGCGCCGCATGGATTTGCCAATGAGCAATTACCAGTCATGGGCGTTAGGACGCTGGCATGGGGAAGGGACGTCCAACTCAATTCCTCGTGTGACAACCAATGATACGAATCAATCCTGGAGTAAACCATCCGATTTTCATGTGAAGGACGGCAGTTATTTCAGAGTTAGAAACATTATGCTGGGCTATACGACCAAGTTGTTGAAGAACTATTATATCGAGAGCTTGCGGGTTTATGCTTCGGTAAATAACTTGTTTACTTTTACTAAATACGAAGGTTATGATCCTGAAATAGGAGGTGGAGTGATGAGTACGGGAGTTGATTCAGGTGTATATCCTCATCCTCGCACAGTATCTTTTGGTATTAATGTAACATTCTGATAAAAACATACGATTATGAATAGAAATAATATATTGAAATCATCTATATTGGTGTTTACGTTGGGGCTTACGACTGCCTGTGGTGATTTGTTGGATTTGGAACCGCCTATGACACAGGTGACCGAGAATTTTTACAGAGATCAGAAGGATGCTTTCCAAGCTTTGACATCTGCTTATAATATATTGAATTGGAGTGCTCCGAGCACGGCTTCCGGCAGTCCGCAAAACTGTGCTTTTGAGGTGGTAAGCGAGATCTTGGGAGATGCCTGTTATGCCGGTGGTGCCAATGCCAATGACATTCCTACCACGGGACGTATCAACACTTTTGAAATGCGTGTGAATGACCCGGCACCGGAAGCGTTGTGGAATAAATACTTTACGGGCATTTACCGGTCTAACCAATTATTGGTGAAAATTGACGGAATTAAATTTGCAGAAGAGAATTTGAGAGCCCGATATAAAGCGGAAGCCTTGTTCCTGCGTGCTAATTATTATTTTGATCTGGTTCGCCTATTCGGAAATGTGCCTTTGATTTTGACTCCGATAACTCCTGCCGATTATGCGCAGGTACAAATGGCACCGGAAATTATTTATAAACAGATTGCAGACGATTTGTTGGCAGCTATTCAGGCAAAAGATTCAGAAGGAAACTACAGTCTTCCGGCTTCTTCCTTGCAACTGGCTGCTGCCGATAAAGGGAGAGTTACACGTGCAGCAGCCCAATCCTTGTTGGCTAGAGTATGGTTGTACTATACAGGATATTATCAACAAAATGAACTTCCCGGAGTCAGTGCCCGGGATATTGTCGGACAAATTGAAGATGTGATAGAAAACAGCGGGCACAGCCTGATGCCAAATGCATATGACAGAGAAGCTACTTTAACCGGCAAAACTTCGCCTTTGTTTGATGTCGCCAATAAAAACAATGTAGAAGGAGTTTTTGAAATTCAGTACACCGATTTGTCAAAATGGGGTTCTTGGAGTAACCGGCAAGGCTGTTTAGGTAATCAAGCGGTTGTACTTTGGGGAATGCGCGATGTAAGCGGGCTGTATGCTTCCGGCTGGTCATTCGCTCCTGTAAGTAAAAGACTTTTCGACAGGTTCGATTCAAACGATCCGCGCCGGCTTGCTACTTTTATCAATGCTGAGGCTGCTGTGGGGGACAATGACGGAGAGGGGCTCAACTATACAAAAGGATATCAGAACACCGGGTATTTTAACCGCAAGTTCACGCCTCTAACTGCAAATAACGCTCGTTACGGCGGCACGCGGGAATTGAATTACCGGAATAACTATCCGATGATTCGTTTTGCTGATGTCCTGTTGATGGGAGCCGAACTGGAATTATTATATGGAGACAAAGCGAAAGCGTTGGATTATTATAAACGTGTGCGCGAGAGGGCGATGGGAGCAGGGAGTGTGAATATCTCCCAAAACCAACTGACTTTGGATATGATTGATAACGAGAGAATCTTTGAGTTGTCTCTGGAAGGACACCGTTACTGGGATATTCTTCGTCGCGGACAAGAGTATGCCGATAGAACACTGACTAATGGCGAATCGAATGAATTTAGTGTGACGTACAATAAAGCGAGAGCCGGATTAATGCCGATTCCGCAGTACGACATCAGCCAGTCGAAAGGCTCATTGAAACAGAATCCGGGATATTAACCATTAAAGAAGAAAAGCTATGATAAGAAATAAATATTTATATATCGCCCTAGTTGCCTTGTCTTTTTTGGGCAGTTGCTCACCGGACGACCGGATGGGACTGGAGGCTCCGATTCAAGATTTGAAGATTGTTGTTGTTCCAGGCGAACAGCCCAATACATATACCTTCAAGACAACGCCTGCTGATGTGATTGGATTTTGGGATTTGGGAAATGGAGTAGTTGCTGACGGAGTCAGTTCCGTGAAAGGTGAGTTTCCTTTCCCCGGTAATTATTCAATTACATTGAAGGCTTTCGGACAAGGCGGACAGACCAATTCGGTTTCTATTGTCCTTCCTGTCATAAAAAGTAATTATGATTTATTAAGCGACCCGATTTATGAGAAACTGACGGGTGGCATTAATAATGAAGCTGGAAAAACATGGGTGGTTGATTCCCTGCTTCCGGGGCATTTGGTTAAAAATCCCTTGAATAATGGAGGGAATGGTGATTGGTCTGCCCAAATAGCAGGACATTTGAATCGTGCCAACAACAAGACTGGTGGCGGCATGTATGATGATGAAATAACTTTCAAGCTGACAGACAAGGATGGAGCTGCCTTTATTTATGAGAACAATGGTTCCAGTTGTGCGGCTTCTAATCCGATTGCTGCCGGAAACCCGAGTGCCGGGGCGGGGATTTATTCTCTGCTGGTCACGGATCCTGCATGGAAAACTACCCGGGCCGATAAAATCTCGGCTGTATATCCCGGCGGTTGTGGGGATTATCTTGTACGTTGTACTCCGCCCGATAAAATGACATGGACTATCTTGAAGGACGGTGCAGGCAATTATTCCTTATTGTTGCCTAAAACAGCGGATGGCAATGGCGGGTTCCTTTTCTATTTTACGGATTGGAGTGCTAATTATCAGATAAAATCAATAACGGACGATAAGATGGTAGTATGGAAAAGTTGCTCGGACGGAGCTACCCGTCAGATTGTGATGATCCGGAAAGGATGGATTGACCCGGAAGCGGCGACGGCTCCTGCCAATTAAGCGAATGTTGACTATTAAAATTGATAGAAATGAAAAATAATATACTGTTATATTTGCTGGGTCTTATTTTATTAGTAGGGTGTAGCAAGGATGAAGAGAACCGCTATATATCTTTTGCGCTGGATACCGAACATAACAGCGTAGAAGGCAGTTTCGTGCAGGGGGCAGAATTGCTTTCCAGTTGCCAGGCTTCAATCTCTTATGTGAATGCGGCAGGTGGTACGGCTACTTTCAGCTCGGAAGAGGTGAATGGCATTCGTATTGAGAAAACTTCTTTGCCGTTGGATGGTAAAACCGGTACTGTGAAACTGCGGATTACGGGCGTACCTATTGAATTGGGAATTATGTATTTGCCTGTATTGGTAGAGTATATGGGCAACAAATATGAGACGACGGTATCTGTTGTAATCTTTGAAGATACGGATCCTTCGGGAAGTATTGAATTCCAGATGGAAACCAGCCCAATCACCCATATGAAGTCAGTCGTTGAAATTCCATTTACCGTTGTGCCTACTATGTCTGCGGTTACGGCTTCCGAAATTCAGGGATTGAATGTGAAGATTACACAGGATTTGAATACCGGACAGGGGGTAGTGACATTAACTCCTACTGCTGAATTATTGTCAGGGACATTGGAGATTACGGCATCGTTCGGAGCCCGTACGCCGATTGTGAAAGAAATCAGCGTAAGTGCATTCACAGAAGGAGAGGGCACGGCGGAATCTCCTTATAAAGTATCAGATGCCGACGGATTGAACAAATTAAAGTTCGGTTTGGATAAGGCATTTGTTCTCACGGATGATGTAGAAATAGAAGCAAACTGGACACCGGTAGGAACGACCGAATCACCGTTCGCTGGTACTTTGGATGGAGATAACCACAGGATTACATATCATATCAATGCACCGTCAAGTGACTCACAAGCTTTCTTCGGAGTTGTAGGTGCCGGTGCGGAAGTGAAGAATCTGAATTTTGGCGGAGAAGTAACAGGACGTACTATCGTTGCCGGAGTGGCTGCCAGCAGTGCTGTGCCTTTGGAGAACTGTAATGCGGACGATGTGCTTGTCAAAGGAGAAAATCATCTTGCCGTATTGGTTGCTTCCGGTGATGGAAAAGATAATCGTATTTTGACAGTTGGTAAGAATTTCCCAACGCTGATTAATATCACTATAGGAGATACGTCGGCTAGCGAATTGCTTGATGTTCTTCCAATGGACATATCTGTAAATGTATTGGAGAATGTCACAAACGCGAATATTTCCTACGATAGCTCTAATGGGAAAATTACTGCCGATATAACGAATGGTGGATTTGAAAGCGGTGATATTACGGTTGAACTGAAACTGGCGCAGACCGGAAGCGGTTCAAATGTCGTATCATTGGCAAAGACGATAACGATTGCTTCAAAGAGGATGAATGAAGGTGGCGATGGTTCTGAAGCTTCTCCGTATATTGTAGCGGATGGAGAACAGTTGGCAGCAATGATGACAAATGCTCCTTCCAGTTACATTGTCTTGCAGAATGATATTCTGCTGTCTGGTGAGTGGCTGCCCGTTGCAGAATTTACAGGCGATTTGGATGGCAAGGGATATGCTGTAACAGGGTTGAAGATAAACGCAACAACAGCTAGTTCCGGATTTGTGAAAACAAATAAGGGGATTATCCATGACCTTAAATTTGTAGGTGTAGATATTACCACCACACAATCTTTCGGAACAATTGCCGGAATTAATCAAGGAACAATTCGTGATATAGAAGTATCCGGTAAAATAGCTAGCACGCATACTAGTGATTTGTTGGGTGGTATTGTTGGAGATAATATTGCGCAAGGCGTTATTGAAAACTGTTATGTAAATTTGGATATGACAGCCATTTGCGGTATGGTTGGAGGAATTGCCGGTCGTAACAAAGGTACGGGGAGTGGTGCCATAGTACGCAATTGTACATCGGAAGGAACTTTGACTGTCACCGCTTCTAAAACACGTATCGCCGGTATTGTAGGGCGTGGCGAAGGACCGGACTTGATAAAGGGATGTCTTTCTTCAATGACAATTACCGCTACTACTTCCGGAGCTAATGGCGTTGGAGGAATTTTCGGAGCCAACAATAACAATGACATGAAGATTGAGGAGTGTATGTTTACCGGAACTGTGAAGAGTGGAAATGATGTCGGAGGTATTGCCGGAGTAGGAGTTAATGTGCGAAACTGTCTGGTTGAAAATGCCTCGGTAAGCAATACGGTAAGCGGCTCTAACGGAAATGCAGCAGGCGTATGCGGTACTAATAAAAAGTATGCTACTAACTGTATCGTTCGCAATGCTGAAATATCCGGAATCGTTGGAACTGGTAAGGCTGTTTCCGGAATTAATGGAAACTATCAGAATAATGGAACCGCCAACGGTTGTGTGGTAGAGTCTGCTACAATAAAAGGTGCTAAGGTACAGCGCATTTCTGCTATCAATCCTGCAACTGTGAGCAGCAATCCGGGTGATCCTTTGGCTAACAACTGGACATGTAATGTCACACTTCTCGACGGGAACAATGAAGATATAAGTTCTTCCGCAACTGATGATGCGGCAGGCTTGGACGGTGGAAAAGTGACCCCGAGTCAGATAAACCAGTCATGGTATGAATCATTAGGGTTTGATATGACTGTTTGGGAATGGAAAGATGGAAAACTGTCTCTTAAGAATGTTGGTTATAAACGTAAATGAGAAGAATTATGAAAAGGATAAATAAGATATTTACATTCATGTGCATACTGACCTTGTTCAGTGCTTGCACCAAAGACCAAATGATTACTGACCTTACGGATGAAGATGGAACTGCTACTTCTTCCAACAAGGCAACCATCTATAAGCGTGGCTGTGGATTTAGCTTGGGTACAAGCACGGGGCAGTGGTGGGCGAATATTATAAATCTGAAGGCAAACTGGTATTATACATGGGGACTGACTGGCTGTCAGGACCCATATGCCCCGCAAAATGTAGAATTTGTTCCGATGTTCTGGGGACATACGAACGTAACTCAGTCCAACATTGATATGGTGAATGACTTGTATCGCCAGAAAAAGATATTCTATGTGCTTGGATTTAATGAACCGGATTTATCTTCTGAAGGGAATATGACCGTAGAACAGGCATTGGAAGACTGGAAGAAACTTTCGGACGGGCTTGACCCGGGTATAAAACTGGTAAGTCCGGCTGTATCCTGGCCCGGAGCTGCATGGTTCAATGACTTTATGAAAGGTGTGCAAAGCCAGAATCTGCGAATGGATTATATTGCCCTTCATATTTATATGGGGCAATCTCCCAAAACGTATTCAGATCAGGTAAAGAAAATATTCTCTACTTATGGCAAGAAGATTTGGATTACGGAGTTTGCGCCCAGAGATGACAGCGCGACGTCCGGAAAGCCAGAAACCAATAAAGTCTCAGAAGAGTGGATTCGTAATAATTTTATAGAGCCGGTACTGACAGATTATGAGAATATGGATGAAGTCTTTCGTTATGCTTGGTTCAGCGGAAGTCCGACAATGGCAGGCCTGTGGACTTCAATGTTAGTTGATAAAGACGGTAAACTGACTTCTTTGGGAGATTATTATGCAACGATTCATCCGAATGACGACGCTGCTCCTGCCAATGGAATGACAATGCCACAATGATGCTGTATATGAGAATAAAGATATTTGTATTTGCAATGAGTTGTTTTACCCTGACTGCTTTTGGTCAGGGTAACAATCCTGTTGAGGAGAGAATTGACGAACTGGTTTCGCAAATGACTTTACAGGAAAAGATCGGGCAGATGAACCAGTTGACAGGCATGGGACTTTCAAAAAACATGAAAGAATCAGTTAAGACAGGTAAGGTCGGGACGATTTTGAATGAGTTGAATGTGAATGTGGTGAACGAGCTTCAGCGCATAGCTGTGGAAGAGAGTCGTTTGCATATTCCTCTGATCGTAGCTCGTGATGTTATTCACGGGTTTAAGACTATTTTCCCCATACCTTTGGGACAAGCCGCTTCGTGGAATCCGGAAGTTGCGGAAGAAGGTGCCCGGGTAGCTGCTGTGGAAGCGAGTGCTACGGGGATTCGCTGGACATTTGCACCGATGATTGATATATCACGTGATCCCCGGTGGGGACGTATCGCTGAGTCTTGTGGGGAAGATCCTTACTTGACTTCTGTCATGGGAGTAGCCATGGTGAAAGGTTTTCAAGGGGCGGATTTGTCGGCTCCCGCAAGTATCGCTGCTTGTGCCAAACACTTTGCCGCTTATGGGGCATCCGAATCCGGTAAAGATTATAATACAACCTGGATTCCGGAAGTCTTGCTTAGGGATGTCTATCTCCCCCCGTTTGAAGCCGTAGCAAAAGCCGGAGCAGCAACTTTTATGTGTTCTTTTAATGATATAAACGGCATTCCATCTTCCGGAAATCCTTATCTGAATCAACAGATTTTACGTAACGAATGGCATTATGACGGAGTTTTGGTTAGTGATTGGGGCTCTATTCAGCAAATGATTCCCCATGGCTTCTGTGCCGATTTAAAAGAAGCGGCTATGAAAGCGGCCAATGCTTCAGTAGATATTGACATGATGGGCTATGCTTACACTAAACACTTGGAAGAACTGGTGAAGAGTGGGGAAGTTAGTGAAAAAACAGTGGATGAGGCTGTTCGTAATATCCTTCGTCTGAAGTTCAGGCTGGGACTATTTGACAATCCTTATACAAAGGTTGAAGGGAAATTGCCTTATTATACTGATAAGGCATTGGATAAGGCAAAATGGGCCGCTGCGGAAAGTGCTGTTTTGCTGAAAAACGATGGAGTATTGCCTTTAAAGAAAGACATAAAAACAATAGCCGTAGTAGGTCCTTTGGCGGATGCTCCGGCTGACCAGTTGGGTACATGGTGTTTTGATGCAGAGCCGGAAAGGGCTGTGACACCTTTGGCGGCTTTGCGCGATTTATATGGCAAGCGAGTGAAAATAATTGCGGAACTGGGGTTGCAATATAGCCGTGACAAGAGTGAAGAAGGAATCGCGAAAGCAGTAAAGGCTGCTGAACAGGCAGATGTCGTACTGGCTTTTGTGGGTGAAGAAGCTATATTATCCGGTGAAGCACGTTGCAGGGCGGATATTGATTTGCCAGGCAAGCAGACCGAATTATTGGCAGCATTGAAACGGACAGGAAAACCTGTTGTCATGATAGTTATGGCGGGGCGTCCTCTGGCGATTACTCGGGAAGCGGAAATGGCGGATGGCATTTTGTATGCTTTTCATGGTGGCACAATGGCAGGACCGGCTTTAGCCGATTTGATATTTGGTAAATCCGTCCCTTCGGGAAAACTTCCTGTAACTATACCGCGCATGGTAGGACAAGTCCCTATTTATTATGCACATAAAAATACAGGACGTCCTGCAAGTAATATCACTTTGATGGATGACATTGAAATCGGGGCCAAGCAGACGTCTATCGGTTTTACCAGTTACCATTTGGATGCGGGAGACAGACCTTTGTTTCCTTTTGGGTATGGACTGTCTTATACGGCATTTCAATATGGCGATGTGAGGCTTTCTTCCGGGAAACTGAAACAGGGGGATACATTAACTGTCACCTGTGATATTACAAATACAGGGAATTATGATGCCAGTGAAGTGGTGCAACTTTATATACGCGATAGGGTAGCTTCGTTAATTCGTCCGGTTCGTGAATTGAAGGGATTCAAGAAAGTGTTTGTAAAAGCAGGTGAAACTCATACGGTCAGTTTTCAATTGACTTCTGATGATTTAGCATTTTGGCAGAATGCGAAAATGAAGAAGGCGGAAGCCGGAGAGTTTCAAGTTTGGGTTTCTACAGATAGTCAGACGGGGACACCGACTCGTTTTCTTTATGAAGAGTAGCTCATGTGTCTTGAGAAATAAGTTGAGATACAGGTAAGTCAGCCCCAAGATACCGGCAGGGTAACGTTAGGATGCTGGTAACGTTGCTTTAAGATGCCGGTATTGTTCTGTCAAGGTGCCGTGATTCTTAGCTTACCACGGCCGTGACGACTTCTTACCACGGCCGTGAAGAGAAGCTACCACGGCTGTGGTAACATCTTGCCACGGCCGTGGTAAGCTAAAGATAACGGTGCTTTAACGGAACGATACCTACTTGATAAGACAAGGATATCGACACCTTAGCAGAACAATGCCTACTTGGTAAGGTGAAGATGACGGCTATTTATTAATCGTTTGTACTATCCGGCATACCTTGCCGTTCTTATCTACCCCCTCTATGGTTATATCTTCCGGCGCAGTGCTGTCCGGAGTATAATATTCGATGGTTGCTTTTCCTTCTGCATCCAGTTGCAGTGACGGATTCCAATAGATAGTACTTCGTAAGTCCGAACGTTGTGCATCCTTCTTTTCGGGAGTATCATACGTAGGCTGATAGAATTCAACTGAATCGCTATACCCTAAGGGAGTGTATGTAATGATACCTTGTGCAGGTCTTGCAGGAAGGTCTTTTCCGGTTTTCAGGGTGATAACGATGGCACCGGCCGAACCGCGGGAACCTAATATTGCCGCATCTGCCCCACGGAGCAGGCTCAGGCTTGACATATCGCTGGTTTGTATCATAGTCAGTATATCGTTGTCGTCTTCATAGACAACATCGTCAATGACAATGACAGGTTGTTCGGGGTTATTGCGGATGTGAATCTCATTTCCGTTGGTCACACTGACTCCCGGAAGCCTGCTGACTGCATCGAAAGCTGTGTGTGCTCCGTAGCTTTCGAGCTTATCTCCCTCGATAGTGTAGGTGTTGATTCCACCGGTATAAATACTTTCCGAACGGGGTTTGGCACGGTTTCCTGTGATAAGCACTTCTTTCAGATTATACACTCTCATTCCGCCTTCCATATAATACTGGTCGCGGGTGTTAAGTAAATAGTCTTCCATGAAGGTTGCCGTTCCGTCACGGAAAGGAGATTTATGTGAGGTCACAGGATATTTGGGAGTGTCGATTTCTATATCTACTCCGGCAAATCCTCTTTTGGTGCGTGCCTGAACGAGGAAAGTCGTGCTGTCTCTGAAAGATGTATTCACGATAAATTCTCCTTTCTCGTCTGTCGTAGTAGTGGTGACGATATTCTGTTTGGGGGCTAAGATACAGATAGGACCTTTCTTTACATTACTTCCGAAGAAGCCTTTGATTCGTCCGCTGATGGTTTGCCCTTTTTCCATATAGTTAGTGAGATTAAGTGAAGGAGCAGCCAGTACGTTTTTGATATGATGTCTGCGCCATCCGTGAGTCATCATTAAGAAATCCAGTGTGCGTAAGGTTCTGAGGTCTTGACGAAGAAAATAGTATCCGGGGTTTTCTATATATCCTTTCAGATCTGAAGTCAGCAGAAGGTTTGATACGATATTATCTGCAAGAGAATCCGGTTGAATACTTCTCCGGTCAGTGATGCTGATAGAGAAATTGCCTTCTATGGAGCTACCGTTAGTATCTTTTGCGGAAATTTGGAGAGATACCTTTTCTCTTTTTCCGTATGCAGGTTTGTCGGGAAGGATTTGCCATTGATGAGGAGTCCGGTCGGGCACAAAGACTAGCCGCTCACTGAGTGCATTACCTTGCTGGTCGATTAGCATAAAATGGGTAATGCCTGCATTGAACAGGCTATCATTCATTCTTCCGAAAGTCCTGTCAGCATTGATGGGCTGAAGAATGGCCAGTCTGCCACGGGTGTGTGCTATCAAAAATAGCTTTTGAGGCCATTCGGTAGCTTCTGTTTTCTGAATTTCGTAGCGTATCTCTTTTTTGTAGTGCGTCATGGAAAGTCCGAAACCTTTGGGTTCTACAGCAGGCAGATCGAATCGCTTGCTGATACCGTCATTGGTCGTAGCGATCACATAATAGGAATTTCCGTTGATTGGATTTAACGTAAAAACTCCCATGCCGTCATGTTCCGAACGGAAAGCGGTCAATGTGTCTCCTTTAGCGTCGAACAGGAAGCCTTCTATTTCTTTTGAAAAACCATCTGTGCCCTGGGCTTTGAATGCTATATTTTGATGAGTGATAGCCAGTAAAGCACCACCTTCCGGGAAGAACTTGATATCGAAGTCTTTGTTGAATGAAGGCAGGTAGAAAGTCTTTTTATAAATATATTGCGGATCGTCAAACTCGACTTCGATATGACGGGTGGCGGCAGGCTTTAAATCGGGTAGTGAGATAGAAATCAGTCCGTTTTCGTCTGTTTTTCTTTTACCCTTATCTTTTAGTTTTTCATTCTCGATGTAGCGATAACGGACGGTCGTATTTTTGAAGGCTTCCTGGGTATTGCTCGTAAATTTAACTTTAGCTGTATAATGTGTCTCATCTTCCTGTTGGTATTCAATAGTTGAAACGATGGTATTGTCGATTGAATTACCAATCTTCAGATTACGTGAATAAAAGAATTCCGGTTCCTGGTTGAGCATCCAGTTGCTGTATCCCCGCAGGTAATAATCCCCGGCAGGAAGGGTAGGAGGAAGCGTGAAAGCATTTTGAAAGCCTAACGAATCCCTGCGGATTTTTCTTCGTTCCACAAGAGAGTCGGAACGATTGACAAGTTCAGTAATAATAAAGTTACTTTGCGTATTATCCTGGTGCGTAACTGCATTTACCAAATATCCTTTGAACCATATTTTTTCTCCGGCTCCGTAGAAGGGTTTGTCGAGGTGCAAGTATAGCTTTTCCTGAGGAACTTGTTCCAATATCTTGAAGTGAGCAATAATCGTATCCTGCATGTTTTGTGCGGATGCAGATAACGAGGAGAAGCACAATAACATTCCGATAAGGAAAATCATTGAACTTCTGTCCATAGAAAACGTAGTTTTGCTTTTCATATATTATATGTCTTTGTGAAAACTGCGTAAAAATAGCACTTATTTCGAAATCGTAAAAAGGATTTGTCGAAACAATACTGAATGTGTATGATATTACAAGCTTTAACGAGTATTTTACATCTATGCTTTATGCATCCATATGGAAAGAACTTTTCTTTTGACTGCTAATATGTTGATTACCGATACTATGATGAATAGCAGGATTCCCATACTGATAGCAGCCCATAACGTTCCTGTTTCCAGTTGCGGGAAAAGTAATCGGATGCTGTCTATGTAATAACCGCGTAGCCAGCAGACTAATCCGATGGACAGGACGAGTACGATAACATTTAGTCCAACTGTGAGTATCTGATAAGGCAATGCCACTCTGTTGGGGCTGTATCCTATTAGTAGCAGGCTTTCCAACTTGCTCGTGTTCTTCTGCAGCAGTAAGAAAATGCTCAGCATCAGGATATAGAATGAAAGAATACTGATAAATAAGCCTACTCCCAATACGATGCCTACGATAAGGCGGAGAAAATAAGTTGTTTTTCCGGCATCCAGTTTTCCGTCTTCCGTTTCGTATCCTTTCTTTTGAAAATAGCTGGCGATGGAAGAATCTGCCGGATTACTGACTTCGATAATCAACCGGGCAGGTTGTGCTTCTGCGTTCGGGGCAAAGTTTTCATTAGCCCATTTCATAAAAGATTGAGGAACAAGAATCGTATTCAGACGATTGGAGAAACCGACAATGTTTCCTTTATACTGTTCCACCCGTCCGTTACCGCGCATCATGATGTCCATTTGGATAAGTCCCATCAATCCTTCCGATAGTTTGGGCAGGCTGCGGCTTTGGGCAAAACCGAAATTATAAAGATTCAGATAGTTGCGCGGGATGATAATGGGGATGGTGTGAGTTTCTTTGTCAAAGTGCCATTTGTCGAGTTTGATGTCAACGAATTCGTCGGGAACGGACTCGAAAAACATATCGGTGGAAAGATGAATGCCTGCCTCTCTCATTCCCAGCCCTGCCGATACTTTGAATTGGGAAGGGGTAAAAGCTCCGATGGTCTTGGTGAATGGTTGTTTTTTCAGGTCGGCGATGTCTTCGGCGGTAAACGTGTTGTTCTTTCCGGCAAAAGAACCGAGTGTGCTGATTTTCTTTGTAGCGATGATGAAGTCTTGCTTCATAAAGCTGTCGCCTTCGGTAAACACCGGGATAACATCTTTATAAAACTGCACACTAAGCAATACAATCATCATACCGAATAGATTGGCTAAAAAGAAACCGGTCAGTTGGCCGATACTGATATGTTGACGGAGAAGTTTCCAGACAAGGGTATTCATTGTTTTATACTTAATTGTTTTAAGATGGAAAAATTAGGCACGGATTACGCGGATTACACGGTTCTCAGTAGTAAAAACCGTGTAATCCGCGTAATCCGTGCCTAATTCTTATGATATATTTTTTCACAGCATTATAATTTGAAAGTGTGATGATAAGGCAGCTCGATATGCTTGCCAATGGAAGTCGTGATTACTCCGGCTCCTTGCTTTTCGGCTTCGGCAATGATGAGTTCGCCCATAATGCGGCTGTTGTCATCATCCAGATGACTGATAGGCTCGTCCAGAAACAGAAAATCGAACGGCTGGCAGAGTGCGCGGATAAAGGCGACACGCTGTTGCTGTCCGAAAGAGAGTTTGCCGGCTTTGACGTTTATCTTATCCGCGATCCCCAGTTGTTCGAAGAATGTCAGAATCTCCTTTTTCTTCTTGCAGCCGGTGAGGTTATTCTTCAGTTGCACATTCTCAAGAGCGGTAAGCTCGGTGAAGATGCGTAAATCTTGAAAAAGCATACTCAGTGAATGTTTTCGCAGATCGACCCATTGCTTCACGGAGTATGCTTTGATATTGGTTTCATCGAAATTGATAATCCCCTGATAGTCGTTGCGGTAGCCATAGATATAGCTGCACAATGACGATTTTCCGGTGCCGGAAGCAGCTTCAATCAGATACATTTCTCCTTTCCGGAAGAAAAGGTCCTGATGCCATACATCTGAAGTCACCGAATTACGGTCAGCAAACACTTGGGGAAGTGTTTGCTGTAGGTGAATACTATTCATACCGTTTGTTTACAGATTACATGCCGGCAAATTGCTTGGCAAAGTCTACAATTTGTTTGAGGGCATTCACGTCTTTGTCTTTCAGGCAGAGGTCGATTTCGCTAACTTCTCCTTCGGAACTCATAGACAGGTAGGATACTTTGTTAGCCAGTTCAAGATAAGTCTTTACTTCTTTACCACCGAAACCTGCCAGCATTTTGACAACAGGAAGTTCGAGAATTGCTTCTGCATTAATAGCATAGAATACCGTTTTACCCTTCATCTCCGATGCATAAGGAGTTTCCTTGATAGACTTGTCTGCTGCTTTACCTACGTTTTTATAAAGTAACTCGTCGTTGGTAGCATACATCTGTTTATCTTTGATTCCATAGAATATATTCATACCTTTGGTTTTGTAGACATATTCGTCTTTTCCAAGTTCCAGAATATCTTCCCCTCTTTTCAAGCCCAGTGATTGTTTGTTCTTGTAAAGAGCTTCGAGTGCGTTTCCGTTCTTTACGTCTGCGTATAGCATGAATGTCGGAGCACTGTTCATGGTAACGTTAATCAATCCTGCAGAAATATCACCGTTGAACGAACTGAACAATTCTTTCACTTCATCAGCCTTGGCGATGGATATTGTGTTTCGGAATTCCTTATTTTCACTTAACAGGTTGTAAAGTCCTTCTCCTTTTACGCCTACGTTGAGGAACATCAGTGTAGAAGCCGGGAAGTATTTGACAAAAGTGTCGTTAGTTTTTCCAAACGATTCCATTTGCTTTTTCAACAATGCCTTAACAGCATCGTTTTCTGTGTAGTTTTCTGATTTGAGAGCAATCTTTCCTTTCTCAAAATTCAGTCCGCCTACGAGGGTAATGTCTTCCGGTTTTACTTCGGCGGGCAGACCCATACTTGCCTGGTTACGGTAGGTTGCCGGGATAGCTGCCATAGAAGCGAAGAAGTTGACATCACTCTTCTGTTTTTCCATTTTCTGGAAAGCGCCGGATTTCACGATACTGTTGTCGGCAGTCTGTTTCATCAGGGCAGTGATGCCTTCTTTCGCTTTATCTGTTTGCGAAGTACCGTTTACAGTAACAATCATTACAGTAGAATTGTTGAAAGCCAGCAGGCTACCATTCATGGTAGTGAAACTGTATCCGTCTGCTTCGCTGACTGGCTGACAGATTTGTTCTTTAACCATCACGTCTAGTGAAGCGTGCAGATTATCCTCATTGCTCACTTTACCTACTACGGCCGGATATGGGAAAGAAGATGAAGAAAATACATAGAATGGGGATTGTATGTCAATGCCCGATTCGCTGGGATTCTTCATGACTTTTTCCAATTGCTGGAAAGTAGCGGCGTTCATTCCGCTTTTCAGTGCTTCCAATACTTTTTGTTTGGCAGCTTCGTTCTCTTTGTCGTCCAGTCCTGCTTTGCCGGCGAGGGACTTGAGATTAATAGAAGCGACTACCGAAGCATCAGCCGGTATCACATTAGTGTACTCTGATGTCTTGGAACATGCTGCCAGAAAAACAATCAGTACTGCCAGTACCGAGAGTCGTGAAATCATTTTCTTTGCCATACTTATGTTATTTAAAAGTTGTATAATCATTGGTTCGGACGGTTACTATGGTTATTGATTTTGCAGGTTCAGCGTGTGGCAAGCTACCAGTGCCGCTGTCTCTGTACGAAGCCGTGACTTGCCCAGGCTGATGGGAACGAATCCCTGTCCGATGGCTTTCTTCACTTCCTCTTCACTGAAGTCTCCTTCGGGGCCTATCAATACGAGTGCGTCTTCTCCGGGTTTCAGGATATTCTTCAACATGGGTTTCTCGCCTTCATAACAATGGGCGATGAACTTCTGTCCCTTGAAATCCTGGGTGATAAACTTATCGAAATCTGTCATTTCATTCAGCTTGGGCAGACGGGCTTTGAGTGACTGCTTGATTGCTGAAATGAGAATTTTCTCGATTCGTTCGGTCTTGATAACTTTACGTTCGGAGAAACGGCAGTTGAGAAAAGTCAGCTCATCAAAGCCTATTTCGGTAGCTTTCTCTGCAAACCATTCGTTGCGGTCCATATTCTTGGTCGGTGCCATGGCAATATGCAAATGACAGGGCCAAAGCGGTTCTTGAAAGATTGTCTCTTTGATGGCTACCTGGCAACGTTTGTTGGTCGCAGCCGTGATTTCCGCTTTGTAGAAGTTACCCTTGCCATCGGTAAGGGTGATCTCATCTCCGATACTCAACCGCAGAACACGGGTGCAATGCTGTGCTTCCTCTTCTGGAAGTTCATTACTTTTTTGTATATCGGGAGTATAAAATACGTGCATAATAATAGTTACTGATTTTTATTTCTTGAATTGATTTGATCCCGTATCTGTGCGGCCAATTCGTAATTCTCATCTTTGATAGCCTGCTGCAATGCCTCTTCGAGAGAGATGGAAGCGGGAGCCGAAGAACTGTGCTCTTCTTCGGAGCCTTCGTCATCATCTGTTTCTTCGGAGCGATTTCTTTCTTCGGTAGATATATGCAGGCATTCCTGTTCAAGGATGGATTCATAGATCAGAATCGGGCAGTCGGCACGCACTGCCAGAGCTATTGCATCCGAAGTGCGTGCGTCGATACGTATGATTTCCTCGTCTTTTTTAAGGTAAACATAGGAGTAGAAAATACCATCTTTTGCTTTGTAGATTAACACACGTATCAAGCTCGCTCCCAGCACTGTGAGAGTGGTAATGAATAAATCATGTGTTAGCGGACGAGGTGTCTTGATTCCCTTCAGATACAAAGCGGTAGCCTGGGCTTCCGCCGGACCGATGATAATCGGCAATTGCCTTTCACCTTCCACTTCGCCTAATAACATAGCAAATGCGCCTACTTGCGCCTGGCTGTTTGTGATATTTATAACTTGTAATTCTACCTTTTTGTCCATTGCTTCTTACTTAATTTGTTTGACTCTCTCGCTGGTGCTTGTATTTGAATACCAAGGCAAACAGAATACCGATGACGAGTGCATACGCTGCAAATATCAGCCATATGTCTGTCCATTCACGACTTATCAGTTTGCCGTCGGCATATACGGAGAATGCATCTACTACAGCACCGCTGGCATATCCGCCGATGATTGCTCCCAATCCGTTGGTCATCATAAAGAATAACCCCTGCGCACTGGCACGAATGGAAGAATTGGTTTCTTGTTCAACAAACAGCGAACCGGAAATGTTGAAGAAATCAAAGGCCATGCCATAAACGATCATGGAAAGGATAAGCATCCATAGCCCGCTGCCAGGATCTCCGAAGCCGAACAAAGCAAAACGGAATACCCATGCGAACATACTGATTAACATTACTTGCTTGATACCAAAATGTCTCAAAAAGAAAGGTATAGCGAGAATAAACAGTGTCTCGGACATTTGTGAAATGGATAGGAGTATCACCGAATGTTTTACCCCAAAGGATTCCGCAAATTCCGGGATACTGGCAAAGCTACCCAAAAAGAGGTCGCCATACGTATTGGTAATCTGTAATGCTGCACCCAAAAGCATCGAGAAAAGGAAGAAAACAGCCATTTTCTTTCTCTTGAACAGTACTAATGCATCCAGCCCGAAAGCAGAAAGCAAGGATTTGTTTTCCGACTTAGTAGGCCGGCAAGCCGGGAGGGTGAAAGAATAGAATCCGAGTAGTAATGCGGATACGGCACCTACATAAAGCTGCGCACTCGAATTTTTGAATCCCGTAAGGTCTACAGCCCACATGGCGCAGATGAAACCGATTGTTCCCCATACACGGATAGGAGGAAAATCTTTGATAAGGTCGCACTTATATTGTTCCAGGGAATTGTATGATACTGTGTTGGCCAGTGATAAAGTCGGCATATATACCAACAGGTTGAGCAGCATAGCCCAGTACATTTGATCGTAGGTGGTTGCCGTAGAAGCATAAAAGAGACAAGCTGCTCCCGCAATATGGCAAAGTCCGTATAAACGTTCTGCATTAAACCATTTATCGGCAATGATACCGATAATACCAGGCATCACCAATGAAGCGATACCCATAGTGGCAAAAATGGCTCCGATCTGCCCACCTTCGAAGTGGAGTTCTCTACCCATATAACCACCTAGAGATATTAACCATGACCCCCATACAAAGAATTGCAGGAAGTTCATAATAATCAAACGAACTTTTATACTCATGACTTTTTTAATTTGTGTTTCTCTTTTATTGATAATAGATGCAAATATAATATTTTCATTGAATAGGTGGACTAGTAATTTGATAAAAAGGGGATAAAAAAGGGATAAATACGAAGAAACGGAGAGATTTGCAGTAGAAAAACTGAGAGGGGGGTATAAAAAAAAGAAGGCTATCTATCCCAGACAGCCAATCTTTGTTAACCTTAAATCTAATACCATGAAAAACACAGTGCAAAGATAAGAGGTTTTATGTTATACAACATAATGTTTTGCTATAAATCTTTTGTTTGTTAACTCTAATTAACTTTGTTACTTCTGATCTTCTGTTAGAACCTTCCACCTAACCACAATAAAGTAATTTTTTCCATCCGAATGGAATCCTGTCTCTAGCGTCTCTTTGGTCGCTGAGGCTATTCTACGTAAAGTACGAGGCCTTTGAGGTATTCCCCTTCGGGGTGGTAGATATTTACCGGATGGTCGGCGGGCTGAGTTAGCTGGTGCAGGATACGCACACTACGTCCCGACATGGCGGCTGCGGTAAATACGGCAGTACGGAAATTATCCTTGGTTACTACCTGTGAACAGGAGAAAGTAAACAAGATGCCGCCCGGCTTGATTTTCTCGAATGCTTTGGCATTCAGTTTCCGGTAACCTTGCAGGGCATTGCGCAAAGCATCTTTATGCTTGGCGAAAGCTGGCGGGTCAAGAACGATTAAGTCATACTGGTCGCCCATGCGGTCGAGGTATTTGAATGCGTCTTCGGCAAAAGCCTCGTGACGAGGGTCGCCGGGGAAGTTTAGTTCTACATTCTTGTTTGTTAAATCAATTGCTTTGGCAGAACTGTCGACAGAGTGGACGAGCGTCGCGCCGCCGCGCATGGCATAGAATGAGAATCCGCCGGTGTAACAGAACATATTCAGTACCGAACGGTCTTTGGCGTAGCGTTCCAATAAAGAACGGTTTTCACGCTGGTCTACAAAGAAACCGGTTTTCTGACCTTTCAGCCAGTCTACATGGAACTTCAAACCATATTCTTGCGCGATATTATCACTGCTTCCGCCTTTCAGGAAACCGTTTTCAGGGAAAAGGTCGGCTTTGAAAGGAAGCGTTGTCTCTGATTTATAATAGATGTTTTCAATGTTATCCCCCATTACTTCAGATAAAGCTTCGGCGATTGCCATACGGTCTACGTGCATTCCTGCCGAGTGAGCCTGCATGACAGCGGTCTTGGCATAAACGTCGATAACCAATCCGGGAAGGTTGTCACCTTCACCGTGTACGAGACGGTAAGTATTGTTCGTCGGATTGGTGGCGATACCGATACCTCGGCGCATGTCGTATGCTATTTCCAGTTTGCGTTTCCAGAAATCGTGGTCGATAGGTTCTTGGCGGAAAGAGAGTACACGCACAGCGATACTTCCGATTTGGAAATGTCCTTCGGCGATAAATTCTTTTTTAGAGGTGTATACTTCTACGACTTCACCTTCTTCGGGTTCTCCGTCGAAACGGGAGATTGCACCGGAGAAAATCCAGGGGTGAAATCTTTTGAGAGACTCTTCTTTGCCGGGTTTGAGGTATACTTTATGCATGATGTTTTATTTATCTGATTCAATTAAATGTTCTTCTTTCTTTTCTTCCGGGGCTATTTCATAATTGCCCGTCTGCTTCAGTTCTTGTAGCAGGTTATAGATGTTGAGACAAGCCCAGGCATCGGTGGCGGCATATTGTTTTTGTCCGTCGCTCAGTACGTCGGCTTCCCAATTGGACAAGCGTTGTGATTTGGAAATCTTTTCCTTGAACAGGATTGCGTAAATCTTTTGCAGGCTTTTGTCCTGGATACCGAACTGACGTACATAATCTTGCAACTCGATGCAACTCTGCTGAGTGAAAGGTGCACGTTTATGCAGCATCATAAAGTCATCTTTTAGTGAAAGGCCGACTTTAATCACGCCCGGATTTTCCAAGAGGTCGACTAATGGTTGGGTTAACCCTGTCATATTAAGACGAAACAAAAAACAACATTCCTCGGAAGAAATCTGAAGGAGTGCTACTTTATGCGATTGTCCTTTCGTGAAGGAAGGGCGTGTTTCACTATCGATACCTATCACAGGTTGGGATTGCAGGTAGGCTACCGCCTTCTCCGTTTCTGCTTCCGATTGGATAACATGGATTCGTCCCGGGAAAATAGTTTTCGGGAGCTCCTTTAATTCATCTTTATCTATGGTTCTTCTTACAATCATTTCTTATTTATTCTTCGTGGTGGCAATGACAGCCGTCTTCGTGACAGTGGCAATCGTCATCGTGGCAATGACAACCGTCTTCTTCACAA
Organism: Bacteroides faecium; assembly: GCF_012113595.1. Taxonomy (NCBI): domain Bacteria; kingdom Pseudomonadati; phylum Bacteroidota; class Bacteroidia; order Bacteroidales; family Bacteroidaceae; genus Bacteroides; species Bacteroides faecium. The sequence goes on from NZ_CP050831.1 coordinate 3,225,276, forward strand.
CAACTGTCGCCATCGCTTGGTTCGTAAAATCCTTCTTCATCGCCCTCTGTCGCCTCGTCATCCTCTTCTTGTTGGTTATACTTCACGTCGTGGAGCGCACGCAGTGTGTTTACCAGCTTTTGCCCCCACAACATTCCGAAGTTCTCCTGGCAGAGTGCCAATGAGTCGTTCATAGTTTCGTTCAGTCCCAGTTGGAATACGAAGATAAAATCTCTGATATCCTGATAGATATCTGCCAAATCTTCCGAAATGGATTTTTTGATGGGTTGGTCGCTATAAACCATATCTTGTACGAATACGTCCAGATAATCATCCTTGTCGCCCATCAACTCCGCAATATTGATGCGCAGGATCTCGTAGATCTCCTCTGTCACATACGTTTCGAGTACTTCATCCCCGATAGTCTCACATTTCGGGAGCATAGATGCTTTGAGATAGAGCAGGGAAAGTATTTTCAGGGATGTATCAACGAAGTCGCTACGCTTCATGCGTTCGGCACGTTCGAGAAATGCGCAAAATTCGGCGGCTACCGTTACGAACTCAATTACATTCTTATCAAATATCGTTTGGCTTTCTTTTTCCATAATCAGTATTGATTTGAAACGCAAAGGTAAGAAAAAGGATTGAATGAGCGTAGCGCTCGTTATTTTTTTATTATTTTTGCGGCTTAGAATATGATTCCAATTTTATAAAAAGAATAAAAACTCATGGCAAAGAAGAAATTAGATAAGGAGACGGAGCGTACTCCCTCTTCCCCAAGTAAAATCGTTGCAATATTTAAGAATGAAACTGTTCATTTTGTCATCGGACTGATGCTGGTCATCTTTTCCGTTTACTTATTGTTGGCTTTTTCCTCGTTCTTTTTCACGGGAGCAGCCGACCAAAGTATTATTGACAGCGGAAATCCGGCAGACCTGTCGGTAGTTGACAATCATGTGAAGAACTATGCCGGTTCGCGCGGAGCACAGTTGGCGAGTTATCTGATTAATGACTGTTTTGGCATCTCTTCTTTCTTTATCCTTGTCTTTTTGGCTGTGGCGGGATTGAAGCTGATGCGTGTGCGTATTGTCCGGCTATGGAAATGGTTTATCGGATGTACACTGCTGCTGGTCTGGTTCTCCGTATTCTTCGGATTTGCCTTTATGGATCATTATCAGGATTCTTTTATCTATTTGGGCGGTATGCACGGATACAATGTCAGCCGTTGGCTGATTTCCCAGGTGGGTGTGCCCGGAGTATGGATGATTCTGTTGATAACGGCTATCTGTTTCTTTATATATATCAGTGCGCGTACGGTTATCTGGTTGCGCAAACTTTTCGCGTTGAATTTCTTGAAACGTAAGAAGAGAGAAGAAGTGGAGGCAGCTCCGGCAGGAGAGGGTGATCCGGAATTTACAACCTCTCAACCGCAAGAAGTAGAATTTAACTTGAAACGAACCTATAAGCAGACGCCGCCGGTGCCTGTGATGGATATACAATCTGAAGAGCGTGAAGAAGAGGAAGACTTTCCGGTGAATCAACCGGAAACGGAAGAATCCTCTCCCTTATCTGACGAAAGCGAAGGAGTGACTATGGTGTTTGAACCGGCTGCTTCTGATTCTGTTGTATCAGCTTCGAAGGAAACTACTGAGGACGAAGAACCTGGATTTCAGGTAGAGCCGGCCGCTTCGGAAGAAGAATATCAGGGACCGGAGATGGAGCCTTACAATCCGACCAAGGATTTGGAGAATTATCGTTTCCCTACCATTGACTTGATGAAGCATTTCGAGAATGACGACCCGACGATTGATATGGATGAGCAGAATGCGAATAAAGACCGTATCATCAATACGCTACGTAGCTTCGGTATTGAAATCAGTACGATTAAGGCAACGGTAGGTCCTACGGTCACTCTCTATGAAATCACTCCCGAGCAAGGTGTGCGTATTTCCAAGATTCGCGGATTGGAAGACGATATTGCGCTAAGTCTGTCTGCTGACGGTATCCGTATCATCGCTCCGATACCGGGCAAAGGAACCATAGGTATCGAAGTTCCTAACAAGAATCCGAAAATAGTATCCGGTCAGAGTGTAATCGGTAGCAAGAAATTCCAGGAATCGAAATATGATTTGCCTATTGTATTGGGTAAGACAATTACAAATGAAGTCTTTATGTTCGACCTTTGCAAGATGCCGCACGTGTTGGTGGCAGGTGCGACTGGTCAGGGTAAGTCTGTCGGACTGAACGCGATTATTACGTCTTTATTATACAAGAAGCATCCGGCCGAACTGAAATTTGTTCTGGTCGACCCGAAGAAAGTGGAATTCAGCATTTACTCAGTCATTGAAAATCATTTCCTTGCCAAGCTTCCCGACGGTGGTGAACCGATTATTACAGACGTGACGAAGGTAGTGCAAACCCTGAATTCTGTCTGCGTGGAAATGGATACACGCTATGATCTGTTGAAAATGGCGCATGTGCGTAACGTCAAAGAATATAATGAGAAGTTTGTCAACCGTCGCCTGAATCCGGAGAAGGGGCATAAATTTATGCCGTATATCGTAGTCGTTATTGATGAGTTCGGTGATTTGATTATGACGGCAGGCAAGGAAGTGGAACTCCCGATTGCCCGTATCGCCCAATTGGCGCGTGCTGTCGGTATTCACATGATTATCGCTACGCAGCGTCCGACTACTAATATTATTACAGGTACGATTAAGGCAAACTTCCCGGCCCGTATCGCTTTCCGTGTATCTGCTATGATGGACTCCCGTACTATTCTTGACCGTCCGGGGGCAAACCGTCTGATTGGAAAGGGAGACATGCTTTTCTTGCAGGGAGCTGACCCGGTGCGTGTGCAGTGTGCCTTTATTGATACGCCGGAAGTAGAAGAGATTACGAAGTTTATTGCCCGTCAGCAGAGTTATCCTACTCCGTTCTTCCTGCCCGAATATGTGAGTGAGGATAGCGGTAGTGAAGTGGGGGACATTGATATGGGACGTCTTGATCCGTTGTTCGAAGATGCTGCCCGGTTGGTCGTTATTCATCAGCAAGGTTCCACTTCGTTGATTCAACGTAAATTTGCTATCGGCTATAATCGTGCCGGCCGTATCATGGATCAGCTCGAAAAAGCAGGAATCGTTGGACCTACGCAGGGAAGTAAAGCGCGTGACGTGCTTTGTATCGACGATAATGACCTCGAAATGCGTTTGAACAATTTGCAGTAATCAATCGTTTATTAATCAAATGAGAAAATACATTTTTAGTGTTTTAATAGCTTTACTGTCATTGCCTGTGATTGCTCAACAACAGCAGTCGCAGGCTAAAGTTGTTCTTGATAAAACAGCCGAAGCATTTCGTAGAGCGGGTGGCGTGAAGGCCGACTTTACGGTGAAAGCTATAACGAACGGTTTGGCGGAAGGAGCGGAAAACGGAACCATTCAATTGAAAGGAGAGAAGTTTGTGCTGAAAACCTCTGATATCGTTACTTGGTTTGACGGAAAGACACAGTGGAGTTATGTGCCGAAGAATGATGAAGTGAATGTCAGCAATCCAACTCAGGAAGAGTTGCAGCAGATTAACCCTTATACATTCCTCTATATGTATCAGAAAGGATTTTCCTATAAGCTGGGAACTGCAAAAACATATCAGGGAAAGGCTGTCTGGGAAGTGATCCTCACGGCAAAGGATAAGAAGCAAGAGTTGGAACGCATTACTCTTTATGTGACGAAGGATGCTTACGAACCTCTGTATATTCTGCTTCAACAACGTGGGCAACAGACGCGTAATGAAATAACCATTACAAGTTATCAGACACGGCAGAATTACGCGGATAGTATTTTTGTTTTCAATAGAAAGCAATATCCGGGTGCAGAGGTTATTGATTTGAGATAAAGTGTTTTTGAATAACAAAACAATAAAAGTATAATAAAATGGCAGAAATAGAAAAAGTTAAGTGCCTGATTATTGGTTCAGGACCTGCCGGATACACGGCAGCAATTTATGCGGGACGTGCAAATTTGTGTCCGGTGCTTTATGAAGGATTGCAGCCCGGTGGTCAGTTGACTACGACTACGGATGTTGAAAATTTCCCCGGTTATCCGGAGGGTATCAGTGGTCCGCAGTTGATGGAAGATTTGCGGGCGCAAGCGAGCCGTTTCGGGACAGATGTTCGTTTTGGTATTGCTACTGCGGCAGATTTGAGTAAGGCTCCTTATAAAATAACGATTGACGGAGAGAAAGAAATCGAAGCGGAAACATTGATTATCTCTACGGGAGCGACAGCTAAGTATCTGGGGCTGGAAGACGAAAAGAAATATGCCGGAATGGGAGTCAGTGCTTGTGCTACTTGTGACGGTTTCTTCTATCGTAAGAAAGTGGTTGCCGTTGTTGGTGGCGGTGATACGGCTTGTGAAGAAGCGGTTTATCTTGCGGGACTTGCGTCAAAAGTATATCTGATTGTCCGCAAGCCTTTCTTGCGTGCATCGAAGATTATGCAGGAGCGTGTGGAGAAGCATGAAAAGATTGAAGTCTTGTTTGAGCATAATGTAGTAGGCTTGTTTGGCGACAATGGTGTAGAGGGTATGAATCTTGTGAAACGTTGGGGTGAATCGGACGAAGAACGATACAGCCTGCCTATTGATGGTTTTTTCCTGGCTATCGGTCATAAGCCGAATTCTGATATATTCAAGGATTATATCGACACGGATGAAGTGGGTTATATTATTACTGATGGAGATAGTCCTCGTACGAAAGTCCCCGGAGTATTTGCTGCGGGAGATGTAGCCGATCCTCATTATCGCCAGGCTATTACAGCGGCAGGTAGTGGTTGTAAGGCTGCTATCGAAGCTGAACGTTATCTTTCTGCAAAAGGGGTTATTTGATAAATATATCGTTTGATATATTAGAGATAAAAATAGATGAATGATAATCGTGCTATTTTGGTGTGATAACTCTTAGAATAAAATGGTGGACATCAGTTTGAAACTACTGCCCACCATTTTTTATATCTGATTTTATAGGATCATTGATGCTTAATAAGCCTCAATCTCATCAATCCACAATTCGGCGGGAATAACTTCCGGACCGTTGTTCTTCTCGAAATTAACTCCATTGCGCAATGTACCGCCACTTTTAATCTTAACTTTCAAGAAAGTAGCCTGTGTCGGTTCAAATTCGATAGAATCGGTGAAAGCGATTCTTCCTGTTTCCGGATAATCGTGTTGCAGGGCTTTTTCGGCTATCTGGGTATATTCTTTACCGTCAGCAGATACCTCTATGGCAACCCCACCGGCGGGAAGCATTCTCATGGCAGGATTGAACAAAGAACCGAAGACGACCTTGCTTACTTGGGTCGGTTGATTCAGATTTACAGTGAATTCTAAATCTTTCCCTTCAGTAATGGCGAAGCTGCTCCAAGGATTATAAGAAGCACCGTTTCCTCGTTTTCCGTTAGTCAGACCGAAAGTAGTCTTGTCTGCTCCCATCACATCATTTTCGTCGAATATATCGCCCGTCCATCCCATCTTATAATTGACAGTAAACGGTTTTCCTGCTAATAAATTGCCATATAGCGGCTTGTGAGTAACTTTGCCTAGCATTTTCCCGTCTTTGAAAGCGGCAGCTTTCAAGTCGATGTTTCCTTCGAGTACGAAAGGCTGTTCATATAGGGTGGATGTTGTAGATGGTTCGCTGCCGTCTGTTGTATATCGGATTTCTGCATTCGGATAGAAAGACTCTAACAATACCATTAACGGACCGTTTTCGTCTGCATGCGTGTTAACGTTTACTTCAAAGAAGTTACGGCAGGGTTTTGTATCCATTATTTCCAAACGCTCAAATACGGCAACCATGCGTTCGCAGAAATTCTTCCAGTCTTTGTTGGCATCCAATGTCCATCCGGTTTCCGCGATAGCCATTGCACGCGGGAAAGCCTGGTAATCCGTGCGGTCGGAGGTTTTCATATATTCTCTCCAAATATTACCTTGCATGCCGATGACATGTTTCTTCACTAATTCGTCGGCATCATCCGGGACGGGGTTGTAGCTATACGTCTTTTTCAAAGTAGTGTATCCGCCGATGGTAGTCGGGGCGATAGCCGGGTCTTCCTGATAGAAGTCCAGATAAGCATAGGGCATAGGAGTCATAATGGCATTATGACCGGCTTTGGCGGCATTCAGCCCACCTTCCACACCACGCCATGACATAACGGTTGCATTCGGGGCCAGTCCGCCTTCCAGGATTTCATCCCAGCCGATAATGTTTCGTCCTTTGCCATTCAAGTATTTTTCCATGCGGGTGACGAAGTAACTTTGCAGTTTATCTTCTTTGCTATGTTTCACTCCATCCACTTTGCTCGGAGTCACGTCGTCTTTCAAGCCCAACTGGCGGATTAACTGCTGGCAGAAAGCACTGTTCTTCCAAGCCGTTTTGGGGCATTCGTCGCCACCGATATGGATATATTCGCTGGGGAATAGCTCTACCACTTCGTCCATCACTCCTTCGAAGAACTTGAAAGTCGTTTCGCTCGGGCAGAATACTTGCTCGAATACACCCCAGGTAGGAGAGACTTTATATGTTTGTGTAGGATCACAAGACAGTTCAGGATAAGAAGCGAGTGCAGCCAATGCATGTCCCGGCATTTCTATTTCGGGAATGACATTAATATATTTGCTTGCAGCATACGCTACTACATCCTTGATTTGTTCCTGCGTATAATATCCGCCATGCTCTTCTCCGTCAAATACTTGCGGATAGTTTACGAAGTAATAATCTATCAACGTCTTTTCACGTTTGGAGCCGATTTCAGTCAGTTTGGGATATTTCTTGATTTCAATTCTCCATCCCTGGTCGTCTGTCAGATGCCAATGGAAAGTATTCATCTTGTTCATAGCCAACTGGTCGATGAACTTATAAATATAATCTATCGGTACGTAATGGCGGCAAACGTCCAGCATCAGTCCGCGATAAACAAAGCGCGGAGCGTCTTCGATTTCTACGGCGGGAACTGACCAGTTTGCTTTTTTATCCGTTTGTTTTCCATAAACAGCCGGGGGGAGCAGTTGGAAAATGGTCTGTACGCCATAGAAAAATCCGTTGGGTTGGGAAGCGCTGAGTGTAATGAGGTCAGAAGTAACAGAGAGCTTGTAGCCTTCCTTCGGCATCCCTTCCTCGATAACAAAGCAGATTGCCGGTTTTCCATCTGCGCTTTCTGCTTCTTTCAGAGAAATGCCTGCTGTCAGTTCCAGTTGTTGGGCTAAACCATTAGCGATTTCTTTTACTTCGGGCGCATGGGGAGGAACTATTAGGCTGACCTTATTGCTTAATTTAAAACGCCCTTCCCTTGGGATAATTTGATTGGGTTTGGGAACGATGTTGTACTCGTTCGCCACTTCTTTTGACTTTTGACAACTGGGGGTAATCATTAGCAAAGACAAAAGAAGAAGAGAAATACTTTTCTTCATGGTCATAATGTGTGTTAAGTTATAAATAAATTTGACAGGACAAATGTACTTGTTTAAATGATAAGTTCCAATTATATGGAAATAAAAAAAGCCGGAACTTGAAAGGCTCCGGAACTTAAAATAATGTTTATCCTTTTAATTTGGATACTGTTTTTATCCAATCTTGCTTATTTTCTTCAGCTTCTCTTCTTCGATGATTTTTATCTTTCTTCCGTCGATAGTAATCAGTCTCTCCGTGGCAAACTGAGACAGCGTGCGGATAGCGTTCGAAGTAGTCATATTCGAAAGATTTGCCAAATCTTCGCGTGACAGGTAAATACTCAGGGTTGAGCCGTCTTCTTCCAGCCCATAACTTTCTTTCAGGAAAATCAAGGATTCGGCGAGACGTCCGCGGATATGTTTTTGAGTCAGGTTGACAGTGCGTTCGTCGGAGATGCCGAGGTCGATAGAAAGTTGGCGGATAAAGAACATTGCCAGGTCGTTGTTCTGGGCAATCAGGGTAGCAATGGCACTCATAGGAATCAGACAGACAACAGAAGGTTCGAAAGCTGCCGCAGCAGTTACAAAATCCTCTTTGGCAAAATAGGCACGATAAGCAAAATATTCGCGTGGTTTAATCATGCGGATAATCTGACTTCTACCCCCTACGCCATCTTTGAAGATTTTGACTTTGCCGTTGATAAGGCACATCAGATGAGATGGTGTTTCTCCTTCACAATAGATGGTTTCATTCTTTTTGTAGGTCTGTATCGTATAATTGTTCATCAGAAACTCCTTTTGCTCGTCATTTAAAGGAGCTAACATGTCGGATAACGGTTCCGAAATATCTATGTCTGACATATTCATTTTTACCATGGGTGCTACAAAACTGTGTTATACAGCACAAAAGTAGAAATAAAAAATGAAAAAATGCACGAATCTATAAAAAGATTGCACAAAAGTGGGAGCTTTCGTGCAATCTTGAGGACATTTTATTTGGTAAACAGCAGCTCCCTGTACTTGGGCAACGGCCATATTTCGTCGTCTACTTCCATTTCCAAACGGTCGATATGGTCGCGGATCTGGTCGAGATACGGGCGTACCTTATCTTCGTAGGCAAATGCCCTTTCCTTGTAGTTCTCCATGTGGTTGGCTACCTTTCGCGCTTCGGTCATCTCGCGAACCAGTACTTTGATTGAAGTCACCCGGTGCGAAATCTCACGAATCAGCTCTTTGCGGTCGGCACTCAGCACTTCGTATTCTTCGGCAGGGAATATCTCTTTCAGCCCGCGAAGATTTTCGAGCAACCGGTTCTGGTAGGCAACGGCAGTCGGAACGATGTGATTGATGGCAAGGTCGCCCAATACACGTCCTTCAATCTGGACTTTCATGGTGAATTTCTCCAGTTCCACTTCCAGGCGGCTGTTCAACTCCGTTTCGTTGAAGATACGTTCGCCGATAAGTACGGCCTTAGACTGGTTGTCAACGTAGTGCATCAGGGCTTCCGGGACGTGGCAGATGTTGGTCAGTCCGCGGCGGGCGGCTTCCTGTTTCCATTCTTCGGAATAACCGTCGCCTTCGAAACGGATTGCTTCGGAAGCGATGATTGTTTCTTTCAGCAACCGGAAGATAGCTTCATCTTTGCCTACGCCTTCTTCCATTAATTTTTCTATGGATGCGCGGAACTCGTTCAACTGGTTTGCCATGGCGGCGTTGATAGCAATCATTGCGGCGGCACAGTTGGAAGAAGAGCCTGCGGCACGGAACTCAAACCGGTTGCCGGTGAAAGCAAAAGGAGAAGTACGGTTGCGGTCGGTCGTATCGAGCAGAATTTCGGGGATACGTCCGATGCCCAGTTTCAATGTAGTCTTTTCTTCCGGTGTCATTTTCTCGTTTCCTACCTGGCGTACAATTTCGTCGAGCGTTGCCGAAAGTTGCGACCCCAGGAAGCAGGAAAGAATGGCGGGCGGAGCTTCATTGGCTCCCAGGCGGTGGCTGTTGTTGGCACTCATAATGGAAGCACGCAGCAGGTTCTGGTTTTTATAAACCATCATCAGTACGTTCACCAGGAAAGTCAGGAACAGCATATTTCCTTTCGGGTTCTTGCCCGGAGCAAACAGGTTGATGCCGGTGTCGGTGCAAAGCGACCAGTTGTTGTGCTTACCCGAACCATTCACACCGCTATAAGGTTTCTCGTGCAGAAGCACGTTGAAGTGATGCTTGCGGGCAATACGTTTCATCAAGTCCATGACAAGTTGGTTGTGGTCGTTCGCCAGGTTGCAGTTCTCGAAGATAGGAGCCAACTCGAATTGGTTGGGAGCTACTTCGTTGTGGCGGGTCTTGGCGGGAATGCCCAGCTTGTGACATTCTATTTCGAGTTCCTTCATAAAGGCGGTGACGCGTGGCGGGATAGAGCCGAAATAGTGGTCTTCCAACTGCTGGTCTTTGGCGGAAGAGTGTCCCATCAGTGTCCGTCCGGTGAGGCAGAGGTCGGGGCGTGCATTATATAAGGAAGAGTCGACAAGGAAATATTCCTGTTCCCATCCCAGGTTCGTGTAGACGCGTGTCACGTTCTTGTCGAACAACTGGCAAACTTCCGTAGCCGCTTTGTCTACGGCGGCAAGTGCTTTTAATAACGGAGTTTTGTAATCCAGCGCTTCGCCCGTATAAGAAATGAAGATGGTAGGGATACAAAGAGTCGTATCCACTACGAATGCTGGTGAAGAAACGTCCCATGCCGTATAGCCGCGTGCTTCGAAAGTGTTGCGGATGCCGCCGTTGGGAAAAGAAGAAGCGTCCGGCTCCTGCTGGATAAGTAATTTTCCGGAGAAACGTTCGATAACTCCACCGTCTTCACCGAACTCGATAAAGCCGTCATGCTTTTCGGCTGTTCCGTCCGTCAAAGGCTGGAACCAGTGTGTGTAGTGAGTGACGTTGAGTGACTTTGCCCAGCTTTTCATGCCGTTGGCAATCAAGTCTGCCACTTCGCGACTGATGGGCGTACCTTTTTCGATAGCGTCGGTCACAGCTTTGTAGGCTTCCTTCGGAAGATACTCCTGCATCTTCTTGCGGTCGAACACGTGGCTGCCATAATAATCAGAGAGTTTGTTGGAAGGAGCAGTTACTTCCAAAGGTTTCCGGTTGGAAAGCTCTTGTAATGCAAAAAATCTCATTTTAGACATAAATGGTCTGTTGTTTATCGGTTGATGGCGCAAAATTATATGTTTTTTCTGAAAGTACCCCTATTTTTTAGGGGGTAATTTGAAAAATAAGATGTTTTTTTTGAATATGCCCCCTTCGGACTTAAGGGGGAAGGCTGAACTTTATGGTCGCGACGTAAAAAACACTGGTAAACATATAAGTTTTGTACAGGTCACATCGGTAAGGTATTTAGATAACTTGGAAAATTCTCTGTGACATTTTTGTTTGTATTCTAAGTATTATACGGGGAAAAACAAAAATGTCGCAGAGCTTATTATCAATGCCTTATCTTTAAAAATAGTCTGATTTTAAGATAAGTTTGCAAAAAACAATAGGGAGTTTTTATCTTTTTCGGAATAAAAACTGCATTTTTCTTTTAATTATTTGAATTTCAGTATTTTGATTGTTCTGGTTTCATGATTTCTATAATTTTCCACCTCTGCATATTGTTCCAGTTCTTTAGTCGTGATACCTCGTCCGGTGTTCAGTCCCATTTTCTTATATACCTGTTTGAGCATACTCTTTACTTCCTGAACCGACAATTCAGTCCCTATGGGGAAAGTTCGTTGGATACGGGTTTTCATCTGTCCCGACTTCTTAATGGATTGTTCGCTGCTGACATTTAATGCTGTACGCAACTTATTCTCATTATAGTCGGATTCACGGATAAATTCACCACCAAACCGGCAAAAACAATCGTATATATATCTGTCGGCAGTAGAAGTTATGAGATTTCCCAACATACGTTGATAGCGCTTTTGCAGTTTCTTGTCAGTGGCTCTGCCCATCTTTTCCATCTCTTCCAGTTTGCGGACGATAAGCTCCGCCCGCTTTTTCTTTGCCAGACGGTGCTGGATTGCCATACGCTCATTGTCCGAAACCGGCATGAGGCGTTCTTCATGTGAGAACTCAAAATAATTGGTTTGTTGATAGGCATTACACAACAGTTCGGTAGATGTATATAGACGTTTCACTTGTTCTTTCTCATAGAAATTGGCTATCAGGAACGGGTCTGGTTTTCCGTTCTCGTCCAGATAAGGAAGATAGGAATTTTCTCCGATAGCTTCCTGCAATAATGTCCGTTCGCCGATATTCGATGTCCGTGCCAGTTGTGCTTTCCATCCGTTGAAAACAGTGGCTGCACCTTGAATCCAGCGGTCAATCTCCGGCGAAGACATACATTCCAATTCGGGCCGGATAGAAGCAATATGTGTCACACTGTTTACTCCGCCCCGGAAACGCCCGATGATTTGAATAGCTTCGGTAGCCGGGTCGATAACCGATTGTGCGGCACCGTATAAATCGCTGATGAAAATCACATGCGGGGGATTTTTGCATACGATGTCTACTGCCGAATAGAAACGTGAGGTGAAGAAGTTGTAACGTTCCAGTTCGGTAATCATCATTGATTTTTTGCGTCGGTTGCCTTTCCATAGTTTGTATTGCCCGTCTTCGCTGCAAAAAGTACATGCATTACTCAGTTCGGGTATCAATCGGTAAAAACTGTCTATTGAGTCAATGCTGTTGCAGAAGATGCAGACCGTTCCTCGCTTCGCTTCAATCACTTCCTGCAATGTCTCCAGTACATTATTCGTAGTGATAAGTTTCAGTTTTTGGCGATATGCGTAATCCGGTTTAATCAGTACGCGCATAAAGCCGTCGAAGCGGTTGTCCTTTTCGGGTATGATAGGGGTGGCGGATATCAGTGCCTTGTTTTGGAAATGAAAGAAATCGTTCATCGGTTCGCGGATAGAATCACGGTAATGCACGTCCTGCACTAACTTCTCACATTCATCAAACAGGATGAAGCATTCTGTGTACATATCTATCCCCACCGCTTGCATCGCTTCCTTGATTTTCGTGAAACCTTCGGGAGTGGTCAACAGCTTGTAATGCTTATCACGGTTTTCTTCCAGAAAATCAGCCACTTTCCGGATAGTCACCCCTTTATAGATAGCCAGTGCATTTTTATGTTTCTTCGCTTTCGACTCGATAACAGGCACATTAGGCTCGATAATGATAGATTTCCGCGGTGCTGTCAGTTCGCAATGCGTAGCTCCCAGTCCGGGCAGTAACTTGTTAATGATGCAATTGGTCGGGATAAAGTCTTTACCGGCACGTTTCAATGCATCCGCAAAGTATTCGCCTTTTCGGATGGAGTAGGTTCTGTCGTATTCCATATTGTTCTAGTATTTTCGTTTGTTATGTCTTTCAGGATTATACTTCTCAAATCCTGCCGCAGTTATCCGTCTTTTCAGGCGCTTTTCCGCCTTGAATACAACATTCTTCACTTCTATGGATTCCGCCCGGTGGCTTTCGCCGGGTTCTTTGTCTTCACAGAAACTGCCGTTCAGGGAGAAACTGCCAAAATCGTCCAGATTGAGAATATTGCCATTTTTCAGAATGGCTTCTATACCTTCCAATATCATGCTGAGGTTTTTGTATGCATCGCCTTTGGAAATGTTGTTCTTGAAAGCCAGATATTCTACAAAGGCTTTGGTATCCAGCGTATCCCATGATAATAGCTGCACCCGTACATTTGTTTCTTTGTCACCACTGAAAGTATCCGCAAAGCGGGTTGTCTTGTAAAGTATGCTCATAATAATTCCTTTTAGATTATCACTATTTGCTTGCAGTTGGGCATTCACCGGAATGGACAAGTGTAACTGTGCTGTTGCACAAGTGTATCCGGGTAGTTGCTCAAGTGCAACAGATTAATTCAAGCGGATGAAATTGCTAAAGGATAAGGGGGAATTATTAATCTGTGCGGTAGAAATGATTAATTCTTCCTTATGAATTGGTAAAAACATCTTGTCGTTTATAATATTGCAAAGGTAGAAAAAAAGAATGGATGCGGCAATATAAAATGGATATGTAATATTGGATAAAAAGTAACGCTTCCGGATATGGGCGGAAGCGTTGTTTATTTAGATTATAGGTGTTATATTTGAACTTCGATGCTAAGTTTTCCACCAAGTCCACGTTCTACTATATCACGTAATGTCCCTATGGTAAGATTGCTACCGTCATTTTCTATACGTGAGATAAAAGCTCTTTTTTTATTGATACGGTTGGCTAGTTCTTCTTGTGTAACGTCTAATTTCATGCGGGCATTCTTTATTTGAAAACCTATCATCAAATCAGATAGTTCTTTTTCATAAGCATCACGGGATGGGGTTCCTTTTTCTCCGATAAACTTATCTTCCAATTCTGATAATGTTTTTGTTTTCATTTTCGTTCCTCCTTTTCTTTATAATATTCATTCATAAGACGAATTGCTCTTTTTATTTCTTCAGGTGGAGTCTTTTGTGTCTTTTTCTGAAATCCACTTAATAAAACTACCAGTTTACCTGCATCAAAAAAGCAAAAAACACGAAATATATCACTGCCGAATTTTACACGTATTTCAAATAGTCCGTTTGTGTCTTCAATATATTTGAGATGATTAACGGGCACTCGTTCCACTTCTTCGATAATACGTAATATCTGCAATATTTTACTTACTACCTTTGGTTGCTGCTGACTAAGAAAGTCCTCAAAGAAATTCTTATATGTGATTACATTTCTGTATTTTTTCATAATACAAATGTAACGTATAAGTTGCGTTTAGGCAAATTAATTGATGTTTATTTTATGCAGATGTGAGTATTTAACATTCATGAGGGGTTGTATGATTGATTAGATGGATGATTAATGAATGGTAGCATTGATATTAAAGTTTCCTCTTTTAATAGTTAATATCTGAGTTGTTGGCTATTAATGGTTTGCATGTCAAGTATTAATGGCTTATATATTAAGTGTTAATGATTGAGGTGTTGGTGATTCTACCGATATTTATAGATATGATAGTTGGTGGCCTCACTATGCTAATAGGATATGTCATCATTACCTGTAGAGTAAGGCATAAAAAGAGAACCGCAAGGGACTGTCTGGCATTTCGGATAGTCCCTTTTTTACAGGTAGTTTTCTTCAATAACTCTTTTTAGTACCCCAATCTCCTTGCTTTTCGATATTCTTTTTTATATTTGCCTACGTTAATGAAGGAGATACGACGATTGAGAGATAAAATACTGATAGGATGCATACTATGTATGTTCTCTTTTACTTTAAAGGGGGCAGCCAGTAACTATATAATGAATCCTTATACGCGTCAAAGTATTTCTGCCGATTCCATCATTGAGCGTGTCATGACTTTCGCGCCTTTATATGAAACGATAGTCAGTGACTATCGTGCCAACCTATATATAAAAGGTAAGATGGATATTCAGAAAAAGAATTTTATCCTTCGCTATGTACCTTCTATGTTCCGTTTGCAAAAGGGGGTGCGCGAGTATCTTCTCGAAACTTATAGTGACCTTCATTATACCGCTCCCAATATATACGACCAGAAAGTAAAAGCCTCGCAAGGAACTGTAAGGGGAAACAGAGGACTTCCGGGATTGCTCGAATATTTTAATGTGAATATCTACTCTTCTTCTCTGCTGAATGACGAGCGGTTGCTGTCACCACTAGCCAAGAACGGGCAAAAATACTATAAATACCGGATAGACAGTGTGATGGGAGATCCGAATAATCTGGATTACCGGGTACGTTTTATTCCTCGTACAAAGAGCGACCAGTTGGTAGGCGGTTACATGATTGTCAGTAGTAATGTATGGAGTGTTCGGGAAATACGTTTTTCGGGACGGTCGGAACTTATAACATTCACCTGCTGGATTAAGATGGGAGATGTAGGCAAGAAAAATGAATTTTTGCCTGTGCGTTATGATGTGGAAGCCCTTTTTAAATTCCTCGGAAATAAGGTTGATGGCAACTACGCTGCTTCTTTGGATTATAAATCCATCGAATTGAAAGAAAAGAAAGTGCGCAAGAAAGAGAAGACAAATTATAATCTCTCAGAATCATTCTCTTTGCAATGTGATACG
The DNA here is from genome assembly GCF_012113595.1 of Bacteroides faecium. NCBI lineage: Bacteria > Pseudomonadati > Bacteroidota > Bacteroidia > Bacteroidales > Bacteroidaceae > Bacteroides > Bacteroides faecium. The sequence goes on from NZ_CP050831.1 coordinate 3,240,823, forward strand.
AATGCCTATAAGACAGATGCTTCGACCTTTGCCATCATGCGACCTATTCCTTTAACTGAAAGTGAGAAGAAACTATACACTGATAACAGGCTGAGGCGTGATACGGCTACTATACAGAAGCCATCCAAGAGCCAGGCTTTTTGGGGAACAATGGGTGACCTGATGGTGGAAGATTATAAGTTCAATCTTTCTAATATCGGAAGTGTCCGTTTTTCTCCGTTTATTAATCCGCTCCTGTTCAGTTATAGCGGAAGCAACGGTTTGTCTTATCGGCAGGATTTTCGCTACAACCGTCTTTTCAGGGGCGATAAGTTGCTCCGTATTGTTCCTAAACTCGGATATAATTTCACCCGCAAAGAGTTTTATTGGTCATTGAATGCCGACTTTGAGTACTGGCCGCAAAAACGGGGATTCTTCCGCTTGAATGTGGGTAATGGTAACCGTATTTATAGCAGTAAGGTGCTGGACGAGTTGAAAGCTATGCCGGACAGCATTTTCAATTTCGATTTGATTCATCTCGATTATTTCAAAGACTTGTATTTTAATTTCCGCCATACGGTTGAAGTAGTCAACGGTCTGGATATAAGCTTGGGGTTCTCCGCTCATAAGAGGACAGCCGTAGAGCCTTCGCGCTTTGTGATAACCGGTGATTATCCGATGCCGCCCCCGGAATTTATGGAGAAATTCAAGAATACCTATATCAGTTTTGCTCCCCGTATCCGGGTGGAATGGACGCCGGGACTTTACTATTATATGAATGGAAAACGAAAAATAAATCTCCGTTCCTTATATCCTACGTTCTCAGTCGATTACGAACGGGGTATTAAAGGGGTATTCAAAAGTACGGGTGAATACGAAAGAATAGAGTTTGACCTTCAACATCAAATCCGGTTGGGACTGATGCGTAATATCTATTATCGTTTTGGATTTGGCGCGTTCACCAATCAGGATGAATTGTATTTCGTGGATTTCGCCAATTTTTCCCGTCGTAATCTTCCCGTGGGATGGAACGATGAAATCGGCGGAGTGTTTCAAGTGCTCGACGGACGTTGGTACAACTCTTCCCGTCGTTATGTACGCGGGCATTTCACTTATGAAGCGCCATTCCTTATACTGAAGCATCTGATGAAATATACGCGTTATGTACAGAATGAGCGTATTTATGTTAGCGCCCTCTCCATGCCCCATCTTCAGCCTTATCTGGAAGTAGGATACGGCATCGGCACACATATTTTTGATGTCGGAGTTTTTGTGAGCAGTGAGAACTGGAAGTTCGGTGGAATAGGCTGTAAATTTACATTCGAGTTATTCAACCGATAGTTTTCTACGTTCTTGTTGCATAAATCGAAAGATTTTTCTACCTTTGTATAGAAGAGGATGAGGGCAAAATTTAGCACAAAAGAGGTGTAGTCGCCTCATAAGCACAGGTATTTTCCTAGAAAATAAATTCTTAGGTATAAATACCTAAATTTATTTTAGTAAATAACTCATCCTCTTCTCTCTTTTTTATATACATAATACAAAATGGACGGTATTTTAATAACCATACTTATAATCACAGGTTTCCTGATTTATAAAATGATTTCTTCGAGCAGGAAACAAGAAGGGTATAAAAGATGGAAAGCGACAGCAGGCGGTGGGAAGGAAGAAGATTTTTCCAAATCTAAATCTGAATCCGGGCATGGAGCCTGGCTTCGACGAGCTTTAGGAGTGACAGTTCCGCGTGCTCCGTATGTTCCCAAGTTTGATGAAGAAGCAGTCGTCTGGTGCGCCAGGCTATTGGGCGTAGAAGCAAACAAGCTGAAAGAAATACTTGAAAATATCCCTGCCCATTACCATGAGTTTTGGGTGAGAAAAAGAAAAGGCGGGTATCGGATGATTTCCGCTCCGCGTAAAGAACTACAATCTATCCAAACGACTATTAACTCCCGAATCTTATCATCGGTGACTACCATCCATCCGGCATCAGTCGGCTTCCGGTGCAGACATTCGGTGGTTGACAATGCCAGCCCTCATTTGGGAAAGCGGTATGTGTTGAAAATGGATATTCATGATTTTTTCTTTTCTATACGAAGTCCGAGAGTGAAGAATACATTCGAGATGATGGGCTATCCGGCGAACGTGGCGAAAGTCTTTAGAACCTTGTGTTGCCTGCGTAATTGTTTACCTCAGGGAGCTCCTACAAGTCCGTCATTGAGCAATATTGTCGGCTATGAGATGGATAAGAAATTATCTGCGTTGGCAGCAGAGTATGGGTTGACATATACCCGCTATGCCGATGACCTGACTTTCTCCGGCGATGTGTTTCCAAAAGACCAGATAATTCCCCGGATTAAACAAATAATCCGTGACGAGAAATTTGAACCGAATCATAAAAAGACTCGTTTCTTGCATGGGTATGACAGGAAGATTATCACGGGAGTATCTATAAGTTCCGGTGTGAAACTGACGATACCCAAAACAAGAAAGCGGGAGATTCGGAAGAATGTTTATTTCATTCTGACAAAGGGATTGGCGGAACATCAACGTAGAATCGGTTCCAACGACCCTGCCTATTTGAAACGGCTTATCGGGGAACTTTGTTATTGGCGCTCGATAGAACCGGACAACGCTTATGTATCCGATTCTATTATTGCCTTGAAACGTTTGGAACAACGGTATTAGTCAGCCTTAAACGGTATTAATAGGCAATCGTTACCCGTTCATTTTCCATTTTTGCATAATTTCTTTTCACAGCTTCGCGGATTCCTCTCTGCATGGCAGCGTCTATGGTCGAACCCATGCGGGGAAAACCGAATGTCTGCGCACATGCTTTTACCAAATCTGCTGCAGGCAGGCTGATGGAGTCGGTTAGTATCTGCCGGATAGCATTGGCTATTTCTTCAGGGGGAATATCTGTTACATCCCGGTCGGAAACCGGGCGGTAAGCCGGATACGAACAACATTGCTCTTTATCTTTCCAACAATAAACATATCCGTCATGTTCCGTGCGGCAGATATTCAGTGTATCAAGAATAGCTTCTATGTGAGCTTCTATCCGTGGCCCCAGACGGCTGATTCCCCATTCAGCTAGAATCTTCTTACAAAGTAACGATTTACTGACAGGAGCTTCGTTCTCTATAATTTTCCGTATTTGGGAAGTAAGGATGGGGGAACTTTCCGTGAGGAAGAAATCTTCGGACAGATATTTGTCCGGAGTCACTTCGGCGGATTTATACTTCTGTTGCCTGCTTGGGGCAACGGGAACAGCAGTCGGTTGTTTTTCAGCAGCAACTGGAGATGCTTTGAGAAGAAATGAAAGCTCATTTGTATTCCCTTCGGGGGGTGAAACAGACTCCTTGTTTTGTTTCTCTTCTGTTATGACCGCCGGAGTAGTATTTGTCTTAACATTATAGGTTTCACTACTTGCTTTTGATGCTTTCTTTTGGGAGATTGCTTCCTGTATGGACGCAATTACTTCATCCGGTTTTTCCCACCAGTCCATTGTCCATATGCGGCAGATGTTCCAACCGAGTGCTTTCAGGACATTATTCTGAACAATTTCCCGGTCGCGTGCGGTTTTAGTACGCTTGTAATTCTTCCCGTCGCAGATAATGCCTAGTTGGTAATTAGACTCGTTTAGGGTATCTACTATGCCTATATCTATTTTATAACCTGAGCATCCGATGTCGGTATGCACGGTATATCCCAGTGAACGCAACTTGTCGGCAATGATGTTTTCGATAGAAGCAGATGTTTCTGATAGTGAATTGTCTGAACTGTTGATTACATTCCTTGTTCCTTTCTCTGCGTATTCAAGGAAACGTTTTAGTCCGGCTACTCCAATGGAAGAAGTCCGGTTCAAGTCTATCATATCCGACCGTAGAGTAGAGTAAATAATCATCTCGTACCGGGCACGGGAGACTGCTACGTTGAGTCTTCTTTCTCCACCCGCACGGTTTAGCGGGCCGAAGTTCATGCTGACACGTCCTGCGGCATCCGGGCCGTAACCTACCGAAAAGAGAATCACGTCCCGTTCGTCTCCCTGCACATTCTCCAAGTTCTTGATAAATAGCGGCTCTTCACATTCCAAGGCAAGAGTTTCCAGTTCGGGATGGGCGATAAAGAGGTCGGACAGTAAATCTTCTATTAAAGCCTGCTGGACGATGCTGAAAGTGACTACGCCGATGCTTTTCTTCCTTAATTCATCGTTACTCAGCCTTCTTGCTATTTCATCGACTACTGCTTGTGCTTCCGCCCGGTTCTGACGCGATTTTCCTTTGTCATAATAACCGTTAATATTCACCATTCTGACCTTGGATTCGATATTGTCCGGAGAAGGGAACGTCATCAGCTTATTGTCGTAATATTCGGAGTTGCTGAAAGCGATAAGGCTCTCGTGTTTGCTTCGATAGTGCCACAACAGGTACTTGGAAGGAATGGACAAGGCGAGGCAGTCATCAAGGATACTCTCCAAATCTTCCATTTCTATATTCTCTTCGTCAGTGGTATTGACCGAGAAGAAATTTGTCGGTGGCATCTGTTTCGGGTCGCCTACAATAACCACATTCTTCCCTCGGGCAATGGCGCCTACGGCTTCATAAGTCGGCATCTGCGATGCTTCGTCAAAGACTATCAGGTCAAATTTATCCGCATCCGTATCAATGAATTGGGCAACGGAAAGAGGACTCATCAGCATGCACGGGCACATACGCGACAACAACGTCGGAATTTGGTCGAACAGCTTACGGATGGATATACCGCGTGCATTGTTGCGGATGTTCTTCTGGAGTATGCCAACTTCGGAGCTTTGAATAGCTTCATGAGTGAAGGATGGAATATTGGAAGCCAACCTGGCAAACAATTCCTTTTTAGTGGTTTCTTCGAATTGAGTGGATATTAGCTTGTACTTCGCTATAATATCATTGAATATTTTGCCATTGAATAACTCCAAAGTCGGTTCTTTGGAAATGATATACTGAATGGCTGCCTGATAAAAACTCTTGTAGAAACTGCCGGTAAGTTGAGCGGTAGGGATATTCTTCTCTTTATATTCCGTAGCTATAAATCCGATAGTAAGTCTGTCGAGCGTCCGGTAAGCTTGTAGCCACTGATACCAGTCTTTGAGCTTATCCAAATTCTCTTTCCATGTTTGAGCTTTTGATATGCCTGTGTTTATCCAATCGGTAGAATTTATATAAAGCTCTACTATTGAAATGCCTAGAGTGCCGGAAAGTTTGTGCTCTATGTTCACGAGTTCATTCGAATACCGGTAGATTTCATCGAGAGAATGGGTATGAATATCTCTGAATGTTTGTATTCCTTCAGCCAGTTGTACAGACAGGTTGCGTTTGATTTGTGAGACTTTGGCGATATCTTTCGAATAACTCAACAAATGCGAATGAAGAGAAACCATGTCATTGATAATCTGTTCAATTGTATTCCAATCTTCATTCTTGCCGAATCGTCCGAATAGGGCAGGCAGTTGACTTGCGTATTTCTGAACGGCTTCTGCTTCTTCCTGGTATTGGACAATCTGGTGGAGCAACGGTTTGATAGTATCCGGCTCGATGGCTTTCAGCGCATATGCATGGAGTGCTTTCTTTATTTTTCTTTGTCCGAAATATCTGGGAATAAACCACTGGGCAGATACCCGGTTCCACTCGGTTAACATTGCTTTGGCGTTCGCTTGCAGGATTTCTTTAGTGAATCCGGTTTCAATCGTCTTTCTTAGTTCGTCACGTTTGCGCCCATGGTTCACTACTTCACGATATTCATCAAGAGTCTCGTTCAGTGATGGAAGAGTCAATAATCCGGGAGTAAGTTCGGGAATATCAAGTATGTTTCGGATAATGTTCGCAATCGTTTGAAAGTCAGCGCGTGTGGGATGCATTTCCGTATCTGCCAAAAGAGCGGAGAACGCGGTTAATTTCTGTCGGATAGCTTGCAATAAGTCTGTAAAGTCGGTGAGTGAACGCTCGGCTTCGTCCTTTCCGGCAGAAGAATATTCTGAAATAGAGATACCCGTCAACGGATGCCGGTAAGGGTGTCCGCACGCATTGGCTGTGCGTACCAAAGATTCAATGGCGTCTTCCCATTGGGTAAATGTTTCTTTATCCAATGTCTCCAAATAGGATAGGGGAATATCGAAACAAGGCTCGGCATCCGATGATTGATAATGAATAATCGCATCATACAATGAAATGCCGAACGGATACTCTTTATGCAAGGCTTCGATGTATTTATTCAACTCTGCCCGTAAACCAAGTAAGCGTTCCGCTTCTTTCTTGAATTCTTCGGGCGGCGTCTGCCTGATAATTTCAGTCGTCTCTTTCAGTTGTGAGATAACCGCAGATTTCTTTGTTTTGTTAGAGTGGATTTCCAGACAGAACGGAGCAAGACCGATGGCGGCCAATCTGTTTTGAACAACAGAGAGGGCAGCCATCTTTTCCGCTACGAATAGCACACGCTTTCCTTTATAAAGTGCGTTGGCGATAATATTGGTGATGGTTTGTGATTTACCTGTTCCCGGTGGGCCGTGCAGGATAAAAGTTTGGTCGTGCACCGCTTCGTATATGGCTTCCAATTGGGAAGAATCGGCGATGATAGGCAATACGATATCGGCAGGAGACAGTTGCTTGTCCATGTAACTTGCGTCTATCTCTTCCGTAGCAGCTTCCCATTCTATCTTTCCGTTGATGAGGCTGGATACAATCTTGTTCTGAACCAGTTTGTGGGCATTATTGTGAATATCATTCCACATGATGAACTTATTGAAAGAGAATATGCCCAAAATAGCTTGCTCTTCAACGTCCCATTTGCGTTGGTTCTTGATGCAGTTTCGGATGATGGAGTAGATTAACTTTACGTTTACACCGCTTCCGTCGGTAGGCAACGGGTCTAATCCGGGCACGCTGATGCCGAAGTTTTGGCGGAGCATCTCCAATAATGTAATATTCATCATAGTTTCCTCTTCGCGGGAACGGATGACATATCCTCTAGCTGCCGATTTGCGGATGATTTCGACCGGAAGCAGCAGTATCGGCGCATAACGCGGGCGTTCGCTGGAAGGAGTCTCATACCATTTTAGCAATCCCAACGCAAGATAAAGCGTATTAGCTCCATTCTCTTCAATAGATGTCCGCGAAGAACGGTAGAGATGCGTCAATGCCTTGCCTAAATCATTCTCCGATAAGTAAAAACGTAATCTTTTCTGCGAAAGCTCCGAATTGACAAAATCAACAATCGGATTGGACTCGGAAACAGAGGAATAGATGCCGAACTCCATAGCCGGACTTTCCCAGTCGGCAGGGCGGTGAAGGATACGGAACTCTTCCCCGTCTGCCAAAGCATCTTCCAGACTGGCAAGATTTGCCGGGATTAGTTGGAGCGTATTTTTAGTAATACGGATATTCAATAGGTTATTGCGCAGGCTTAAATCGAGGAGCCGCCTTTCCCATATTACCAGTTTGGTTATGGCTGTCTGGGTATCGCTGCCTGATAAATCATAAGGATTGATACTTTGCGGTGTAATATGAACCGTATTCTTCTGAATAGTCAGTGAGTTTTCGTCTATTTCCCAAGTCTGTCCGTGTAATATGCGTTGGGGGATAGGGCGGATTCCCGAGTGTCTCGCCCTCTTCACATCTACCGCAAGTATGAAATGAGTACCTTCTTTCAGCTTGCCGTCCGCTTTCTTCACGGCATCGTCGAAGTCGGACTGATGCCCCATATTCATACAGGTCGTTTCTACTAAAGTGATGTCGTAGATTCCTTCCGCCGTCCTTTTTGTTAATAAAGAAACATCGTCTATCGTAGGGTCGGGAAAAGTCTCCGGCACTAGCCAGGCTCCTGCGAAAGCATGCCCTTGGGTAATGATGACAAGCGCGTTCAGCCCGATAGCTTCCAGGCACGAAGCATAGAGCAAGGACATATCCAGGCAAGTTCCCAACTTCTGAGCCATTACGGAATCTGCCAGCCGGACACGTTGCCCGTACTCCTCAAAACTTGCGGGAACGGTGCTGTATATAATCTGCTGTTCTGAGATGGCGGTATAAATAGCCGCCATTTGCTTTCTTACCCTGTCCGGGTTACGGCTCTGATATTCGTCGAGAGACGGGCTGTCCGTCCACTGTCCTAAGATGGCAGCCGCCCTTTTTATAATAGGTAAGATAGCCGTGTGGTTGGGAGTGATAAAGGCGGCCAGCATTTCGGGGAGCACATTGAGTCCGCCCCATTGGTCATAAGCCAGCATGTCGATAGGGTAGGTCCGGGTAAATATCAGCGTTGCCTCGGAAGTGATTTCTATCTTTAAGTTACCGGATAAACGCTCGGTCAGTTGCGTGAAATAATTGGCAGATAACGTGAGACTGGGTGATTGCAGAGATACCGTACTGTTAGCCGGAATCTGCTCGATAACCGTCGGGACAGCATTGCCGAAAGCCGGTTCAGTCGTGATTAGCACTTGTATGTCCTTTAGCGGGGCAGAGGTTATGTTCTCAATAGAAAGTTGATGAATGACCGGTGCACTGTTTTGTTGTATCGCAAAATTAATGAGCGGCAAATAGCCGAATTGTACCTTGACTTTGTCCAATCTCTCGTCCATGGCAAAAACTGTATAAATTAAAGCTTGCAATATTACAAAAAATACGGATATAACCATCTTTTATTCAGTCATTCTTTTGTCAATCAAGAAAATATTCCTACCTTTGCGCCCGATTTATAGAAAATATAATGTCTTATTTAATTAAAGTATTAAACAATTTATTTATTAATGGAAAACTTAAAGAACGTAGCTCCTATTGAAGATTTCAACTGGGATGCTTATGAAAACGGCGAAGCAGTAACAAGCGCAAGCCACGAAGACTTAGAAAAAGCTTACGACGGTACGCTTAACAAAGTTAACGACCGTGAGGTTGTTGACGGAACCGTAATCGCAATGAACAAGCGTGAAGTAGTTGTGAACATCGGTTACAAATCAGACGGTATCATCCCTTTGAATGAATTCCGTTACAATCCTGACCTGAAAGTAGGTGATACAGTAGAAGTGTACATCGAAAACCAGGAAGACAAAAAAGGACAGCTCGTCCTGTCACACAGAAAAGCCCGCGCTACTCGTTCTTGGGATCGCGTGAACGCTGCTCTGGAAAATGAAGAAATTATCAAGGGATTCATCAAATGCCGCACTAAGGGTGGTATGATCGTAGACGTATTCGGAATCGAAGCATTCTTGCCGGGTTCTCAGATCGACGTTAAACCGATCCGCGACTATGATGTATTCGTTGGCAAAACAATGGAATTCAAAGTTGTTAAAATCAACCAGGAATTCAAAAATGTTGTTGTATCTCACAAAGCTCTTATCGAAGCTGAACTGGAACAACAGAAGAAAGAAATCATCGGTAAACTCGAAAAAGGACAAGTTCTTGAAGGAACTGTTAAAAATATCACATCTTACGGTGTGTTCATCGACCTTGGCGGCGTAGACGGTTTGATTCACATCACTGACCTTTCTTGGGGACGCGTTAGCGATCCGAAAGAAGTTGTTGAACTGGATCAGAAACTTAACGTTGTTATCCTTGACTTCGATGACGAAAAGAAACGTATCGCTCTGGGTCTGAAACAACTGACTCCGCACCCATGGGATGCTCTTGATACTGACTTGAAGGTTGGTGACAAGGTGAACGGTAAAGTTGTCGTTATGGCTGACTACGGTGCATTCATCGAAATCGCTGCTGGCGTAGAAGGTTTGATCCACGTTTCAGAAATGTCTTGGAGCCAACACCTGCGTTCTGCTCAGGACTTCATGAAGGTAGGCGACGAAGTAGAAGCTGTTGTTCTTACACTCGACCGCGAAGAACGTAAGATGTCTTTGGGTATCAAACAACTGAAACAAGATCCATGGGAAACTATCGAAGAGAAGTATCCTGTAGGTTCTAAACATACTGCAAAAGTACGTAACTTCACTAACTTCGGTGTATTCGTAGAAATCGAAGAAGGTGTAGACGGCTTGATCCACATCTCTGACCTTTCTTGGACTAAGAAAGTGAAACACCCGTCAGAATTTACTCAGATTGGTGCTGACATCGAAGTTCAGGTATTGGAAATCGACAAAGAAAACCGTCGCTTGAGCCTTGGTCACAAACAACTCGAAGAAAATCCTTGGGATGTGTTCGAAACTGTATTCACAGTAGGTTCTGTACACGAAGGTACTATCATCGAAATGTTGGATAAGGGTGCTGTTGTAGCTCTTCCTTATGGTGTAGAAGGTTTCGCAACTCCGAAACACCTTGTAAAAGAAGACGGTGCACAAGCTCAGTTGGACGAGAAACTTGAATTCAAAGTGATCGAGTTCAACAAAGATGCTAAGAGAATTATCCTGTCTCACAGCCGTATCTTCGAAGATGTTGCTAAAGCAGAAGAAAGAGCAGAAAAGAAAGCTTCTTCCGGTGCTAAGAAATCATCAAACAGTGGCAAGAGAGAAGATTCTCCGATGATCCAAAACCAGGCTGCTTCAACTACACTGGGCGACTTCGACGCTCTGGCTGCATTGAAAGAACAGTTGGAAGGAAAGAAATAATCTGAACAGAATATTTTCTAATGAAGGCGCTCCCAAACGGGGGCGCCTTTTTCTATTTACCACAGAGGACACAGAGGACGCAGAGGTGGATTGGGTATTAATACTAAAATTATATCCCCTCTGTGCCCTCTGCGTCCTCTGTGGTGAAAAAAAACATGTCCCGATTGCCGGATTGAATCTGAAATACTATATCTTTGCATACCATGGAAAAATTTGAGTTACATATATTAGGGTGCGGCTCCGCTTTGCCTACCACACGACATTTTGCGACTTCCCAAGTCGTCAACCTGCGCGAAAAACTATTTATGATTGATTGTGGGGAAGGTGCTCAGATGCAATTACGTCGTTCCCGGCTGAAATTTTCCCGATTGAACCATATCTTTATCTCTCATTTGCATGGCGACCATTGTTTTGGCCTGTTAGGACTGATTTCAACATTCGGTCTGTTGGGAAGGACAGCCGATTTGCATATCCATTCCCCGAAAGGACTTGAAGAGTTATTTGCACCGATGCTTGCCTTCTTCTGTAAGATGCTGTCTTATAAGGTGTTCTTTCATGAATTCGAAACGAAGGAACCGACCCTTATTTATGACGACCGTTCAGTAGCCGTAACTACAATTCCTTTGAAGCACCGTATTCCCTGTTGCGGCTTCCTTTTTGAAGAAAAACAACGTCCCAGTCATATTATCAGAGACATGGTAGACTTTTATAAAGTCCCCGTCTATGAGCTGAACCGTATCAAAAACGGAGCTGATTTTCTTACTCCCGAAGGAGAGGTAATCCCTAATTCACGCCTGACCCGACCTTCGGCTCCGGCACGAAAATATGCTTATTGCTCCGATACAATTTATCGTCCGGTGATTGCGGAGCAAATCAGGAATGTAGACCTGCTTTTCCATGAAGCGACTTTTGCGCAGGGAGAGGAGATACGGGCGAAAGAAACTTACCATACAACGGCAGCACAAGCAGCGCAACTTGCCTTGGATGCTGATGTAAGGCAATTGGTGATCGGACATTTTTCCGCCCGCTATGAGGATGAGTCTATTTTGCTCAATGAAGCATCCGCCATTTTCCCGCAAACAATTTTAGCGAAAGAGAATTTATGTATCGACGTTGATGGAGGAATTGCATATGAAAAGTAAATGCTTACTTTGGGGAGTTATAATTGTTAGTATCAGTTGTTTGGCTGCATGCAAAAAGGAGAAACCTTTGTCTCCGATACCAGATTCTTTAGCCAGTCTTCAGGAATTGCTCAATCCCGCCTATCAGATTAGTTCGGACAGTATCCATCTGATTATTCATTCTTATCTGAATGAGAACAAACAGGCGACTCCTTGGGATTCGGCTTTGGTAGCTCACTATCAAGAGAGTGATGATTTCTTTTGGTTGAATGATTCGCTGGTGTCAGATAAACCTGCCGTACAAGTGGCAGACTCTATGCTGTATTGGTTGGAGAATATCTCACAACATGGCATTAATCCGCGCCTTTATCCTACGGACAGTATTCGTAAAGACTTGCAGCAGATACGTACGCTGCAATTGCGGGAAGGAAAGACAATGAACCGACTGCTGGCAGATGTGGAATATCAGTTGACGGCTGCTTATCTTTCCTATGTGTGCCAGTTGAAATTCGGCTTTCTCCCTTCAGAGGACAGGTGGAACGACTCTATCTGCCGGATACCTTTGAAAAATTATGATAAGGACTTCGCAACGGCTGCTCTGGATTCTCTGCGGATGAATGCAAATACAGCCTTCCATCAAATACAGCCTTCTTCCCGGCTTTACCTGAAGATGCAGGAAGAACTGGCACGTGTGAATACCTGGGGTGAAACGGATACTACGGATTATTACCGCGACCGTCTATTGGTAAATATGGAACGGGCACGTTGGCAATATGCCTTGGATAAAGGAAAGAAATATGTAGTAGCCAATGTGGCGGCATTCATGTTGCAAGCTATCAATGAAGAGACGGACTCTATCCTCGAAATGCGTATCTGCGTGGGAAGCGTAAAGAACAAGACACCCTTGCTGTCGAGCAGAATCTACTATATGGAACTGAATCCATTTTGGAATGTCCCTCAAAGTATTATCCGGAAAGAGATTATCCCTACTTATCGCAGAGATACGACTTACTTCACTCGTAACCGTATGAAAGTATATGATAACAAGACCGGTTTGCAAGTAGACCCTCACAGCATCAAATGGGCTAAGTATGCAGGAAAGGGCGTACCCTATACAGTGAAGCAGGACAATAAAACAGGAAACTCGTTAGGACGGATCATTTTCCGTTTCCCCAATCCTCACTCTGTCTATCTGCACGACACGCCTTCCCGCTGGGCTTTCACACGCAAGAACCGGGCGGTAAGCCATGGTTGTGTACGCCTTCAGAAAGCACTCGATTTTTCGTTCTTCCTGTTGAATAAGCAGGATTCGTTGCTTGAAGACCGTATCCGCATCGCAATGGACATCAAGCCTGTGAGTGAGGAAGGGAAGAAACTGCCTATCAGTGCGGCTTATCGTGAACTGAAACATTATAGCTTAGAGAAATATATACCTTTATTTATAGATTATCAGACTGTTTATCTGTCAGCAGATAATAAATTGAGTTATTGTGAGGACATATACAAATATGATCCGTCTATACTAAAGGCAATGAATGACCAAAATTTGAAACCATAAATAAACATACAGATAACAAGAGATTATGACCCCTTATAACGAACGCGAAGTTCTGAAACTTCTTCAAGAGGAGAGTACCCAGCGGCAAGGATTCGAGATGATTGTGGCGCAGTATAGCGAGCAATTATATTGGCAAATCCGCCGGATGGTGCTGTCGCATGAGGATGCGAACGATCTCCTGCAAAACACGTTCATCAAGGCATGGACAAATATCGACTATTTCCGCGCCGAGGCGAAGCTGTCTACCTGGCTCTATCGCATCGCGCTGAACGAATGTCTCACTTTCCTGAACAAACAACGTGCCATGACTACCGTTGCCATCGACGACCCGGAAGCAATGGTGGTGCAGAAGCTGGAAAGCGACCCGTACTTTTCGGGCGACCAGGTGCAACTGTGTTTACAGAAAGCATTGATGACCCTGCCGGAAAAACAACGCATGGTATTCAACCTGAAGTACTATCAGGAAATGAAATACGAAGAGATGTCGGAAGTATTCGGTACGTCGGTTGGCGCATTGAAAGCATCTTACCATCATGCGGTGAAGAAAATAGAGAAGTTTTTAGAAGAAATTGATTAAACCTTTTAGAACGTGCAACGTCTAAGAACAAGAGAGGAGAAAAACGTATGAAAGAAGAAGATACCCTATTGAAGAAACTTGGTAAGGAAAATTCCTTCAAAGTTCCTGATAGCTACTTTGAAAACCTGACTTCGGAAGTGATGAACAAGCTTCCTGAAAAAGAGAAAGTCGTTTTTAAGGAAGAGCCTGTCAGCACATGGACAAGACTGAAACCATTGCTTTATATGGCAGCCATGTTTGTAGGTGCCGCCTTGATTATCCGGGTAGCGTCGACAGACCATAAACCTGTTACAGTAGACGAGGTAGCAGTGACAGAAGTAGATACTGAAGTAATATCTGATGAAATGATTGATGTAGCACTGGATCGTGCCATGCTGGATGATTATTCGTTATATGTTTATTTGAGTGACGCAAGTGTAGAATGATTTATTAAAACCGATTGAATACAGAAAATGAGAAAAGTAATCGCATTAGTCGTTTTGTTATGTGGCTTTATGCCTGTTCTTTGGGCTGCTGATGGATGTGACCAGCACTTGTCCCGTGAAGAGTTCAGAGCAAAACAGAAAGCGTATATTATCGAACAGGCAGATTTGACAAAAGACGAAGCTGCCAAGTTCTTCCCCGTTTATTTTGAACTTCAGGATAAAAAGAAAAAACTGAATGACGAATCGTGGGATTTGATGCGCAAAGGTAAGGATGACAAGACTACGGAAGCCCAATACGAAGAAATCAACGAGAAAGTCGCCAATAACCGTATTGCTGCCGACCAGCTTGATAAAACCTACTTGGGTAAGTTCAAGAAGATTCTTTCCAGCAAGAAGATATTTCTCGTACAGCGGGCGGAAATGCGTTTCCATCGGGAGATGATAAAAGGAATGAACCGCGGTAAAGATTCAAAGAAGAAATAAAGAGAAAATAAAAGAAGAAAAACAGAGCGTCTATTCATATGAATCGGACGCTCTGTTTGAGTAAAATAGAGCCTCTGTTCAGTGGAAATAGAGGCTCTATTTTTTTGCAATAGTCAGGGGCTTACAGCCCCTTTTTCTTTGCTTCATTCCAAATGGCATCCATCTCTCCAAGAGTCATGTCTTTCAGGTTCTTTCCCTCTTTGATGGTATGTTCTTCCAGATAATTGAAGCGGCGGATAAACTTCTGATTGGTACGTTCCAGTGCATTGTCGGGATTAATCTTATAAAGGCGTGCCGCATTGATAAGGCTGAACATGACATCTCCGAATTCGGCTTCCGCCTTATCCTTATCCATATTGGCTACCTCTTCCTGAAACTCTCCGATTTCTTCTTTCACCTTATCCCAAACCTGTTCGCGTTCTTCCCAGTCGAAGCCTACGTTGCGGGCTTTGTCCTGCATGCGGTACGCTTTGATAAGTGAGGGCAGGGCAGCGGGAACACCGCTCAATACACTCTTATTACCATCTTTTTCTTTTAATTTCAACTGTTCCCAGTTCTCGGATACCTCTCCTGCCGTTTCAGCTTTCACTTCTCCAAATACGTGGGGATGACGGAAAATCAGTTTGTCGCATAGCTTGTCGCAAACATCTTTAATGTCGAAATCTCCTGTTTCCGAACCTATCTTGGCGTAGAAAGCAACGTGCAGCAATACGTCTCCCAATTCTTTGCAAATGTCTTTTTTATCATCTCTCATCAATGCGTCGCAAAGTTCATAAGTCTCTTCTATCGTATTGGGACGCAGGCTCTCATTCGTCTGTTTGCGATCCCAGGGACATTTGACACGCAGTTCGTCGAGAATATCCAGGAAGCGTCCGAAAGCTTCCATCTGTTCTTGTCTGGTATGTGACATCGTTATATCTTTTTTGATTTTATAAATATTGCACTATAAAAGTGCACAAAGTTACTATTTTATGCACTTCCATAGTGCAGTTTATCTAATTTGTTTTTTCCACTCCCGATAAGAAATCAGCAGTCCTACCACTTCCGAATAGTTCTGCCGACCGCTTTCTATCTTATTCCCTTTCAGATAAAGGTCGTATATCCAATCCTGTACAGTACCCACTACCGGGCTATACTTGGCTGACCAATACGCTTGATTATCTTTTGCCAGTTGGATGATTTCCGGGCGGATACGATTGAAAAGCTGCGTATATTCTTCTTCGGAAAGTAGTCTCTGCGCATTTCGCAGTACATGACCGAATACCGAGAAATAACCAGAGAAACGAATCCCCATAGCTTGAGAACGGGTACAAACCTGATAAGCATAGAAATTGGCTTCCGCTTCGCTTGTAATACCCAGCAGATGCGCCAGTTCGTGAGCATAAGTGGCCGGATAGTTAGCGGGAAGCAAATCCCCGTTCAAAGTAAACTCACAGAAGAAAGGCCCCATGCTGCCGGTTACGCCCACCATTGAAATAAACGGGGTAAACAGCATAGTCTTTACTTTAGGAGATTCGTGTGGCGGACGGTGCACACGAAGGCTGTCGCTTAACTGATTGTATAGCCGTACGGTTTCTTCACGTACCAAATCCTGATTGATACTATTTACCGGAGTATAGGAACGATTGAGTTGCGTGATATAATCATTCACAAACTCTTTAAAATTCTCCGGCGTATAGGCTGTATAAGGAATCTCAGTCCGCTGATAAAAGTTCTTTTGGGAATAATTGAGTCCCCAGGCAAGATAGAACCACACGTAAATCCATAACAGGTATTCTCCGTCACGTAATAAAACTCTCTTCCAAGGCAATTTCTTGCGGAAACGACCGTAAAAAGGATAAACGATAACCCCTATGATACTGAGGAAGATAAATAAATCTCCTATCGCAAAAGGGAATAGATTGGAAATAGCCGATAAACCATAAGAAATAAAGGGATAGATTGTATGAGAATATACGGTTGCCAAAGCAGGAATCAACTGCGTCATCCATACTAAAAGCAGTAATACTCCCAATACTATATGTCTATTTTTCAACCACCGTTTCATCATTCATTCAGATTTTGGTCAACAAAAATATGCATTTAATAGACGTTACGCGAAAAAATACCTCTATATTTGCAAAAAATCTGTTAATACAGACTTTATAATCAATCTGATAGAGAGAATTATTCAACATAAACCGGATAAAAGATGGCTACAACTGAAGAAATTGAAAAGTATTGCCGGAATTGCCTGTCGCGCGATTTCGTGAATGAAAAGGGATTAGTTTGTTATCGGACAGGAGAACTTCCTGATTTTGAAGAAGAATGTGAGAACTTCGAAAACGACGAAGAACTGGAAAAGTGGGCTCCCCCGAAGCCGGAAGATTTTCCGGTGTCCATGACAAGAGAAGAGTTGCTTGCCGAGGAAAATCTGCCTAAAGGTTTGCTGTGTGGAGTGGCTGCGGCTTTCATAGGTGCGGTGGCATGGGGCTTAATTTCAGTATCTACCGGTTACCAGATCGGATATATGGCTATTGCCATCGGCTTTTTGGTGGGGTTCGCCATGCGTCAGGGGAAGGGGATACGTCCCGTCTTCGGGATTCTTGGTGCCGCATTGGCTTTGTTCAGCTGTGTGTTAGGAGATTTCTTCTCTATTATCGGCTATATTTCCAAGGATTATGAAATGCCGTTTTTTAAAGTCTTGGCGGAGGCGGATTATGGAGAAATATTCACCCTTATACTGAACAACGTGGCATCCATGACTGCATTATTCTACGGATTCGCCGTTTACGAAGGATATAAATTCTCTTTCCGTGCACAGAATCGGCCTGAGGGTGGCAAGATTTGAATTTAAATTATTAATTTTGCACCCGTTATTTTTTTGAATATACAATCTATCATATACATAAAACAATATGGAATTAGCAAGTAAGTACAATCCCGCTGACGTGGAAGGAAAGTGGTACCAGTATTGGCTGGACAATCATTTATTCAGTTCGAAACCCGATGGTCGTGAACCTTACACCATCGTCATTCCGCCCCCTAACGTCACTGGTGTGTTGCACATGGGACACATGCTTAATAATACCATCCAGGATATTTTGGTTCGCCGCGCCCGTATGGAAGGCAAGAATGCCTGCTGGGTGCCGGGGACTGACCATGCATCTATCGCCACTGAAGCGAAAGTCGTAAACAAACTCGCCGCTCAGGGCATCAAGAAAACCGACCTGACGCGTGACGAGTTCCTGAAACATGCCTGGGACTGGACAGACGAACACGGCGGCATCATCCTGAAACAGCTCCGCAAACTCGGTGCGTCCTGCGACTGGGATCGTACAGCCTTCACTATGGACGAGAAACGTAGCGAAAGCGTACTCAAAGTTTTCGTAGACCTGTTCAACAAAGGATTGATCTATCGTGGTGTCCGCATGGTAAACTGGGATCCTAAAGCACTGACCGCCCTTTCTGACGAGGAAGTTATCTACAAGGAAGAACATGGAAAACTGTATTATCTCCGTTACAAAGTAGAAGGTGACGCAGAAGGCCGCTATGCAGTAGTGGCAACTACCCGTCCCGAAACAATCATGGGAGATACGGCAATGTGTATCAACCCGAACGACCCGAAGAATGCATGGCTGAAAGGAAAGAAAGTAATCGTTCCGTTGGTGAACCGTGCCATCCCGGTGATTGAAGACGACTATGTAGACATCGAATTTGGTACAGGTTGCCTGAAAGTGACTCCGGCTCATGATGTAAACGACTATATGTTGGGTGAAAAATACAATCTGCCCAGCATCGACATCTTCAACGATAACGGTACATTGAGCGAAGCTGCCGGCATGTATATCGGAATGGATCGTTTCGATGTCCGTAAGCAAATCGAAAAAGATCTTGAAGCCGCCGGCTTGTTGGAAAAGACGGAAGCCTATACGAATAAGGTAGGATATTCCGAACGTACGAATGTAGTGATCGAACCGAAACTGTCTATGCAGTGGTTCCTCAAAATGGAGCATTTTGCAGATATGGCATTGCCGCCTGTAATGAACGACGACCTGAAGTTCTATCCTGCAAAATATAAGAATACTTACCGTCACTGGATGGAGAACATCAAAGACTGGTGTATCAGTCGTCAGTTGTGGTGGGGACACCGTATTCCTGCTTACTTCCTGCCCGAAGGCGGTTATGTGGTAGCCGTTACTCCCGAAGAAGCTTTGGCAAAAGCCAAAGAAAAGACAGGTAACGCAGCCCTGACAATAGACGATTTCCGTCAGGATGAAGACTGTTTGGATACCTGGTTCTCTTCCTGGCTGTGGCCTATCTCTCTGTTCGACGGAATCAACAACCCGGGCAATGAAGAAATCAAATACTACTATCCGACAAGTGACCTGGTGACAGGGCCGGATATTATCTTTTTCTGGGTAGCCCGCATGATTATGGCAGGTTATGAGTACGAAGGACAGATGCCGTTCAAGAACGTTTATTTCACAGGTATCGTTCGCGACAAGCAGGGACGTAAGATGTCCAAGTCGCTCGGTAACTCTCCCGACCCGTTGGAACTGATTGAAAGGTATGGTGCGGACGGTGTACGTATGGGTATGATGCTTGCGGCTCCTGCCGGAAACGATATCCTTTTCGACGACGCGCTTTGCGAGCAGGGACGTAACTTCTGCAACAAGATATGGAATGCTTTCCGCCTGATTAAAGGATGGACAGTTGACGATAGCCTTCAAGCCACAGAAGCGGCAAGACTGGCTACCCACTGGTTCGAGTCCAAACAGAACGAAGTAGCGGCAGAAGTGGCAGACTTGTTCAAGAAGTACCGTTTGAGCGAAGCATTGATGGCTGTTTATAAATTATTCTGGGATGAATTCTCTTCCTGGTATCTGGAAATGATTAAACCCGCTTACGGACAAGGCATTGACCGTGCTACCTATAACGCTACCCTCTGTTATTTGGATAACTTGTTGCATCTTCTCCATCCGTTTATGCCGTTTATCACCGAAGAGTTATGGCAACAGATGTATGAACGCAATGCAGAAGAGGGAGAAAGTTTGATGGTGAGTGCTTTAAATATGGATACATATGTTGATACCAACGATGTTGCACAGTTTGAAGTCGTTAAAGATATCATCAGTAATATCCGCAGCATCCGTCTTCAGAAGAATATAGCACAGAAAGAAGCGCTTGAGTTGCAAGTATTGGGTGAGAATCCGGTTGCAGAATTCAATGCGGTCATTCAGAAGATGTGCAATCTTTCTTCTATTGAGGTGGTTGAAAACAAGGCGGAAGGTGCCGCATCTTTCATGGTCGGCACGACAGAATTTGCCGTACCTTTGGGCAATATGATTGATGTAGAAGCAGAAATCGCCCGTATGGAAGCCGAATTGAAACACAAAGAAGGGTTCTTGCAGGGAGTGTTGAAGAAACTCAGCAACGAGAAGTTTGTTAATAATGCTCCGGCAGCCGTTCTAGAAATGGAACGCAAGAAACAGGCGGACGCTGAAAGTATCATCAACTCTTTGAAGGAAAGTATTGCTGCTTTGAAGAAAGCATAATTCTCTGATACTTAATTTTATGTAATATAGGGCATCTCAATTAGATTTGGGATGCCTTTCTTTTTGAAAAAAGAAATTAATGTTATCTTTGCTTCCGCTATTATTATAGAATATCACAAATGAAACAAGCGCTACGGATTATCTCATTTCTCGGATTATTCCTTATTATCGAGGGAATCTTATCGCCCGTGTCCGCTCGGGACGAAAGTTCAAATAAAGAAGTACTGGTATTGAACTCCATTAATTTTAATCTTCCCTGGGCTAAAAACTTTTATTGGTATGTGCACGATGCCCTTCAGAAAAAAGGCATCTCTGCCAAAGCGGAGTCACTTTGTGTACCTGCTTTAGCGAACGAGATGGAAGCAAAGGCCGTAGTCGACCATTTGCGCCAGAAATATCCTGTGCCGCCCGCAGCCGTTGTATTGATTGGAGATCCGGGATGGATTGTATGCCGCGAACTGTTTGATGATGTTTGGAAAGATGTCCCGGTGATTGTGACAAATGCCCGCGACCATTTGCCTGCATCTCTGGATATTCTGTTGTCTCATGCCCCACTGACGGAAACGAACAGCGTCCCCGGTGAAGAATGGAGACGGGGATATAACATGACAATCTTAAAGCAGCATTATTATGCCAAGGAAACAATCGAACTGATTTATCAACTGATACCTGATATGGAGCGGGTGGCATTCATCTCAGATGACAGATATATCAGTGAGGAAACCCGTAGAGACGTAAAAGAAGCGGTAGAGAAAAACTTCCCTGACTTGCAACTGGATCTTCTTTCCACCACCCACTTGTCGACAGAAATGCTACTGGATACTTTACGCAGTTATAAACCGAATACGGGAATCATCTATTATTCATGGTTTGAGTCGCACAACGAAAACGATAACAACTACCTTTTCGACCATATCCAGGAGATTATCACCAATTTCATTCCGTCCCCTCTGTTCCTGCTTTCTCCCGAAGACCTGTCGAACAATACTTATGCCGGTGGCTATTATGTTTCAACTGAATCTTTTTGTGATTCCTTGTTAGAAACCCTTGAACGCATATTGAATGGAGAGCAAGCGCGGAATATCCCGGGCAGAGTGGGTGGGGAAGGAAGTGCTTATCTCTGTTATCCGGTGTTGAAATCTTACAATATCCCTTCATACCTTTATCCGAAGGATGCTTTTTACGTCAATGAACCCAAAACTTTTTTCCAGCAATATCGTACCGAAATCCTTTCCGGTGCCATTTTCTTATTTGTGTTGGTCGCCGCTATTACCTATTATATCCGCCTTCTTCGGAAAGCATATAGCCGCCTGCACGAAGCGATGGAGAAAGCAGAGCAGGCCAACCAACTGAAATCCGCTTTCCTTGCCAATATGAGCCACGAGATACGTACGCCATTAAATGCGATTGTCGGTTTCTCAAATATGCTTCCCGAAATAGAAGACCGCGCAAAGATGCGCGAATATGCGGACATCATCGAAACCAATACAGACCTGTTGCTCCAATTGATTAATGATATTCTGGACTTATCGAAGATTGAGGCGGGAACATTCGACTTCTGCCCTTCATTAATTGATGTGAATCAGACTCTGACGGAAATCGAGCAGAGTATGCAGTTGCGTCTGAAAAGCGACACTGTTACTTTCACATTTACCGAACGGTTACCGGAATGTACTTTTTATATAGATAAGAACCGTCTGATGCAATTACTTTCCAACTTCGCAATCAACGCGATCAAATTTACTAAGGTGGGAAATATCCGTATGGGATACCGCATGGTAGATGCCGGAACGATTTGTTTTTATGTGTCGGATACCGGCTGTGGAATGTCGCATGAGCAATGCGCCCATGTATTCGAGCGATTTGTGAAATACAATCCTTTCATACAAGGCACGGGATTGGGACTTTCTATTTGCCATACGATTGTTGACCGTTTGAAAGGAAAAATAGGAGTGGACTCAAAAGAAGGCGAAGGCTCTACTTTTTGGTTTACTCTGCCTTACCGGAAGGAATAAAATCAGTTGTTTATTAATCTCATAAGTATCTGGTAGGTGAAGCGTTATGCTTTCACCTGACTGATAGTGGTAAACAAGACAATGTCCGGCGGAATTTTATCTATCTAGCCTGCCTCAAGGAAATAAAAGTGGTAGTAGTAACGGAAGGTAATCCTTCAAATCCACACGCAGTTGCTTTAATGCCTGCTGAATGCGGTAATCTATCGTTTTTGGTGATACACCCAGTGTCTCCGCAATCTCTTTGTAGCTCATGTCCCGGAAACGGTGCATCACGAAGGCTTCCCGATAGCTTTCGGGCAGTGCCGCGACAGCTTCCTCAATCCGTTTGGTGAGTTCTTCAACCTGGTAGTAGTCTGTATCTTGCAGCATTTCCTGCATTTCTTCATAGAAACGGGTGTCGGCTCGTTGGGTGGCGTCAATATGCGCGAGCTTGTTTAAAGCCCTGCGGTACACCATCTTAAAAAGGTAGGAGTTCAGAGAAGATTCAATAACCAGTGTTTCCCGATTTTCCCAAATCCATAAAAGAGAATCTTCCACAATCTCTTCCGCATCTTCCAAGTCGACAAACCGGTGACCATACGCACACAATATCGGATAATATCTCCGAAACAGTATGTCGAATGCTTTCAAGTCCCCGTGTTGGACGGCTGATAACAGGAAATCGTTGTTTGATTGGTAGGTTTCTTTCATGCATTAGTTTTGTTATTTCACTGCAAATATAGCCTTTTTATAAGAAAACAAAGATTTTCTGAAAAAAAATGGTTTTTAGTTTAGGAGTCTTCCGGTTTTCTCTTGTCTTATAATAAAAGGCAATAAAAACAGCATATGGATAATACAGGTAAAAATACGATAGAAGAACTGCTTCCCCGTTATTGTGAAGGACTGACAACGGAGGAAGAACGCCTGCAAGTCGAAACTTGGATGGATGAATCGGAAGAGAACCGGCGGACGGCAAAACAAGTTCATGCACTTTATTTGGCTACGGATACACTTCATGTTATGAAGAAAGTAGACACGGAGAAAGCTTTGTCAAGGGTAAAAAGCAGGATGACAGGTAAGAAGAAAACGATGTGGTGGGAATGGGCACAACGTGCGGCAGCAGTTCTGTTCATTCCACTTCTCGTCACTTTGATGGTGCAGCATTGGGGAAATGATGAGCAAGAGCTGGCACAAATGATGGAGATAAAGACTAATCCCGGAATGACTACTTCATTAACATTACCTGACGGTACACTTGTATTCTTGAATTCAGAATCAACACTAAGTTACCCGTCATGCTTCGACGGGGATACGCGAAACGTAAACTTACAGGGAGAAGCTTATTTCGAAGTAGCCAAGAATCCGGAAAAGAAGTTTATCGTTTCTACTTCCCATCAGTCGCAAATAGAAGTATTGGGTACTCATTTCAATGTAGAAGCATACGAAAAAGAAAATAGAGTTTCGGCCACATTGGTAGAAGGGAAAATCGGTTTTATCTATAAATGCGATAATGCTTCTAAGAAAGTATTAATGGCTCCCGGCCAAAAACTGATCTATGACTCGAAAGACAGTAAGGTACAACTTTATGCCACTTCCGGTGAATCGGAGACAGCTTGGAAGGAAGGTAAGATTATATTCAGAAACACTCCTTTGGAAGAAGGCTTGCGAATGTTGGAAAAACGGTATAATGTAGAGTTTATCATTAAAAACAATCGTTTGAAAGGAGATTCATTTACAGGTACATTCACCAACCAACGCCTGGAACGTATCCTTGAATACTTCCAGCTTTCTTCTCAAATCCGCTGGCGTTATCTTGATTCTCCGGATATAACAGATGAAAAGAGTAAGATTGAAATATATTGATTGAATAACCTTAATACAGAAATGCAATGAAAGACAGACCCCCTTAAATAAAAAACATACGGGATGATATTGGCGTATCTTCCCGTATGGAAATCGGTAAATCTTTTTGATGCTTGTTTGGCGACAAGCTTAGATAAACTTTTTATTAACTTTAAGTCATTACAAATTTATGCAAAATTATTTTAGCATCCAATTTTTATGGGTGGTAAAGTCGCTTTGGCTAACCTCAAAAAAAATCCCATTATCTATGAGACTATTAGTTTTGTTCTTAGTATGTTCTATCGGACTGGGTTATGCGGCCGATAGTTACGCTCAGAAAGCTATGATTAGTATCGATGCCCGCAATCAGCGTGTAGAGGATATTCTGAAAGAGATTGAAGAACAGTCGGACTTTGACTTTTTCTTTAACAACAAACATGTGGATTTGAACCGCCGTGTATCAGTCTCGGCTGATAAGAGTAATATCTTCAGTGTATTGAAAGAAATCTTTGCCGGTACGGATGTGAAATATTCAGTATTGGATAAGAAGATTATATTGTCTGTTGAGGCGCAGTCGCCACAACAAGAAAAGACAGTTGCAGTATCGGGTACAGTGTTGGATCTTAAAGGAGAGCCAATCATCGGAGCCAGTGTATTGGAGAAAGGAGTGAAAGGTAACGGAACGATAACCGATGTTGACGGTCGTTTTAAACTTTCAGTTTCTTCTTCAAAAGCACAACTGGATATTACTTATATTGGTTATCAGCCACAAACGGTTATTGTGCAGGCAGGAAAGGAACTTAATATAACGTTGCTGGAAGATGCTAAGCAGTTGGATGAGGTTGTCGTTGTGGGATATGGTACGCAGAATAAGAAAACGTTGACTGGTGCTGTATCAGTCATGGATATGAAAGATATGGAAACTTCTACGGTATCTACTGTTGCACACGCGCTGGCTGGTAAGGCCGCAGGTTTGCGTGTCAATCAGGTGTCAGCCCAACCGGGCGGTGGTTCCAAGTTCCGTATCCGTGGTGAGGCTTCTACGGGAGCGGGTAATGAGCCGCTTTTCGTAATTGACGGATTTCCGGTGAGTTCATCCAATACCCTTGACTCAGGAAATATCTACGAAGCGGGCACTACGGATAATGTTTTGGAATCATTGAGTCCTGATGATATTGAATCAATCACAGTTTTGAAAGATGCGGCATCCACAGCCATTTATGGTTCCAGAGCCGGGCACGGTGTTATTCTTATCACTACTAAACGTGGTAAATCCGGTAAACCGAGAATTTCTTATTCAGGTTCGGGGTCTGTGCAGAAGATTCGTGCCCAATATCAAATGCTGGATGTGAAATCATTCATGCTTGAACGTAACGAACAAGACTATGAAAACTATCTGGCAAGTAACGGATTGGGCATTTACGAAGGATACGTCAGCAAACCGGAGAAAATCGGAACATTTACTCCTACCTACTCTTACGATAAAATTAACCAGGCGAAAGGTACTGACTGGTTGGACGAGGTGACACGTACGGGATATATGCAGCAACATAATCTTTCTATCAATGGTGGAACAGAAAGTACACGTTATTTGGTTTCTGTGAACTATATGCATCAGGACGGTGTGGTGAAAAACAATGCTGCCACTCGTCTATCCGCCCGTGTTAACTTGGATCAGGATATAAATAAGATGCTGACTGTCGGATTAAGTGCTTCTTATGCGCAGAATAAATATGACAATGTTCCTTTAGGAGATAAAGTCGACCAGAATGCTGGGGTGCTGACTGCTGCTATTCAAGCTAATCCGTCTACGCCGG
The DNA here is from genome assembly GCF_012113595.1 of Bacteroides faecium. Taxonomy (NCBI): domain Bacteria; kingdom Pseudomonadati; phylum Bacteroidota; class Bacteroidia; order Bacteroidales; family Bacteroidaceae; genus Bacteroides; species Bacteroides faecium. The sequence goes on from NZ_CP050831.1 coordinate 3,266,732, forward strand.
TCTACGATGAAAATGGTGATTATTATATTGATCCGGCTCGCTCTTCCATTCCTAACGCGGTATCATTGTTGGAGATAAAAGACAATACTGTAAAAGACAGAATTATGGCTTCTGCCTATGCATTGTTAAAACCTTTGGAAGGGTTGGAACTGAAAGCGCAGTTGGGAGCCGACCGCCGTGGTCAGAAGAGAAATAGTTACGTGCCGAAGAGTACACTGTCCGGAGCAAATGAAAACGGTATAGCCAACATAGCCCAAGAGTCTTCAACTGATTATCTGATGGACTTGACAGCGACTTACAGCAAGGCACTGGGTGAACATAATTTAAAGGCGTTGGTGGGATATTCATATCAAAGGTTTACGGGCAATTCGGTTAGAGCGGGCAATTCGGATTTTATTATTGACGGATTTGAATATAATAACCTGTCGGCCGGGGCTAATCCCAAGCCGACGGTAGGTTCCGGTGCTTGGTTGAATTGCTTAGGCTCTTATTTTGCACGTGTGAACTATTCGTGGAAAGGTCGCTATCTGCTGGAAGGCTCATTACGTATAGATGGTGCTTCGAATTTTGAACCGGAACATCGTTGGGGATATTTTCCGTCGGTATCGGCCGGTTGGTTGATTAGTGAAGAGAAGTTTATGAAAAAATTGTCATGGCTTCCTTATGCCAAGTTGAGAGCATCTTACGGTCAGACTGGTAATTCGAATGTCGGAAACCGGGTGAATACTTACTACTCGGTAGGACACGGATATGTATTGGGTGATTTACTGAGCACTGGTGTATATACTTCAGAGTTGGGTAATCCTGCTATAACTTGGGAGACAACTACAGAATATAATGTCGGTTTGGATCTTGGCTTCTTTAATAACCGTTTGCGTGTAACGGCTGAGTATTTTAATCGTACTATTTCTGACTTGCTGGTCACTTCCAAGCCTATTCCTTCTTATAATGAAGTGACTACAATCGCAGGAAATATCGGTTCTACGCAGAGTAAGGGTTACGAGCTGACTTTGAATACAGTAAACTTCGACCGGAAGGATTTCTCGTGGACTACTACATTGACACTTTCTCATTATGAAGACCGTTGGAAAGAACGTGACCCGAACTGGAAACCTGCTGCTTATCAAAGCAAGAATGACCCGATACGTGCCTGGTGGGATTACCATGCAATCGGTATTATGCAGGTAGGTGAAAAGGCTCCCGCTGCTCAGGCAGACTTGTTGCCGGGTATGGTAAAACTGGCTGATTTGGATGGAAACGGTGTGTTGGACGAACGTGACATGGTTTATCAAGGTAATGGAGATCCTAAGATTATTTATGGTATGAATAATGCTTTTACTTACAAGAATTTCGATTTCTCCATCTATTTTTATGGTGAAGCCGGCAGGAAAGTGGGAGCCAGCTATCTGAAAAAGTGGAACCGTATCAGTACCGGGCAAAATGTTTCAGTAAAAGCCGTTGAGTCTTTTGATAGTCGAAATACCACTGCTACACACCCTACTTATATTTTGGGTAGTGGCAACAACTGGGGAGATTATTATAATAAGTCCATTTATTATGTGCGTTGTGGGAGTATCAGCCTGGGATATAAGATTCCCGTAAAAGAGAAATACGCCAAGAATCTTCGTGTTTTTGCTGAAGTGAGCAACCCGTTTGTGATAACCAATTGGGATGGATTGGATCCGGAAACAGATAACGGTAATTTCTCTTACCCTAATGTTACGTCTTATAGCTTTGGCCTTAATGTTACATTCTAAAAAAGTTACTATGAAAATGAAGAAAATATATTTATTGTCATTACTGATGCTCGGATTGGCCGGATGCGAGCTGGAGACAGAAGTTTATGATAAAATCAACCCTACTGTATTTCCTAAAAATGCGGCGGATGCGAAGGCTTTGGTAACAGCCAGTGCGTACAATGTATTTAATCCGCAGGATTATGATGCATTGGATAAGAACAAGAGCAATCCGGGTATTTTCAATATAGCCTGGGGATATACATTGACTTCTGATATGTCTACCGACCATGTGGAATGTAGTTGGGAGTGGACTACTGTGTACAACTCTTATGAAGCGGACGACTGGCATGTATCCGGCGATACGCGGGCTATTTATACATTTAACAATTATTTGTCATCCATGTGCCTTGCCAAGGATCGTATCAAAGATGTGAATATGAGCCAGGACTTGAAAGAACGTTATAATGCGGAACTGGATTGCGGTATGGGATTTTTGGCATTCTTGCTGTATGACCTTTATGGCCCGATTCCTGTAGCCGATTTGGAGACTTTGAAAGAGCCGGGAGCCGAAAAGATTCTTCCACGGCTGACTGAGGAACAGATGCGCGAGTATATTGAAAGTCATTTATTGGCTGCCCGGAATGTCTTGCCATATAAATATGATGAAAGCGAGTATGGGAGATTTACAAAAGGGCTGGCGAATACATTGCTGTTGAAGTTCTATATGAAGACAGGTGAGTGGGCAAAGGCTGAAGAAGTTGGGCGCGAACTGCAAAAAGCGGAGTATGGATATAAACTGGTAGATGATTATAACTCCATATTCACTCTTGCGGGAGAAAGAAATACAGAAACCATTTTTGCAGTGATAGCCAAGCGGGGATATATGGAGACACAGTGGTTTGCGCACGTACTACCAGCAGATTTTCCGACTTCGGAAGATATTCAGAAATGGGGCGGTTATAAAGTTTCCTGGCCTTTTTATCAGAGTTATGATAAGGATGATAAGCGTCTGCAACGTTTGTATGGCGAATATACAGCGGCAGACGGAACGGTACATAATTACGAGAAAGATCGCGTAAACGGTAAATCCACTTCTATTCTATATTATGGTGCGGTTCCGATGAAATACAAGGTAGAAGGCGTGGTAGGATATAACTGCGAAATAGATATGCCGATTTACCGATATGCCGATGTCTTGACATTATTGGCGGAAGCTATCGTGCGTAATGGAAATAAGCTGACGCAAGAAGCAGTCAACTTATTGAATGATGTGCGTACAAGAAGCCTTCCGGGCAAGGGGTATCAGTTGAGTGACTTTCCTAATGTAGAGACATTTCTGGATAAGTTGTTGGAAGAACGCGGACACGAATTCTATATGGAGGGCGTGCGTCGTCAGGATTTGATTCGTCATGGCAAGTTTATCGAATATGCAATAAAGAAAGCTGAATTTGCAGGCAAGCCGACAGGTAAGATTGCTACTCAGGTAAACGGGCATTATAAATACGAACGGTTCCCTCTTCCACCGAAGGTTATTAATGAGGGGATGGGACTGATCGAACAAAATCCGGGATATTAATCAGATGTTTTACTAATACATTAAAACATAGAAGATGAAAAATTTGAAAACTATTATAGGATTGGGGCTTTGCCTCATTTTGGGTGCTTGTGTTGAAAAGACAGAGGTGAAAGTCGATATACCGATGTCCGGGGTTAATCTATCGGTACCTTCCAATCAAGCCTCTTTTGATTTGAATGATGTGGCGGATACATATCGTTTTTCATGGAGTGATGCGGGGCATGATTCATACACAATACTTTTCAGCCCTAACAGTGTGTTTGAACCCTACTATGCGGTGGAGGCTGGTAGTACGACGCAAATAAAACTTTCACCGGATCAATTGGATATAGCCATGTCTGCCTTGAACATGAGTGGGGAAGATATGCATACCATTTACTGGAGTGTGAAACCGACAGGAAAACTTGAGGTGGCGGCATCTGATATCCGTACAATCTCAATGAAACGGATGCACAACTTCCTGACTAAGCCCGAAGATGCCGAACGTTATGTCTTGAATGCGGATGCGCAGGACACGAAAGTGCAGTTCGAATGGGAAGAAAGGGGGGCTGCCGGACAAGGATACGAATTATTGTTCTCAACGGATATGAATTTTGAAGACCCGTTGGTCATTGCGGCAGGTACGGAAAATAAGACTGAAGTGACACATGCGCAATTGCAGGCAGTGATTGAGGATTTGCATTTGAAGCTTTTCACTGCTTCGAAGGTTTATTGGAATGTCCGTAATAAGGCGACCGGTGAAAATGTATCCCGTATGTGTAAAAGTATTGATTTGACAGGCATGATGATATTCAATGACAAACGGGGGGATGAAGTCGAAAGCTATCCTGTAAGAAGGATTGAATTCAGGGATGGTTCATCTCAGATTTGGTTGTGTGAAAATCTGCGGGCGAAGAAATATCCTGATGGTACAGATATAGAAGGGGAGAATATTATACCTGCGTATAGGGGGGATAATGTTCCTCAACCAACGGAAGAGATGGTAAGGTTATTTGGTGCTTATTATCCTCAGAATATAAAGAATAGTATTGTGCCCGAAGGATGGAGACTTCCGACACAAGCTGAATATGATGAATTGTTTGCGTTGGCAGGGATTAAATCGGCTAAATGCTATTGTATTATGTATTATGATCCATTGTTTTGGGGGGAATTGGGGGTTACGGAAGCACAAATCCCGACTTTTAATACTTGGGAGATGAACTTTATACCTGCCGGCCAGGGATGGACAGGCGGTGGCACGATAACAAATGCGATGACGAGATATTGTTATCTCCTGACTTCCGACCAAACTGTGTCTTACTTGTTTGATGGTTATCAGACATTCCCGACGGGGTCAACTTTTGCTTCTGTGAGATTGATTTATAATGAAGATTAAACTTGGAAATTATGAAAAGCTTGAGATATTTATTTTTGTTTGTATGTTGTGTGCTGGGTATGGCTTGCACAGATGAGGTAATGCTTTCTGCCGGTCAATATGTAGATTATAGCCGGGATTTGACGAAACTCGAAATTGTTCCGATCAAGGCATTGGTTAATCCGGAAAGGGGTTATCATCTGGAGAGTAATTATTTTGTTGATAATTTGAAGAATCCCTGGCATGAGGGCAGTTGGGAGAGTTTTTGGATTCCCGAGATTGAACGGAAAAATAGCGCGAAGAATGATGGTGTAACCTTATCCCAATTATATCTTTATCTGACGCAGTATGTAGGTAAGGATTTGGATCAGGCGGCATTTGATAATATGCAGATGTTGTTTGATGATACAAAGAGACTGGGATATAAGATACACTTGATATTCGCGTATGACCATAACGCCGGGGCGACAAATGTGCAGTTCACTGATATATTCAGACATCTTGAACAGTTGAAGCCTTTTATTCAAAAGAACATCGGCTTGATTGACCTTTGGCAAATGGGCTTTATTGGTGCGTGGGGAGAGGGTAATTCAACTCCGTTGAGAGATGATTGGACGAATAAAGGTAAGATGATAAAAGAAATCCTGAGTATGTATCCGGATCGTTTTATGACTTTGCGCTATCCTCGCCATATACATAATTTCCCGATGCTTACTGAGGCTGAAAAGGCGCGTGTCGGCTATGCGAATGACTTCTTTACAGCTTCCGAACATCCGCTTGCACCGGACAATGACTATACGTTTGGCTCGGAAGACTATACAATTGTAGCCAATGCCAGCCCATATGTAAAAGTGCGTGCGGAGATTCCTTATAATGAGAATACCGAATGGGGATTGAGTAAGGAAATATCAGTCGTTAATACAATCAAGATATTGAAGGAGCATCATTATGATGCTTTGGATATTACTCAGAATAATGAATTGAATATTTATGCTTGGAAAAGTTATAAGATAAGTTCTGACTGGTGTCAGGATAATAAGATTCTCTTTGATGAAAGTTATTTCAAAGATGAAGAGGGCAATAAAGTAGCGCGTTCTGCCTATGAATTTATTCGTGACCATTTAGGCTATCGTCTTTATGTCAACTCTGAAGATGTTTCGTTGGAAGCGAAAAATGGAAATCTGGACTTTGATATTCCATTACGTAATGTAGGTTTTGCCGCTATTAAAAATCCACGGCCTGTATATATAGTGTTAGTGGATGAAAGTAACCGTGTTGTTTTTAAAAAGAAACTTGATGTTAGTCCGAGAGATTGGCAGCCCTATGATGTGGAGACAAAAGAGTACAAATCTTTGGTTCATCACGTTGAGGGTAGTGTCGCACCGGGTATATCAGGCAAATATAAAGTCGGATTATGGTTGCCGGATCCTACTGAATTGTTGCAGTTGCTTCCTGAATATGCGGTTCGGTTCGCTAATACGGAAATGATTGAAGATACGCAGTACCGTATAAATGTGATAGGTGAAGTTACATTCTAAAACAATAGGATAATTTTATTTATAATGTCTATGAAGGAAGTTCTTCAAAATGTCGGGGGACTTTCTTCATAAGAAAAAGATTGTATAAGTTACTACAATTTCATACTGATGAATAAACAGAAAAAACGATATTGGATTATATACTTATTAGTGCCATTTCTGATTTTGGGCTGTTCTGCCCCCACAGAGCATGTTAAAATAGAAAATGGCACTTTTATTATCAACGGAAAAGAGGTGCAATTGATTTGTGGAGAAATGCACTATCCCCGTATTCCACATGAGTATTGGCGTGACCGTCTGCATAGGGCGCGTGCAATGGGGCTGAACACTGTCTCCGCCTACGTATTCTGGAATTTCCACGAACGGCAGCCGGGTGAATTTGATTTTACCGGGCAGGCGGATATTGCCGAATTTGTCCGTACCGCACAAGAAGAAGGTCTGTATGTCATTCTGCGTCCCGGACCGTATGTATGTGCGGAATGGGATTTCGGCGGATACCCTTCGTGGCTTCTGAAAGAAAAAGATATGACCTACCGTAGCAAAGACCCTCGTTTTTTGTCATATTGCGAGCGATATATCAAGGAACTTGGCAAGCAACTGTCCCCTCTGACTATCAACAATGGCGGTAATATTATCATGGTGCAGGTAGAAAATGAATACGGTTCGTATGCAGCAGATAAAGAATACCTTACCGCTATTCGTGATATGATAAAAGAGGCCGGGTTTAATGTCCCGTTGTTCACCTGTGACGGTGGCGGACAGGTGGAAGCCGGACACGTTGACGGCGCATTGCCTACACTGAACGGTGTGTTCGGTGAAGATATTTTCAAAGTAGTGGATAAATACCATCCGGGCGGTCCTTATTTTGTGGCGGAGTTCTACCCGGCTTGGTTTGATGAGTGGGGAAAACGCCATTCGTCTGTTGCCTATGAGCGTCCTGCCGAACAGTTGGACTGGATGCTGAGCCACGGAGTGTCTGTCAGTATGTATATGTTTCATGGCGGAACAAATTTCTGGTATATGAACGGTGCCAATACCAGCGGCGGATTTCGTCCCCAACCTACCAGTTACGATTATGACGCACCTTTGGGCGAATGGGGAAATTGCTATCCCAAATACCATGCATTCAGAGAAGTGATTCAGAAATACTTGCCCGAAGGAACTGTATTGCCGGACGTGCCTGCCGATAATCCGACTACCACTTTCGCGACAGTCGAATTAAAGGAAAGTGCCCCTTTGACTGCCGCTTTCCATCAGACTACGCAATCGGAAGAGGTGCTGTCAATGGAAGATGTAGGCATTGATTTCGGATATATTCATTATCAGACAACGATTCAAAAAGCAGGAAAGCAGAAATTGATTATTCAGGATTTGCGTGATTATGCTGTTATATTGGTAGATGGCAAACAAGTAGCCAGCTTAGACCGTCGTTATAATCAGAACAGCACGACGTTGGATATTCATAAAGTTCCTGCTGCATTGGAAATTCTGGTTGAGAATACCGGACGGGTAAATTATGGTCCTGATATTCTTTTTAATCGTAAAGGGATTACAAGTCAGGTACTTTGGGGTAATGAGAAATTGACAGGCTGGGCAGTCACTCCGCTTCCTCTTTATAAAGAAAAGGTGTCTTCTCTGTCTTTCGGTAAAGAAATCAAAGGAGTTCCGGCATTTCATAGGGGGACGTTTACTATAGAACAGGAGGGCGATTGCTTTGTCGACATGAGTCAATGGGGGAAAGGAGCCGTTTGGGTAAATGGTAAATCATTGGGGCGTTTCTGGAATATCGGTCCTCAACAGACCCTCTATATACCTGCTCCCTGGTTGAAAACAGGCGAGAATGAAATTGTTGTTTTCGAAATGGAAGATACGGGAAAGAGGAGCTTGCAAGGATTGGACAAGCCGGTTCTCGACAGTTTGGGTGCAGATAAAAACAAACCGGAGAAACAGCAGCGCAATCAAACAGGTAGTCCTGTTCTGGAAGAAGGAGATATTCTTCTGAAAACCACTTTGGCGGAGACGAACGATTGGCAGCAGTTCGATTTACCAGTTGTGAGCACTCTGCGCCATTTCTGCGTTGAAACGCTTTCTTCATATACGGAAGACAACCAATCCTGCATTTCAGAAGTGGAATTGTTGGATGATAAAGGGCAACCGGTTGATAAGACCAGATGGGAAGCCATCTATGTAAGTAGCGAGCAGGCAGATAAGAATCTGGGCGTGGCAGAGAATTTGTTCGATGGAGATATTTCTTCATTCTGGCATACAGATCCGGCAACGGAACCCGGACAGCCACATCGTGTCATTATCGATATAAAGGAAATTTATAAAGTATCAGCCCTTCGTTTCAAGGTTCGTAAAGGCGCTTTTTTATCAGGAAAAGTGAAGGAGATAAACGTATATGGCCGTCCGCAATTTTTCTTGTTTCATTGATAAAAACGTACAGAAGAAGAGTATTTTGATTTCTATTTACTATCTTTGAAAAATCTAAAGAAACACGATTATGAACATACGCATTTTGATAACCTTATTACTTGGAGTGACTCTATTTTGTAGCTGCCAGCCGAAGCTGTTACCGGTAAATTCTTTAGCAGAGCGTGTAACGGAAGGAACCTCGAAAGGACGAATCCTTTTTCAGATGATGCCGGAACAGAACGGTGTGTCTAAAGACTACTTTGAGATAACCACCAAAGACGGCAAAGTCCTGATAACCGGAAATTCCGATTTATCATTGGCGACGGGGCTGAACTGGTATCTGAAATATGTAGCCGGTATTCATCTTTCCTGGAATAATCCGTCGCAGAAATTGCCGGAAGTACTACCTCTTCCCAAAGAGAAAATCCATCAGGAGACGGCTATGCAAAACCGTTATTACCTGAATTATTGTACCTATTCCTACTCTATGGCTTTCTGGGATTGGGAACGTTGGGAGAAAGAGATAGACTGGATGGCATTGCATGGCATTAATATGCCTTTGAGCATTACCGGAATGGAAGTAGTCTGGTACAACCTGCTGAAACGTGTCGGATACACAACGGAAGAAATCAATGAATTTATCTCCGGTCCGGCTTTCATGGCGTGGTGGCAGATGAATAATCTGGAAGGGTGGGGCGGACCTAATCCCGACAGTTGGTATCAACAACAAGAGGTGCTTCAAAAGAAGATAATATCCCGTATGCGTGAGTTGGGTATTGAACCCGTATTTCCGGGTTATGCAGGAATGGTTCCCCGCAATATCGGAGAGAAATTAGGTTATCAGATTGCCGATCCCGGCAAGTGGTGCGGCTTCCCCCGTCCGGCTTTCCTTTCTTCGGAAGACGAGCATTTCGATTCCTTTGCAGCTATGTACTATGAAGAATTGGAGAAACTTTACGGAAAAGCTACATATTATAGTATGGATCCATTCCATGAAGGTGGCAACACGGAAGGAGTAGACTTGGCAAAAGCCGGAGCTTCTATTATGAAAGCCATGAAGAAAGCGAATCCGGAAGCTGTCTGGGTGATTCAGGCATGGCAGGCGAATCCGCGTCCGGCAATGATAGAATCTTTGAATCCGGGTGATATGCTGGTACTGGATTTGTATAGTGAGAAACGTCCGCAATGGGGAGACTCGGATTCGATGTGGTATCGTGAGAAAGGGTTCGGCAAACATGACTGGCTTTATTGTATGTTGTTGAACTTCGGAGGAAATGTCGGTCTGCATGGGCGGATGGATCAGTTGGTGAACGGATATTACGATGCGTGTGCACACGTAAATGGGCAAAAATTGCGTGGCGTAGGGGCTACCCCTGAGGGGATAGAGAATAATCCGGTTATGTTTGAACTCTTATATGAATTGCCGTGGCGTGCGGAACGCTTTTCACCGGACGCATGGTTGCAAGGATATCTGAAAGCCCGTTATGGTGGTGAACTGTCATCAGAAGTTATGGAAGCATGGAGAGCGTTGGAACATACGGTTTATAATGCTCCCAAGAACTCTCCGGGCGAGGGAACGATAGAATCTCTTTTGTGTGCCCGTCCGGGTTTCCATTTGGACAGGACATCTACATGGGGATATTCCAAACTGTTCTATTCGCCTGATTCTACTTCGAAAGCTGCGGATTTGATGCTCTCTGTGGCCGAACAATATAAGGGCAACAACAATTTTGAATATGACTTGGTGGATATCGTACGTCAGAGTAATGCTGATAAAGGCAATGCATTGCTTGAAGATATATCCCAAAGTTATGACCGGAAAGACAAAGAGAATTTCCGGAAGCAGACGCGGCAATTTCTTGAACTCATTCAATCGCAAGACAGCTTATTGTCTACCCGGAAAGAGTTCTCCGTATCTTCTTGGCTGGCTGCCGCACGTTCTTTAGGTACTACCGACGCAGAAAAGAAACTCTACGAATGGAATGCGTCTGCATTAATCACAGTCTGGGGTGACAGCATCGCTGCCAATCAGGGGGGGTTGCATGATTATTCTCATCGTGAATGGAGTGGTCTTTTGAAAGATTTGTATTATCCGCGTTGGAAAGTTTTCTTTGAGCAGAAACAACAGGAACTGGATGGTAAATCTGCCGGTGAAGCGATTAATTTCTATGGAATGGAGAAAGCTTGGGCGGAGAAATCTCATGGATATTAACTTAAAAGTATGAGATAGTGACAATTTATTCTTATACTCTTACCGAGGGTTCACCGGATTCATCTTGTCGCTGAAATGCCGATGAATAAGGAAATATAGGGTGAAAGGGAAGAGAAAATTCCGGTTGGAACCGTTCTTTTCGCTTTCATCTTTGTTTTTTCTATATGCTATGAGCTAATTCAATTATGCTATAAGCAAAAAGAAATATGCTATAAGCAAAAAGAAATTAGGTAATAGCAAATCATCTATCAAATTAGGGCATTAACAGTTGGGCTGTCAAGCATTAATAGTTGAGTTGTCAAGTATTAATAGCTTAATTATCAGGTAGTACTACTTGATATATTGAGTATATATAGCTGACGTGTTGGATCTATATGCCCACCATCTCAGCTATATATGTTCACCATCTTGGATCTATATGTCCAATAGTCATTGCAAGCGAAGCGATAATGAAGGTGAAAGCGGTGAAGGGTGATTCTTTCTTGGTTTTACTCTTTGCCTTCACCCGCTATGTCCTTATTCATCGGCCTTTCAGTAATAAGGTGAAGCGGTGAACCGCCGGTTAAGAATGTAGGGGGATTTGAAGATTGGAATAAATACGTGATTATCTTGATACCCTCATTTACTTATATCTTTATAACCCGATCCGCGTATCATTGAATATGTTGATATGATTCGGTTATTGCATATCCTTATTCAGGCGATATGTGAAAAGTAGCCAGTACTCCTTTATGATCAGAAGGCCATACACCTTTGGGAGTGATGAAGCAGTCTTCTGTACTCTCTTCTATACGCTGACTTCTGACAATGGAACGGGACGGTCCAAGAATAGCTGCTGATAGTGGTGTAATGCCTTGATTGGGATAAAAGTAAATAAAATCAATCCGGTCTCTTTCGTCCGCATCGGGTGCCCAAGTTAATTTGCTGACAGGCATCTTGTCGTTGTCGGAAGGAAATGTGAATCCTGGGTGAGTGACCGGGTTAGGATATAGAGTCCGATATATGTCTTTGAATCCTTCTTTGTAGAGCATACTTGAACAATCCCAGTTGACAACCGTCCCGTTGTGATCCCATAGATGCTTGGTGTCTTCCTGCCAGTCAAGGTGAGAAGGTTCGTTGAAATCTCCTCCTAATAGTACAATGGCTCCTTCGGCAATGTCTTGTCGTGCGCTTTCGATGAATACTTCAATGGCTTCTTCGCGAAAGGCGATCCGGTTGGCCGCTAAAATGGAATCCGCATTATGAACAGGTTGTGTCATTTTCTTCCAGGTACTTCCATCATAACCACGAGGTAAGTAACAAGCATAATTCTTATAATCCAAGTGGGCGGAATAAACGGCAACAGTATGTCCGGCTATGCCGATAGTTGCTTTTAGGATAGAGCCGCAACCGCTGTCCTTTGGATAGATAATCTCCTGCTGGCTTATATTGTATTTGGATAAGATGCCTACATCCAGAGGGTTATGTTCTCCATAGTAAGTTTTTCCACGTTTCTTAAGTGCCTCAATGATGCGGGATATAAAGAAGGTGCCATTGTAGTTGCGGACTTCGCTGAAAAAAACGATATCGGCATCAACTTGTGCCACTTCATCGGCTATGGCTTCAAATCCTCCTTCCACGATGCTCCCTTCATGCCAGATGTTGAGTTGTAGGACGGTGAGATGAGAGGTTGGGGTCGCATTGCGACCCCAACTTGTTATTCCTATGCTGCTAAGGCATAAGAGTAGTATATAAAAATTTAGTTTCATACCGTTCTTTTTTATTCTTGTAGAATCCACATCAACTTGTTTACTTCGTCCGAACCGTTGAATTGCCTTTGTACAGCCGCTTCTACATTTGCCTTGTTATAATCATATTCTGCACTGGGATATAACCAGCGTACCGGCATTTTGGTTGGTTCGTTGGGATTCTGGTTGGTCAGCGGATTGATCGGGAATTCAGGATAACCGGTTCTTCTGTAGTCATAATAGGCTTGATAGGGTGACTGCATGAAATTGGCCAGATATTTTTGAGTTATGATCTTTTTGAGATCCTCTTCGAAAGTTCCATTAAGCTGGATACCGGGTTTTGCTAATGTTTGGGTAATGATGTCACTAGTCATTTTGCGTCCGTGATGATACTTCTGTTCATCCGGCGTATTGTCGGCAATGAATTTCATGCTTGCTTCAATTCCTTTTTTATAATATTCGGCTACATCTCCGGTGATCCATGTGCGTAATGCCGCTTCGGCGAGAATAAAATTCTGTTCGGCATAGCCTATACGGATATAAGGTTCTCCGGGTTCGTAAGAAGTATACCTGTTGTTGAACTGGCAGAATTCTTTCGTCTTATCGGCTATTAGCTTTAATTCGTCTATCGGATCCGACGGGTCGATTCCTATGTAAGCATCCCAGTCATTTTCCTGGCTACCGGAATTTAATTTCCCTTCGGAAGGATTTGCGTAATAAAAGAGGCGATAATCCTCATTGGCTTTCAGTGCGTCAATAACCAGACCGGATATCATTACGTATTGTTTGTAGGAATGCAATGATTCATTAAATGGATATAGCTGTCCTTCTTTCGTGGAGAAAGTGATTTGTAAATTATCAGCGTTGGAACGTAACAACAAGTTACGGTCGAGTACTTCATTAAATTTGGATTTAATATTGATGTCAGTGGAATTAATCTTCTTGGATAAGTTGATTAGAACTCTTAATTCTAAAGCATTCGATACTCTGTGCCACTGTTCTACCTTTCCGCCAAAGATAGGATCACCGTCAAATGTTGTCTGGTTGGCGTTCTGGAAGTATTCGTGTGCCTTATCCAGATCATTGAGCAGGAATTTGAAAACATCCTCTTGTGTGTTGTAGGCTACAGTTAGATTTCCTTCCTTGCCCTCGAGGATTCCTTCATAGGGAATATCACCTACATTGAGAGTGTATTCGAATAGCCGGTAAGCCTTCAGGAAAAGTGCCAGACCTTTGTATGCGTTCCTTTTATCTTCATTCATTGTCTCGTCTTTGTCTGTCAGTTCCGCCATGAGCTTATAGTTGGTCAGCGAGGTGTAGCCGCTGAAACTTTCGCGTCCGAAGTTGTTATACTGCGTTCCTTCCAATGCTTCCGACCAGCCGATATATTTGCAGGTCATTTGATTATAAACGAAATCTTTCTTTTGGGAAGGTTTCATAAGCCCTACAATGGCACCCGTTGCCAGAAGCTTGGGTGATACTTTGGTCACAGAGTCCGGATTCGTATTGATATCCTCAAAGTTATCGCATGAAAATAGGGTAATTCCGGCGAGCAGGCTCGCGATATATTTTATTGCTTTCATATTATTCATTCTTTTAGAAGTCAAACTTAACGTTAAATCCCATGTAACGGATAGAAGGTGAGGTTAGTGCATCCTGCACTTTATCGGGGTCACTGAAGCGAAACTCTTTTGCCCACATCAGCAGGTTCTGTCCGACAAAGCCGACTGAAGCACCTTTCATTCCTATTTTCTGGCAAACGGATTGTGGTATTTCGTAACTGATAGATAAGTCGCGAAGCTTGATAAACGTCTTGTCGAACCAGTTTTGCGCTCTTTTATTATCACCCGATGCGTATGGATTAGTATTCATCATATAGTCTTGATACGAAACGACTTTATCATTGGGAGCAAATACACGGTTGTCCATAATTACATTTCCGTTTGCATCCCATTCGGCTTTGCCTGATACCACTTTGACCCCTTGGCCTGTGAATGTCTTATTGTTGTTGACTACTTCTTCGTAACGATATTGATTGTCACTGTCTATATGTGCGCCGGAATTCCACATGGCCTGGTCTGTCATAGAATAACCGACACCTCCTACACGTCCGTCAATGGTGATACTCAGGGTGATTCCCTTCCAGTTGACCGATGTGCTGAGTCCCCATATCCAATCAGGTTCGCTATATCCTTTGAGTGTCGTAAACTTATTGACGAGAGGGAATCCGTCACTTCCGTGTACGATATTTCCTGCCGGATCCCTTTGGTAGTCGTAAATTGCTACCCAGTCCCAACGTTCCCCTTCGGCTACCCAAGGTTTTTGAGTAGAGTATACCGGGTCTATTTTATGGTAATAGTAGCGGTCGCGTGACCAGTTGAACATGGCAGACCATGTCAATTCCCGATTCTTTATGATATCACCGGAAATGGAGAGTTCCATTCCTTTTCTTACTTGTTCTTCGTCCATGTTGACTTGTGTATTGCTGTATCCGCTTACAGAACTGAGTCCGGCGTTCCGGGTATTGTTAAATTTGAGTGTATTATAATATGTATAATCCAGACGCAGGCGGTTCCCAAATAAATGAATGGCTGTACCCAGTTCGTATGAACGTGTTTGGGAAGGAGAAAGCAGGCTGTTTCGAATTGTTGTAGGAGAGTAGGCGGCACTCATGTTGTCCCATACATCGGTATTGATAGAATAAACATCATTGATAGCATATACATCCATATCATGTTTGGTGGTTGTCCACGAACCTCTTATTTTCCAGAAGTCGATAACTTTGGGCATTTTGATGAATTCGGAGAGCACTACGCTACCGGAAACAGCCGGATAGAAATAAGAACGAGTCTCTTCCGGTAAGGTTGACGACCAGTCGTTACGTCCCGTTGCTTCTACAAAGACCGCACTTTTATAAGCTAAGCCTATTTTTCCGTAAATGGAATTCGTTTGTTTGCTGTTATAAGTTTTACTGGTTTCGGCAGGGTCTACCGATGCTTTTAGCGAATAATACCCCGGAATGATTAATCCGCCGGCAGTGTTTGAGCTTAAATTGTCATTCTGGTAATAGTAAATATTTCCTCCGACGAATCCGTCCACACTGATATCACCGAATTTATGTTCGGCAGTCAGCATAATATCATTATTGGTACTGAATCCTCTTTTTTGATAGACAGAATAATATCCTTTTTTCTCTCCCTTGCCGGTCACGGAACCTACCGGAGCTTTAGTTTCGCTTTTCTCCGTATACATATCAGCACCCGAACGCAGGGATAGTTTCAACCAGGAAGTAATATCATAAGAAGCATTGACAAAGGCATTGACTACATCGTAATTGTCCGAACTTGTTAACTCGTTGGCTATATAATAAGGGTTGTCATACCAACCGCCCCGATCCCACCAATTGGATTGTTCGTCTTTTATTTTCCAGTAATTCTTATAATCCCGTATATCGTATTCACTGCCCGACCATACTAGAAGATTGTAAATATAGCCTGTACCGTGATAGGCCGATCCGCCCATATTGGGATAGAATCTCTTGTTGTAAGTGATTCCGGCCTCGGAACTGAATTTCTTATATTTCATGTCTCCTGATACGGTATAAGTTATTTTGTTTAATTTCTCGTTGGGCCATTGGCCTTTGTTGTAGACGTGTGTCAATGAGGTACGGATACTTCCATATTTGCCTTTCTGAGTGACGCTTACGTTGTTGTTGGTGATGAAACTCAGTTCCTGGAAGTTTTTCAGGTTATTTTTCCCTCTGGAAGTCAGTTCTGTCATTTCCCGTTCTTGAGTATACGGGTTGTATTGCATGGCTTCATTGCCGATGTCCAGTTTGGCTCCCCATACATAACTGGAGTTATCATTGTATATACCATTTTTTCCCGAGCTGTAAGATGTTTGTACTTCCGGCAATTTTAAATATCCGGCATTGAACATCGTACTGCTGTTTACGGTTACCTGCAACCCTTCTTCTTTTCCTCTTTTGGTGGTAATCATGACGGCACCCGAACCACCCCGCGCACCATACAAGGCGGAAGCCGTAGCCCCTTTCAGTACATCAATAGATTCTATATCATCCGAAGCGATATCCCGTAGCGACATATTTTTGTAAGGAACCCCGTCAATAACAATCAGCGGGTTTTCGCCGCGCAGCTTTAGATTGGGGGCTTCATTGAATTCCGTACTGTTTTCTACCTTCAATCCGGCAATTTTACCGTTCAGTCCGGAAGTCACATCTACGCTTTTTATGGTGGTCAGTTGGTCGCCGCTAACTTTCTGTACGGCATACCCCAATGCCTTTTCCTCTCTTTTGATACCCAAAGCTGTTACTACAACTTCATCTAATACTTCGGCATCATCCTGGAGTTTTATGGTAAGTGGTTTGCTGCTTGTGACTCTTATTTCCTGATTCTTGTATCCGATATAGGATATCGAAAGGGTAGAATTGGCGGGGACTTCCAATGTGAACCGGCCGTCGATATCGGTGATCGTTCCGGTACCGGTTTGGTTTTTAATGGTTATATTAGCACCGATAATGGGAATTCCTGCCTGATCAACAACTGTGCCTGTAATCTTGATTTTACTTTGCTGGTTGATTGCAGTCTGTACTTTTGCAGACGGATATTCTATGGCTTCCGCCTGTGTCGTGATACTAAAAGCAAATAGTATCGCCATTGAGAGTTGCATTATTCCGGATAATGCATCACTCTTTTTTGAGTTGTGAACGCATGACGTTCGTTGAGTGCTGTTCTTCATAAGTTTATAATTTAAAAATTAGTTATAAGTATGTTTTATAATTATGATTCTTTTCAGATGATTAATGATAGTGCAAAGATTGTGTATTTGAAGGTAGATTGCCTAGGAAGATTGTACCGAAAGTAGGGTAAAATTGTCATGGGGTACAATTGTATATGCTTAATTCTATGGGGATAAACGTAAAAGAGACCGGATGTGATAACATTTCCGGCCTCTTTTGTGGAAGAAGGGTGGATAGGGGGACCACCCTTCTTTCTGTGTTAAGTTCTTATTCTAATATTCTGTCAAAAAGCTTACTTTATACCTTTTGAATTCTTATATCTGTGTAGTGCTTCCAGGAAGTAGTAATCGGCATATACCAGCGGTACGTCAATTTCGTTTTTGTGCGGGATACTTCCTACGCAATGTTTTAAGAGAAAGTTACCATTGGTTCCTTGGGTAGCCAGATAACTTGGCGAAGCCAATGATTTTAACGTTTTCACTGCTGCCTGGTAATATCTTTTTCCTGTTTTCTTATCTACATATTGATAAAGTTCAAGTAGGGCGGAAGCTGTGATAGCTGCGGCTGAGGCGTCTCTCGGTATCTCTTTGAAGTCGTTTGCGTCATACTCCCATTCGGGGACATAGCCTTCCTGTCCGGCATTGAAATCCCAGTAGGGCACCATGTCTTCGGGCAGATTGGAGTGGTTGAGCCAGAATTCGGCGGTGTGCTGTGCCATTTCCAGAAACTCGGGTTTCTTTGTTTCTCTATAAGCCATTGTGTATCCGTAAATGGCCCATGCTTGTCCGCGTGCCCAAGCGGAATTGTCGGAGAATCCCTGACAGGTTTGTTTGTGGAGTACTTTCCCGGTTTCCGGGTCGTAGTTGACTACATGATAATTACTGTAATCTTCACGGAATTGTTCCCGTGCGGTGGTGATAGCGTGCGAGTTGGCTATTTCTGCATAATGCGGGTCACCGGTCACTTTGCTGGCGAAATAAAGTAATTCCAGATTCATCATATTGTCGATGATAACGGGGTAGAACCACTCGTCTTTACCATTCCATGATTTCCGGTAATTCCATGATTTGATACACCCTGTCTTCGGGCTGAAACGCGTGCAGAGTGAGTTTGCTGCTTCTATGATGATATGTTTGTATTCTTCCTTTTTTGTAAGGCGGTATGCATTGCCGAAGCTGCAATAAATAAGGAAGCCGATGTCATGGTGCTCCTTCTGTTTCTTTAGCGGCTCCAAGGCTTCTGTCCAGCGGATTGCTTCCTGTTTCCATGTATTCTGCCCGTTGTTTTCGTAAATATACCAAAGGCTGCCGGGATAAAAACCTTCCGTCCAGTCATTGAGCGGAGTGGTACGCAACTTTCCGTTGTTATCGGTAGTACGCGGATAAGCGGTTGGTTCGGGTAAGGCCTTCAGCATGGCAGTATATTGTTGTTCTGCCCGGTCAAAAGAATGGGTGATTATTTTATTATCACCTTTGCCATACAGAGTCGAAAATGTTGACAATAAGTAAAAAGATAGAATGGATACTAGTTTCATATATTTTTAGGTTTTTGTTAGTTAATGGTGCAAAGATTGCGTATTTATTGTGTAGGGGACATACAAAATTGTCCCGAATGTCCAGTGTTATTGTCCTCGGGAAAGATAAATCATGTTTTATTGGATTAGTCAGATGTATCTGTTGCGGCGGAATTGGACTTTCGGAATGTAAGCGGTGCCATTCCGAAGACGGATTTGAAACATTTGCTGAAATATTGGGTCGTTGAGAATCCTAATCGGTCGGATATTTCGGAGATATTCAGTTCCGGGTTGTTTTTGAGCAGGCGCATACTTTCGTCGAGTTTCATTTTAAGCGTAAATTCGTTAGGAGTCAGACCGGTGATCTCTTTCATACGTGTATATAGCTTGTTGCGTCCCAATCCTAGTTCGGCGGCAAGCACATTCATATTGAACTCCGGGTTTTCAAAGTTGTTGGAAATGATTTCTGTCGCCTTCTTGATAAGTTCCCGGTCGGCTTGGTTGACGGCAATATCCGTCACAGTGGCCGGCTGTTGATTTCTGAACTTCTCAATCAGCTTTCTTCGGCTTTTCACCAGATTGTTGCAGCGTGAGACGAGCAGTTTTACGTTAAACGGCTTCGTGATATAGTCGTCCGCTTCATACATATATCCTTCTATCGTATATTCCACAGATGTCTGCGCAGTCAATAGTACGACAGGTATATGTGACAGGTTAACCGTGTTCTTTATCTTATAACACATTTCCTTTCCGGACATTTCGGGCATCATGACATCGCTTAGTACAATATCCGGCTGTATTGTCAACGCCTGTTCAAATCCCTCTTTTCCGTTTCCGGCGGTATGTACTTCATAAATGGGATGAAATATTTCCTTCAGCATTTCCAGAATATCGTCGTTGTCCTCTACGATCAGTATGACCGGCTTTTCTGTGAGTGTATGTTCTGCTGTTTCTTCTTCCAATGGCAGTTCCTCCAGTGGAATCAGCTCCGTGCTAATCATGCACGCCGATGTATTTTCCATTTGTAGCTGGTCCGCTTTAAAATGGCTGTTGCCTGTTTTCAGGATTACGGTAAAACAGCTTCCTTCATCCACCTTACTTTCTACACGGATATTTCCTTGATGTAATTCCACGATATTTTTGCTCAAGGTCAGTCCGATGCCCGTTCCCAAAGATAAATTGGATCTTTGTCCGTCTATCTGATAGAATTGGTCGAATATTTTATGGATTGACTCCTGTGGGATACCGGTTCCGCTATCCTTGATTTGGAGCAATACCTGCTGGGAGTGCATGCGGATACTGACTGTGATATTTCCTTCTGCGGGAGTATATTTGAAAGCGTTGGATAGTAGGTTGATAATAACTTTCTGCATCTGCACCGGGTCGAACCATAGATTAATATTTGGTTCGGAAGTCTCGAAACGATATGCGATGTGATGCTTGAGTGCGTATTCATAGAATGACATGTAAACTTCCTTGGTGAAGACGACAATATCACGGCATTCCACCTTCAGTTTCAGATAACCCTGCTCTTGTTTACGGAAATCCAACAGCTCGGAGATGAGCGTGCGCATGTGGCTGGCGTTCTTATAAATACGCAGTAGACGGTTGTACATGGAGGGAGAGAGCTTGTTTAATTGCAATAAGTTCTCTATTTGTCCGATGATAAGCGTTAGTGGAGTACGGAATTCGTGTGAGATATTTGTGAAGAAACGCAGCTTGACCTGGTTCATTTCTTTGATTCTTTCTTTTTCTTTCTTCTCAAATTCCAATGATGCTTTCAGTTTAGCTTGCCGGGTGTTAAAACGGATGATAGCATACAGTACAAGACAGAGAATCAGTATATATAATAAATAGGCATAGAGATTGGCATAGAAAGGGGGGCGGATATAGATATGAAGCGAACGTTCACCACAGATTGTTTGCGAATCGTTTTTCTCGTGTACAGTCAGTTTATAATGTCCCGGGTCGAGGTTGGTATATACTATTTTCGGGGAGTGTAGCGGAAGCCATGCCCGGTCGAACCCTTCCAGTTGATATTCATATTTGTACTTGTTTTGTGTATAATTGGAGGTGGCTACTTCCAGGATAAGACTGTTCTGATTGTGTGCCAACTTGATAGATTCCGTATAAGGCATAGTTTGTGACAAGATGTGTGACTCATCTCCGGGTTGTATCACTTTATTGTTGATAATCAGTTGGTCGAAGTAGAATTGATGATCATTCGATGTGGGGAGATTCTGTATTCCCGGCAGAGAAACCAAGCCGTTGGTTCCACCGAGGAATAATTCTCCGCTTTGAGTAAAATAGATACATGAGCCTTGTCCGAAACTCATATATGGAATAACGTATGTATATGTGAGTTCCTTCTTTTCAGAATTCAGGCAGGAGATCCCCCGGTTGTGGAGTACGAACAATTCGTGTGAAGGCGATTCGGCGACATAATAGCAATAATTACTCATTAGAAGATTGTCCTCCATGGCGAAGCGGAAGAAAGAATCTGTTTCCGGTTCATACTTGAATAATCCGGATCCTGCCGTACTGAAGAATAATTCGCCCAAGTGGTTCTCGAAGATATGTAACACCTTGAAGCGTCCGATGTTATGTTCTTTTTTGAGGTCATGCCGGTAATTCTGTCTTTTTCCTGTCAACAGGTTCACCCGGGTCATTCCACCGTTGCCGTTGGCTAACCAGATATTGTCATTCCGGTCGATATGAAATGTTACATAAATATAGTCCTCTATAAGACTCCGGACGTCCGGCAGGGCGGATAACGGCTCGAAAGTTTCCGTTTCCGGATTCATGGCTACGATTCCTGCTTGGGTAGACAGGACGAGTTTTCCTTTATAGGGTTGTAAGTCATTTATCACATTGCTGGGTAAAGAGTTGGCTTTGTCGGGGATATTTTTGAGTGTATGTGCCGTTTTCTTTCGAGTATCAAAGATCGTGAGTCCCCCTGTATGCGTACCGATATACAGTTGTCCGGTTTCTTTGCGCAGCCAGATACATTTCAGATTATTGTGCCCGATTCCAGACAAGCCTCCCTTGTTGTGGACATATCGGGTGAATTGCCGGGTTTGCCGGTCTAAGAAATTCAGTCCTCCTCCTTCGGTACATATCCATAAATTATGTTCGGAATCTTCCTGCATTTTACCTACAACGGGGAAACTGAGTGCATGAGGAATATCGGGATTGGCTTCGTAGTAGCTGGTATGATCATCAGTGGGGTTGTAGTAGTTGACACCTCCGAAATAAGTCCCTATCCAGATTCCTCCTTGCGTATCTTTGTAGAGAGCGAAAATGGATGAGTGGCTCAAACTATGGGATATATTATTTTGATGAACATGATTCTCCCATACTTGTGTTGACGGGTTGTATTTATTCAGTCCATAAAATGTGCCGAACCACAGATTTCCTAAGTCATCTTCGATAGCACAGCGCACATCGTTGTTCGATAATGAGTTGGTATTATCGGGAAGGTTGCGGAAGTTGAGGATAGAACCGTCGGGAGCCAGCCGATACACTCCCTGGTGGGAGGTACATATCCATAAGTTCTTTTGAGAATCCTGATAAAGACTTTGCACTTTGATGTCGGGCAGGAGAGAGTGTTGGCGTTCGGGTTGTGCACGGTCGATTCGTAGAAGTCCCTTGTTCATACCTATGTATATATATCCGTCATCAGTGCAGCAGATAGGTGAAGAAACTCTTATATTTTCTTTGAAAGTGGTGAGCAGGCGGATAGTAGAGTCTCCTTCCACCCGGAACTCCAGTTTGTTACGCCCGGCAATCCAAAGCGTATCGTTCTTGTAGTATATGTTGGAGACATTATTTGCGCGTAATTTATGAAACTGTTGTGTGCGGGTATTGTAGCACACCAAGTCATGCAGTGCCTGTATGTATACATTCCCTTTTTTATTGCCGCAAATGGCCATAATTTCATTTTCGGTCAGACCTATGTTGTCTTGGGAAGGGTGAAATACAGTGACGGACTGGCCATTATATCGATTGATTCCTTCAAAAGAACCAAACCATAATGCTCCCGTCTCATCTTGATAAATGGATATTATATTGACCTGTGACAAACCATCCTGCACGCTTAAATGTTTGAAATAAGCAGTGTTCGCATGGGTCGATAGAAGCAGAAGTAAAAAAGAAGCTACTAACAGAATCTTTTTTATTGCCATATATTAGATTTTACTTTTCCAGCAACTCTTTCAGAAAATCATCCAACTCTTTATCCAATCCTTTCAGTAGCTCGTCATTCACCAGTATCGTATCGTCGTCTACCAGCAACAGTTCAGCCACCGTTTCTTTATCTTCATCTACCAGAACGAACGAGTAAGGTTTCAGAATCGTTACCTTGTCGAAGTCACCCGCATCTTTCATCCTGCAGAGGATATTGCGCAGGGAAGGTTCTACATTTTCCAGAAAATCATCACTGTCATACGTAGTCCATTCTTCTATCATGATGTTTGCCAATTCTACATCATCATCATTGTAAATAGTAAGTTGTCCCGAAGTCTGGTCCGGTTGAAGATGGATGTCAGTAACAGTCGTTTGTTCACAGTTACATGTATATTTAGCGACCGCTTTTTGGATAGCCGCTTCGATAATAGATAGTGATTGTTGGCTCAATTTCATGGGTTCCTTCTTTTTATTAGTTCAAAGGTATAAAAAAAATAAGATTTGATACACGATTTCCTTAAAAATCGTCATTAAATCGACTCATTTGCATCTTTAACTTAGGCAATTGGCTGTTTCTCTCCTTCAACTCCGCCAAATACAGGCTGGTGAGATAATAATTCGGCACATCGTCAATGGTGGCATGCATATTCTCCGATACATTTTTTTTCTCAATCTTCTTGGCTAGCTGCTGTGCTTTTTCAGCCCATTCCTGTGCTTGGGGCAGGCTGTCTTTCATCTCATAGTAAACCGCGATATTAAGAGCAGCCCGCATCTTCTTCTTTTCACTTTTCGTACCTTCGAAAGCCTGGCGCCAAAGTTCGTATGCGTCATCCCACGAATTTTCGCGTACATAAACGGCTGCGTCCCGCATCGGTACCGAACCGCCGGTATATAGATACCGTGTTCCTTTTTTCCACACCGGAACAATATACTTCACCGGAATCGTTCCTGCAAATTCGGCAGCTTCCTGCAACATCTCCTTGTCGGGAATCATATGCGTGGCAGCTTCTACTGCCGAAGCACCGAATTCTTCCCAAAAGATACTGTCGTTAGGGTGAAGCGTATTCATCGGTCTGCTCCGTTCGGGCAGGTAAATTCTGACAGTAGGATAAGCCTTGACATCCACAGCTCCTTGAAAACAATTGAACTCATCCAGATAACGGACAGTCTTCGTCGCTTTGAGTTGCAGATTTTCTACGGCAATGATTAAATCCACATTCAAATCCGAAGCCAGTTTGCGGACTTCTTCCTGACTCAACGTACTTTCACGAGCCAACTTGTCGTTTGCCCGCAAAGCGGAATCACAAATCACCACTTCATCAAAGTAGTTCTGATGCGCAATCTCTTCAGCCAGCGACTCTGTTGCGACTTTAGTATCTCCGTTCACATAAGCCGTTGCGCGGCTTACTATCGGCGAGTTCTCTTTGATTTTATCAGATTGCGTTATCAGTTTGTTATCCGGCGTACTGCTGGTATTATTCACGACTGCCACTTTCCGAAGTTGAGGCGGAAAACTCAGGTCGGCAGCTTGCAGATAATCAATGGAAATCTGCTCCAGACTTTGGCAACTGCTCAATGCCAACAGGAACAAAGAAACGAAAGCCAGTGAATAAGATTTTGCCATAGTTTTGTTCTATTTAGTAATTTGAACAAAAGTACTATTTTGAAAGAATAAAAGAAAGTCTCAAACAGTTTTTAACCGTTTGAGACTTTCTTTTATATATAATGCTTTTGAAAAATATCAGACAACAAATGACAAAGGATGATAGGCCTTTCTGTATGTCTTGTCAGAAAATATAGCAAAAAACTCCATCCTGATGGTGAATTCGCCGTTGGGCAATGACAAAATCACCGTTGGGCAATCGTGAAATCATCGTTGCCCAACGGTGATTTTACCTTATATTACTAAGAATGTAAAAAAAGAGGGTGTGTTGTTTTTTGAACACACCCTCTTGAAAGAATAAAGTGAAGTAAATTATTTAAGCGTTCTTACCGTGGCAGTTTTTGTACTTCTTACCGCTTCCGCAAGGACAAGGATCATTACGTCCTACAGTCTTTTCCGCACGGATCGGTTCACGTTTCTGCTGTTCGCGAGTATCTTGGTTGGCAGCAGCCTGCTGATTAGGATCATTCAAGTCCTGCTTGTTTTCACGATACTTGCTCATGTCCTGACGTTGTTCGGGAGCAGCCTGGCGTACTTCTACACGGCGTGCGGCTTGTTCGTCCGGAGCTTCCTGTACAGGAATTTGTCCGCGCATCAGGATAGATACGGTCTGATTATTAATCTTGTTGACCATTGCGTCAAACAACGTAACAGACTCCAGTTTGTAAATCAACAGCGGGTCTTTCTGCTCGTAGCTGGCATTCTGTACAGAATGTTTCAGTTCGTCCAGCTCGCGCAAGTTCTCTTTCCATGATTCGTCGATTACGTGAAGCAGGATTGATTTCTCGAACGATTTCACCACCTCTTTGGATTCCGATTCGTAAGCCGCTTTCAGATTACAGGAGATGTTGTACATACGTTTGCCGTCCGTGATAGGAATCAGGATGTTCTCATACATATGTCCCTGGTTCTCATATACCTGCTTGATAACCGGGTTGGCAATCTGAGCCAGACGTTCGGTCTTGCGCTTGAAGTTCTCCATCGCAATATTGAAGGTCTTTTCGGCCAACACCTCTTTTTTCTCGTTACGGAACTCATCTTCTGTGAACGGAGTCTCCATAGCCAATGTCTGAAGCAGTTCCATCTGACAACCTTCGAAATCATTATTTTCGATAGCGTTGGCGCAACGGTCCCAAATCATATTCACAATATCCATGCCGATACGTTCGCCCATCAATGCATGGCGACGTTTTGTGTAAACAACGGTACGCTGCTTGTTCATTACGTCATCATACTCCAACAGACGTTTACGGATACCGAAGTTGTTTTCTTCCACCTTCTTCTGAGCACGCTCGATAGAATTGGAAATCATCTTGTGCTCGATCATTTCGCCTTCCTGGAAACCGAGTTTATCCATAACGCTTGCGATACGGTCGGAAGAGAACAGACGCATCAAGTCATCTTCCAGTGACACGAAGAACACGGAAGAACCCGGGTCGCCCTGACGTCCTGCACGACCACGCAACTGGCGGTCTACACGACGGGATTCGTGACGTTCTGTACCGATGATTGCCAAACCGCCCGCAGCTTTCACTTCCGGACTCAGCTTGATGTCGGTACCACGACCCGCCATATTGGTAGCGATTGTCACTGCGCAGCTGAAACCGGCTTTCGCTACAATCTCAGCTTCTTTCTGGTGCAACTTCGCATTCAATACGCTGTGCTCAATCTTACGCATGGTAAGCATCTTGCTCAGCATTTCGGAGATTTCTACCGAGGTAGTACCTACCAGTACCGGACGTCCTGCTTGAACCAACTGCTCGATTTCTTCGATTACAGCTTTATATTTTTCACGTTTAGTCTTGTAAACGCGGTCATTCATATCTTTTCTTGAAATCGGGCGGTTAGTCGGGATAACGACAACATCCAGTTTGTAGATGTCCCAAAGTTCGCCTGCTTCCGTTTCGGCAGTACCGGTCATACCGGACAACTTGTGATACATACGGAAGTAGTTCTGCAAAGTAATCGTGGCAAAAGTCTGCGTGGCAGCTTCCACTTTCACATTTTCTTTAGCTTCAATAGCCTGATGTAAACCGTCAGAGTAACGGCGACCTTCCATGATACGGCCAGTCTGTTCGTCTACGATCTTCACTTGTCCGTCGATAACTACATATTCGTCGTCTTTTTCGAACATCGTGTAAGCCTTCAGTAACTGGTTGATCGTGTGCACGCGTTCCGATTTAACCGCATAGTTAGTCAGTAGCTCATCCTTCTTTTGAAGTTTTTCTTCGTTAGTCAGATTCGGCACATTTTCCAGTTCCGAGAGTTGTCCGGCGATGTCAGGAAGTACGAACAAGGTCGGATCTTCAGAATTACCGGTAATCAGGTCTACACCCTTATCTGTCAAGTCTACACTATTCAACTTCTCGTCGATAACGAAATACAACGGGTCAGTCACTTCGTGCATACGCTTGTTGTTCTGCTCCATGTAGATTTCTTCCGTCTTGAGCATACCGGCCTTGATACCCTGTTCACTAAGGAACTTGATTAAAGCCTTGTTCTTCGGCAGACATTTATGGCTACGATATAAGGAAAGGAATCCTTCTTCCACCTCTTTCTTGTCATTCGATGCGATCAGTTTCTTGGCTTCCGACAGGTATTTGGTTGCCAATACCTTCTGTGCTTCTACCAGGCGTTCTACCAACGGGCGGAGTTGCTCGAACAGTTGGTCGTCACCCTTCGGCACAGGACCGGAGATAATCAACGGAGTACGTGCGTCGTCAATCAATACGGAGTCAACCTCATCGACGATGGCATAGTTGTGCGGACGCTGTACCAAGTCTTTCGGACTGATAGCCATATTGTCACGCAGGTAGTCGAAACCGAATTCGTTGTTCGTTCCGAAAGTAATATCAGCCATATATGCCTGACGGCGTGCGTCGGAGTTCGGCTGATGACGGTCGATACAATCTACGCTCAAACCGTGGAACATATAAAGAGGACCCATCCATTCGGAGTCACGTTTTGCCAGATAATCATTCACGGTTACCACGTGCACACCGTTTCCGGTCAATGCGTTCAGGAATACCGGGAGAGTAGCTACCAACGTCTTACCTTCACCGGTTGCCATTTCCGCAATCTTACCTTTATGCAGAACGACACCACCAAACAACTGTACGTCATAGTGAACCATATTCCACACCGTGTCGTTGCCGCCGGCTAGCCAGTGATTCTGATAAATCGCTTTGTCACCTTCGATGCGTACAAAATCCTTTGTAGCAGCAAGCTGACGGTCAAAATCCGTAGCAGTCACTACGATTTCTTCATTTTCTGCGAAACGTTTGGCAGTTGACTTCACGATGGAGAAAGCAACGGGCAGAACTTCGTCCAGTGCTTTTTCATATTTTTCCAGAATTTCTTTTTCTGTTTTATCTATTTGTGCAAAGACTTCTTCGCGGTCTTCCAGTTCGATACTTTCGATACTCGCTTTCAACTCTTCCACTTTCGCACGTTCGGCGGCAGCCGATTCAAAGATGTATTTTTTGATTTCTTCCGTTTTGGCGCGGAGTGCGTCGTTGTCCAGTTTTTCAATCTCCGGGTAAGCAGCTTTGATTTTCTCTACCCAGGGTTTGATTTCTTTCATGTCTCGCGTGGATTTGTTTCCGAAAATCGAGCTTAAAATTTCATTAAATCCCATTTGTATAAGTATGTTTATTATTTATCTATTTAAAATTTCTTGCGCAAAGTTACATTAAAATGCTGATTTATTAATGTTTTGCACCCTGTTTTTATGAGTAAACTTTTACCGTAAGTCGGTAATGGGTGCGGCGGAACAGGCATTGGGAGCCCGGATGCGCATGAAATGTGCCAGTGTAGGCGCGATATGTTCGATAGTTACAGGAGTCTGTATGATAGCCGGTTTCACCGAGTGACCGATGAAAATCAGCGGTGAAGGAATAAATGAATGGCGTACTACTTTGCTTTCGCTGCTGTTTTCGTCCACCATCGTCCAGCCGGGAAGGATGTCAATCACCAGGTCGCCCGAACGTTTGCGGTGGTATCCGTTACGTATCTTGTAAATCTCCGGTGTCCATGAACCCAGTAAAAGCCTGTTGGCGGAATATGCTTCGTTCACCCCGCTGAATTGCATAAGGAATTCGGCGGACTTCTCTTGTACTTCCGTTAGGTTCAGTTGTTTTTGTTCCAGTAGCTTATGGTTGAGATAGATTTGCTGATTATGATACGTTTCCACATACTTGCCTTCGCCATAGGTAGCCATCAGGTACATATTCAACAAGGCTGCGCAACGGTTGAGGTAAAACTCTCCGCCGGGAATCTTATAAAGTCCCGAATCGGCCGATTCGCTGTCCGTATATCCGGTAGAGGTGACGAAAAGAAGTACATTTTGCAGACCTACTTTCTTGTCTAGCACTTCGAGCAGGTTGGCAATGCTGCGGTCGAGACGTACATACGTATCTTGCATTTCCATGGCACATTCCTGTACGGATTTATGTGCATAGTTGCCGGCATAGTAAGTCAGTGCCAATAAGTCAGTAATATCATCCATGCCAATCGAACTTTTATTCAATGCTTCTTCGGCAAGCGCATTTACTTCATCGTTCACAAAAGGGCTGGTGATGAAACGTCGGTATTTATTGTTACGGTCGTCGTCAAATTTATATTTGAAAACCATATCCCGCCAATCTGGCAGGAAAGTGTACATTCCACGTGGGTAAATAGGTTCCCAGGTCATGTTTGCAATACGGAAATCAATGGCTTGACGGTCATTGTACTGGCTTGCCCACCAGGGAAATTCTCCGTAATAAGTGGTTCCGCTCCATTTTCCCGTGTTGGGATTTATCCAGAAAGCACCGTTCCCGGCATGTCCGGCGGCAAGAATAGCTGCGTCGCATTTGGGGGCGATGGCATATACGAGTCCTTTGCCTTGGGTAGCTATTTTGAGCTCGTCGGCAATGGTGGAAGTTAATAATTTGCTGGGCGAACACGTCTGGTCGGTATAGTAACCCATGAATGCCGTGTCGTCCGTGCTGTTGACGGGGCGCAGGGTAGACGCATCCATCCATCGTTTGGAAATGATTCCGTTCATGGATGGAGTCGTGCCGCTGTAAATGGCGGCTATAGCCGAAGAACGGTCTACACCGCTGAAAGTATATTGGGCATTATAGAATACTCTTCCCTCTTTCCAGAGACGCTTGAAGCCTTTCTCGCCGTAGAGTGACGAAAATGCTTCCAGATAGTCCGTACGCAGTTGGTCAATCGTCAATCCTACCACAAGTTTAGGGGCGGTAGGCAGCGACTGAGCTTGTAGCCCTGTGAAGGTAAGTACGGTGATAAGGGAAGTTAGTAGTCCTTTCATTATTTCTTTTTAGATGTCACTATTAAGTTGCTCGCTGAACGTATCAGCAAACAGAGTGCCAAAGGTACAACAGCAAAGTCAAATCTCTGCGGAATTAGTGGAAAAAGCACTATAAAAAGTGTTAAAACGACTAGATTCAGGGTCAAATACCAACATTTCTTCCTTTTTCGGACACAATAAATGATGTATGGAAGGAAAATAAGTTGTCCCGGATGAAAGACAAACAGCAAGAAATTGGAGCTGACAGCCGGATGCTCGGAGAAGAGGGCAAGAAAAGCAAGGACGCATCCCACGATACCTGCCGCGCCGAAGAGAAACAGGTCGATTCCCCATAATCCGGTTCTCCGCCGGATACCGTAGATGGTAGCGCCGGCTGTTAGTATAAATAATAGTAATGCGCATTGTAGCGGAGTGGGTATCCAACCGCTTTCATCCTCTTCGGGAGTCGCGTCTACGATCAATTCACTGGCTTCTGTAAGCGGACGCCGGATAGAGTCATTCTGAATCTGCGCTCCGGCGAAAGCGTCCATCAGATAAAAAGGTGCAAACATCATCTGCCGTTGCGTGATAGGTTGGTCTGCTTCGCTTCCGATACATAAATCAATGCCGAAACGTGCCCATGGATGCCCTTTACAATATTGATGTACAATGTCACGGAAAGAACGTGAACCGTCTTGCGGTTCTGTGGGGTAAATTACTTTGCCTGCAATGCTTTCCTCTATCTTGTCGCGAGGGCGGGTCGCACAATTATCGTAAAAGAAATTATAACGGTACACCCGGTTTTCGGGACGGTAATTATCTTGTAGCAATTGGATTAATTTGATTTTCTCTTCATTGGTCAGGTTTAAAGTCTGCTGCCATACGCTGCGGTTAAAGAATGCGTATTCTCCTGCAAAATGGGGGTAGTCGACAACTCCTAGTCGGTAGTCTGTTTCTCCAAGAGAGAAGCGGAGTTCGAAATTAGGGACGTCGAAACTGAATAATCCGTAATTGAATACGACATCAATCCCTTGTGAGGGATTTTCGTAACGAATAGCGGTGTGTCCGAACAAGGTGTATATTATTTCTCCGGGCGCACAAGTCAGTAGGCTGAGACGGATGGAGTCATTGCTGTTGGCGGTTGTTTGTCCGAAGGGCAGGAGCAACAGGCAAAAAGAAAAAACTATATGTAAAAAAGACCGTTTCATTAGTAGGCTCGTTTTATTTTGGCAGCGAATATACGAAGATTTGTTGGATTCGGGAAACAGAGCGTCTGTTTTATCTGAATAGAGCCTCTGTTTGGGTGAAATAGAGCCTTCGTTTGGGGTAAATAGACGCTCTGTTTGAGCCAAAAAAACATTTGAAAGCCGAGCCATAAAAAGAGCCACCCTTTTATGTGAATAATTGTTTGTAAATAAGCGTGTTATGAGGCTGTTGAAAAACAAGGCGAGCCACCAGGCGAACATATATAAATACTAAATATAATAATCTATATAAATATTGTTCGAGCGACACACTTTTTCTGTGTTGATAAGGTAAAAAAAAGAAGATAATTGGGGCTGTATGCTTCATCTTCTCTTTTTTTACTTTACCTTTGCGCCCGCTAAAGATGAAAATGCATTGAACTTAATTATCGACATAGGGAATACAATGGCGAAAGTCGCCCTCTTCAATAATGGGGAGATGGTGGAAGTGTTGACTGAATCCAATCAATCATTGGATTGTCTGAAAACACTTTGTTCCAAATACCCGATAGAGCAGGGGATTGTGGCTACTGTTATTGATTTGAGTGAGCGGATACTTGCCGATTTGGCAGCTTTGCCGTTTCCTTTGCTGTGGCTCAACTACAAAACGCCCTTACCGGTGGTCAACTTGTACGAGACTCCCGAAACATTGGGATACGACCGTATGGCTGCTGTGATAGGTGCTAATGAGCAGTTTCCCCACAACGATATATTAGTCATTGACGCAGGGACTTGTATCACTTATGAATTTATTGACTCGAAAGGGCAGTATCATGGTGGTAATATTTCTCCCGGCATGCAGATGCGCTTCAAGGCACTTCACCAGTTTACCGGACGCTTGCCCATGGTAGATACCAACGGGCGTAAACTTCCGATGGGACGGGACACCGAAACCGCTATACGCGCCGGAGTGTTGAAAGGCATGGAATACGAAATTTCAGGTTATATTGAGTCTATGAAGCATAAATATCCTGAACTTTTGGTTTTTTTAACGGGCGGAGATGATTTTTCTTTTGATAGCAGCGCAAAAAGTGTCATCTTTGCAGATAGATTTTTAGTGTTGAAAGGATTAAATAGAATTTTAAACTATAATAATGGTAGGATTTAAACACACACTATGTGCGCTTTTGCTCACGATGGTTACCGGAGTGGCAATCGCTCAAAATAATACAAACTCTCCTTATACACGATATGGCTATGGCGACTTGTCCGATCAGAGTTTCGGGAATAGCAAGGCGATGGGGGGGATTGCTTTCGGACTCCGGGATGGAGCACAGATCAATCCTTTGAATCCTGCTTCGTATACAGCCATTGATTCGTTGACTTTCCTGTTTGAAGGGGGCGTCAGTCTGCAAAATATGAATGTTAGTGGTGGCGGTGTAAAACTGAACGCCAAGAACTCTAGTTTCGACTACTTGGCCATGCAGTTTCGTCTGCATCCAAGGGTAGCGATGAGTGTAGGTTTGTTGCCATTCTCTAATGTGGGATACAGTGTGTCTGATAGTAAAACTGAAAACGGAGTCGGTCAGACCCGGAGTTTTACAGGAGATGGGGGATTGCACCAGCTTTATGGTGGTATCGGTGTGAAAGTACTAAAGAATCTTTCGCTGGGAGTGAATGCTTCTTATTTTTGGGGTGATATAACCCGTACACGGACTATTCTTTATCCCGGGACATCGGAATCTTACTCTTATATACAGCAGATAGGGGTATCTGTTTCGGACTATAAACTGGATTTCGGTGCACAATATACGCAGGAATTAAGTAAAAAACATTCAGTGACAATTGGAGCAGTCTTTTCTCCAAAACATAAGCTGAATAATGATTATACTATAACGACACAAGCTAGTACAACTAACAGTCATGATTTGGATGCTACGCTGGAACTTCCGAACATGTTCGGAGTCGGTTTTACATACAATTATGACAAACGGTTGACAGTCGGTGTGGATTATAGTTTGCAACAATGGTCTAAGGCAAAATTCGGTGTAGCTACCGCAGATGATGCTACACGTACAGAATTTGAGGAAACTTATGCTTATAATGACCGTCATAAAATCTCAGTGGGTGCGGAATACATTCCTAATTTAATAGGACGTTCTTACCTATCCCACATCAAATACCGTCTGGGAGCTTATTATACGACTCCATATTATAAGATTGACGGTAAAAAGGCTGCCCGCGAATATGGCGTAACTGCCGGTTTCGGTTTGCCTGTACCCCGTTCACGTTCTATCCTTAGCATCAGCGGACAGTTTGTCCGTGTAAGTGGACAGGAAACGAATTTTGTGAACGAAAATATCTTCCGTGTGAGTATCGGATTGACGTTCAACGAACGTTGGTTCTTCAAACGCAGGGTAGAATAATTAAGTTGAAACAAAGTGAGAGAGAATAGACGACTTTATAATAACAACTAAAATTTAAATACAATGAAGATTAAAACGCTTGTGGCTATGTTGGTCCTTTCAGCAGGGGCAACCACTGCAATAGCACAGGATGCGTCTAACTGTAATTCAAACAGTAGTATTTCGCATGAAGCTGTGCGTGCAGGTAATTTTAAAGATGCGTATACTCCTTGGAAAGCTGTGTTGGAAAACTGTCCGACACTTCGTTTCTATACCTTTACTGACGGATATAAAATTCTGAAAGGCTTGATGGCACAAATCAAGGACAAGAATAATCCGGAATACAAGAAATATTTTGATGAACTGATGAATACGCACGATTTGCGTATCAAGTACACTGATGAATTCCTCGCTAAAGGTACAAAAGTATCTTCTGCTGACGAAGCACTGGGTATCAAAGCTGTAGACTATATCGCTTTGGCTCCGAAAATTGACGTTAATCAGGCTTATCAATGGTTGAGCCAGTCAGTTAACGCAGTGAAAGCCGAATCGGCTGCTGCTACTATCTTCTATTTCCTGCAAATGTCATTGGATAAACTGAAAGCAGATCCTAGCCATAAGGAACAATTCATCCAGGATTATCTGGCCGCTTCCGAATATGCTGATGCTGCTATTGCTGCTGAAACTAGCGAAGCGAAGAAGAAAAACCTGCAAGGTATCAAAGACAATCTGGTTGCTCTGTTTGTAAACAGTGGTACTGCTGATTGCGAATCATTGCAAGGTATCTATGGCCCGAAAGTGGAAGCTAACCAAACAGATTTGGAATACTTGAAGAAAGTTATCGACATCATGAAAATGATGAAATGTACTGAAAGCGAAGCTTACCAGCAGGCTGCTTATTATTCATACAAGATAGAGCCGACTGCAGAAGCTGCTACCGGATGTGCTTACCAGGCATTCAAGAAGGGTGATATTGACGGTGCTGTGAAGTTCTTTGATGAAGCAGTGAATCTGGAAACAGACAATGTGGCGAAAGCTGAAAAAGCATATGCTGCTGCTGCCGTATTGGCTTCTGCCAAAAAACTGTCTCAGGCTAGAGCTTACTGCCAGAAAGCTATCGGTTTCAACGAAAACTACGGTGCTCCTTACATCCTGATTGCTAATCTTTATGCAATGAGTCCTAACTGGAGCGACGAAAACGCTTTGAACAAGTGTACCTATTTTGCAGTAATCGACAAATTACAACGTGCAAAACAAGTAGACCCAAGTGTAGCTGAAGAAGCAAACAAATTAATTGGCAGATATTCAGGTCATACTCCGCAAGCTAAGGACCTTTTCATGTTAGGTTACAAGCAAGGCGACCGCATCACTATCGGCGGTTGGATCGGAGAGACTACAACGATTAGATAAATGTATGTTGCGAAAACGAAGTAAACGTTTGTTGCATAAAAGCATGAGCATAACAATTGTCCTTGGGACAATTGTTATGCTTCTTTTATTTCCCTCATGCGGCGGTAAGACGAAAGCGGTGGGTGAGGCTATCACCGAACGCGATTCTCTTCCCGTAATGCAGACATTAGGGGTCACTACCCTTATATCCGATTCTGGAGTGACACGTTACAGGGTGAATACGGAAGCGTGGGATGTTTATGACCGCAAGAAACCTTCTTATTGGGCATTTGAAAAAGGAGTATATCTCGAACAGTTCGACTCTATCTTTCATGTAGAAGCCAGTATCAAAGCGGATACTGCCTATTACTATGACAAAGAAAGGCTTTGGAAGCTGATAGGGAACGTAGATATACAAAACCGGAAAGGCGAACGGTTTAATACGGAACTGCTCTATTGGAATGAAGCCACCCAGAAAGTGTATTCCGACAAGTTCATTCGTATCCAACAACCTGACAGGATTATCACCGGACATGGCTTCGACTCCAACCAACAAATGACTGTTTATACCATTCATAATATAGAAGGTATTTTCTATGTGGACGATGAAGCGGGTGGTCCGCCCCAACCGGAAACAAAAGCACTGCCGGATTCTGTGAATAAAGATGCTGCGAAATAGGCGAAGTAATATCAATTGTACCTCGTAAATCGTCTAATCGTAAATCAAAACTTATGAATATTTATATCTCTCTAATAATCACCATGGTCTTCTCCGCTTTCTTTTCAGGAATGGAGATTGCCTTTGTCTCGGTAGACAA
Source organism: Bacteroides faecium (assembly GCF_012113595.1). Lineage (NCBI taxonomy): Bacteria > Pseudomonadati > Bacteroidota > Bacteroidia > Bacteroidales > Bacteroidaceae > Bacteroides > Bacteroides faecium. The sequence goes on from NZ_CP050831.1 coordinate 3,302,505, forward strand.
ACTGCGTTTTGAAATGGAACGTAAAGGGGGAATCACCTCTCGTATTCTATCTATCTTTTTCAGGAATCCGAATGAATTTATCTCTACCATGTTGGTGGGGAATAATATAGCTTTGGTAATCTACGGTATCCTGATGGCGCAAGTCATCGGTGACAACCTGTTGGCGGGATTCATTGACAACCACTTCCTTATGGTGCTGGCGCAGACTATTATTTCTACCTTGATTATATTGGTGACGGGAGAGTTCTTGCCGAAAACATTGTTCAAAATCAATCCAAATCTGGTTTTGAATGTCTTTGCCGTTCCGCTTATTGTTTGTTATGTCATTTTGTATCCTATATCGAAGTTTGCTTCCGGTGTATCCTGTCTGTTCCTTCGTCTTTTCGGAATGAAAGTGAACAAGGATGCGTCCGACATTGCTTTTGGGAAAGTCGACCTGGATTACTTCGTACAAAGTAGTATTGACAATGCCGAGAATGAAGAAGAGCTGGATACGGAAGTGAAAATCTTTCAGAATGCGCTTGATTTCTCGAATATAAAAATCCGTGACTGTATCGTTCCGCGCACGGAAGTGGTGGCTGTTGACCTGACCACTTCGCTGGACGAACTGAAAAGTCGATTTATAGAGTCCGGTATATCCAAGGTTATCGTATATGACGGAAATATCGACAATGTGGTCGGTTATATCCATTCGTCGGAAATGTTCCGTGCTCCGAAGAACTGGCATGATAATGTGAAACAGGTGCCGATTGTGCCTGAAACGATGTCCGCCCACAAATTGATGAAGCTGTTCATGCAGCAGAAGAAAACGATTGCCGTGGTGGTGGACGAATTTGGCGGGACGTCCGGTATTGTATCGCTGGAAGATTTGGTAGAAGAAATTTTCGGTGATATAGAAGACGAACACGACAATACTTCCTATATCTGCAAGCAGATTGAGGAACATGAGTATGTGTTGTCCGCCCGTTTGGAAATAGAGAAAGTGAATGAAACATTCGGGCTGGATTTGCCCGAATCAGACGAATATCTGACGGTGGGCGGGTTGATTCTTAACCAATATCAGAGTTTCCCGAAGTTGCATGAAATCATTCAGGTAGGGCGCTATCAGTTCAAGATAATCAAGGTCACAGCGACAAAAATAGAACTTGTGCGCTTGAAAGTCTTGGAATAATAGCGATAATCAAGAAATTTTTGGCTAATAAATAGATGCATATTAGCATTTTTTGTATCTTCGTGCGCTAAAACGACAAAAGAAAGAAATAATAATAAACATAAATCGTATTAATCAAAATGGCAACGTTACAAAACATTAGGTCGAAAGGACCTCTATTGGTGATTGTTATCGGCTTGGCGCTGTTTGCTTTCATTGCGGGTGACGCATGGAAGGTGATGCAGCCGCATCAGGCACATGACGTAGGTGAGGTGAACGGAGACGCTCTTTCCGCTCAAGAGTATCAGAATTTGGTAGAAGAATATACCGAAGTGGTGAAACTCATGCGAGGAGTGACCGCCTTGAACGACGACCAGTCCAATCAGGTGCGCGACGAAGTATGGCGTTCCTACGTAAACAATAAACTGATTGAAAAAGAAGCTAAAGCATTGGGACTGACTGTTTCTACTGCTGAAATTCAGGACATCCTGAAAGCTGGAGTTCATCCTTTGCTACGTCAGACTCCTTTCCAGAATCCGCAAACAGGCAACTTCGACAAGGATATGTTGAACAAATTCCTCGTTGAATATGCTAAGATGAGCGAATCACAGATGCCGGCACAGTATGCAGAACAATACAACAATATGTATAAATACTGGTCATTCATCCAGAAGACATTGATCCAAAGCCGTTTGGCTGAAAAATACCAGGCATTGGTTTCTAAAGCTCTTCTTTCTAATCCGGTAGAAGCACAGGATGCTTTCGACGCACGCGTGAACCAATACAATGTATTGCTGGCAGGCGTTCCTTACTCTTCAGTAGTAGACTCTACTATCGTAGTGAAAGAATCGGAATTGAAAGACCTGTACAACAAAAAGAAAGAACAGTTCAAGCAATATCAGGAAACTCGTGACATCAAATACATTGATGTTCAGGTGACTGCCAGCGCAGAAGACAGAGCTGCTATCCAGAAAGAAGTAGATGAAGCAACTGCACAGTTGGCTACTACAACAGATGATTACACATCGTTTGTTCGTTCGGTAGGTTCTGAAGCTCCTTATGTAGACCTGTTCTATAACAAGACAGCATTCCCGTCGGATGTAGTAGCTCGTTTGGACTCTGCTTCTGTAGGTACTGTTTACGGTCCTTACTACAATGGTGGTGATAATACTATCAACTCTTTCAAGATTGTAGCTAAAGCTGCCGCTGCCGACTCTGTGGAATTCCGTCAGATTCAGGTATATGCTGAGGATGCATTGAAGACTAAGGCATTGTCGGATAGTATCTACAATGCTCTTAAAGGTGGTGCAAACTTCGCAGACCTGGCTAAGAAATATGGTCAGACAGGTGACTCTAACTGGATGACTGCTGCACAGTATGAAGGTGCACAGATTGACGGTGACAACCTGAAATTCATCTCTGCCATCAATAATACAGGTGTGAACGAACTGGTAAACTTGCCGATGGGACAAGCTAACGTAATTCTTCAAGTGACTAACAAGAAGGCTGTAAAAGATAAATATAAAGTAGCTGTTATCAAGCGTGAAGTAGAGTTCAGCAAAGAAACTTACAACCGTGCTTACAACGATTTCAGCCAGTTTATCGCTGCTAATCCTACTGTTGAGAAGATGGTAGCTAGCGCTGAAGAAGCCGGATACAGACTGTTGGATAGAGCTGACTTGAATAGCTCTGAACATGGTATCGGTGGCGTGAGAGGTACAAAAGAAGCCTTGAGATGGGCATTTGATAAAGCTAAACCGGGTGAAGTATCAGGTTTGTACGAATGTGGCGAAAGCGACCATATGATCGTAGTGGGTCTGGTGAACATCAAACCGGAAGGATACCGTCCGTTGAAAGCCGTACAGGAACAGTTGAGAGCTGAAATCGTTAAAGATAAGAAAGCTGAAAAGATCATGGCTGACATGAAAGCTGCCAACGCAACTTCATTCGACCAGTATAAGTCTATGGCTAACGCTGTAAGTGACTCTTTGAAGATGGTTACATTCGCAGCTCCTGCTTACGTATCTGCATTGCGCAGCAGCGAACCGCTGGTAGGCGCTTATGCTTCTGTTTCTGAAGTGAACAATCTGAGCGCACCTATCAAAGGTAACGCCGGAGTATTTGTTCTGCAGGTATATGGCAAGGACAAACTGAACGAAACATTCGATGCAAAAACAGAAGAAGCTACACTGGCTAACATGCACGCACGTTTCGCCAGCCGTCTGATGAACGACTTGTATCTGAAAGCAAATGTGAAAGATACACGCTTCCTGTTCTTCTAAGATTAAATCGTATAAACGATAACTGCAAAAGGTCGTTCCTCTTTCGGGAACGACCTTTTTTGTTAACTTTTACATTATCGCTATACGGAAATCGACTTTATTTCCTTACATTTGCAAATATAAACCATGAACGGAAAGAATAATGTCTAAATATCCTCTTTTAGGAATGAACCTTGTGGAGCTTCAATCGCTGGTGAAAAGACTGGGTATGCCCGGCTTTACCGCCAAGCAGATTGTGGAATGGCTTTACGAGAAGAAGGTGACTTTGATTGATGAAATGACTAATTTGTCATTGAAGAACCGGGAGTTGCTCAAGCAGAACTATGAGGTAGGGGCAGCGACTCCGGTAGATGAAATGCGTTCTGTGGATGGCACGGTGAAGTACTTGTACAGGGTTGGCGATAATCATTTTGTAGAATCCGTTTATATTCCCGATGATGACCGGGCGACGCTCTGTGTCTCTTCACAGGTAGGCTGTAAGATGAACTGCAAGTTCTGTATGACCGGAAAGCAAGGTTTTAAAGCACACCTGACCGCCAACCAGATAATCAACCAAATCCATTCATTGCCCGAACGTGACAAACTGACAAACGTAGTGATGATGGGCATGGGCGAACCGCTCGATAATCTCGACGAAGTATTGAAGGCATTGGAGATACTGACCGCTTCTTACGGTTATGCATGGAGCCCGAAGCGCATCACTCTTTCTACGGTCGGACTACAGAAAGGACTGCAACGTTTTATCGAAGAAAGCGACTGTCACCTGGCTATCAGCCTGCACTCTCCGGTGACTGCACAACGTTCCGAACTTATGCCGGCGGAAAAGGCGTTCTCCATCACTGAAATGGTGGAACTGTTAAAAAACTATGATTTTAGTAAACAGCGCCGACTTTCGTTTGAATATATTGTTTTTAAGGGGCTTAATGACTCGCAAGTCTATGCCAAAGAGTTGTTGAAACTTCTTCGCGGACTGGATTGCAGGGTGAATCTGATTCGTTTCCATGCCATACCGGGAGTCAATCTTGAAGGGGCGGATATGGATACGATGACCAGTTTCCGTGACTATCTGACGTCACACGGGCTTTTCACTACGATTCGTTCTTCAAGGGGAGAAGATATTTTTGCGGCTTGCGGTATGTTGTCGACAGCGAAACAAGAGGAAAATAATCAGAGTTAATATATAAAACCGAACATCATGAAAAAGTACTTTTTTTATTTGAGCATCACTTTGGTAGCCTTTGTTGTTGCTTCTTGTGGTCTGAAAGGAAACCACACTTCTAGCGGACGTGCATACGAACTTTTGGTAGTAGTAGATCACGGTGTTTGGGATCGTGCGGCCGGAAGGGCTTTGCATGATGCACTCGATTCTGACGTGCCCGGCTTGCCGCAATCGGAACCTTCTTTCCGTATCATGTACACTTCACCGAAAGATTATGATTCTACGCTGAAACTGATACGTAACATTATTATTGTAGACATACAGGATATATATACGAAAGCCTCTTTCAAGTATGCGAAAGACGTATATGCCAATCCGCAGATGATTTTGACTATCCAGGCTCCGAACGAAGAAGAGTTCGAGAAGTTCGTGGAAGAAAACAAAAAGACGATTGTCGATTTCTTTACCCGTGCGGAAATGAACCGTCAGATTACTTTGCTCGAAAATAAGCATAGCAATTTTATCTTAAACAAAGTGGATAGCTTGTTCGGATGCAACATTTGGCTGCCTTCCGAGTTGACTAACTCCAAAACCGGTGAAGATTTCTTCTGGGCTTCTACCAACACAGGTACTGCCGACCAGAATTTCGTAATGTACTCTTATCCTTATACCGACAAGGATACTTTCACCAAAGAATACTTCGTGCACAAACGTGACTCTGTGATGCAGGCCAACATCCCCGGATTCAAGGAAGGCGTTTTTATGTCAACTGACAGTCTGCTGACGGATGTACGCCCAATCAATGTACAAAACAGCTACACACTGGAAGCACGCGGACTATGGCGCATGAAGGGTGACTTCATGGGTGGCCCGTATGTATCACACACTCGCCTGGACGAGAAAAACCAACGGATTATTACAGCAGAAATATTTGTTTATTCACCTGATAAAATGAAACGCAACCTGGTTCGCCAGATGGAAGCATCTCTTTACACGCTGAAACTTCCGAATGAAGTTCAGCAGAATCAGATTCCATTGGGCGGTGTATCTAAGGAAGCGGAAAAAACTAATAAGTAAAGAAATGGAAGATAGCAAAATAAGAATCGGTATTACCCAGGGAGATATAAACGGGGTAGGCTATGAAGTGATTTTAAAGACATTTTCAGACCCTACCATGTTAGAACTTTGTACTCCGATAATTTACGGTTCGCCGAAAGTGGCTGCTTATCATCGGAAAGCATTGGATATTCAGACTAACTTCAGTATTGTTAATACGGCTTCCGAAGCGGGATACAACCGTTTGAGCGTAGTGAACTGTACGGACGATGAAGTGAAAGTGGAATTTTCCAAACCCGACCCCGAAGCGGGCAAAGCTGCCTTGGGAGCATTGGAACGTGCCATCGAAGAATATCGTGAAGGGCTGATTGACGTTATCGTGACAGCTCCTATCAATAAACATACCATCCATTCGGAAGAATTTTCATTCCCCGGACATACGGAATATATCGAAGAACGTTTGGGTAATGGCGACAAGTCATTGATGATTCTGATGAAGAATGATTTCCGCGTGGCTTTGGTGACGACACATATCCCCGTCAGGGAGATTGCAACTACGATTACCAAGGAACTGATTCAGGAGAAGTTGATGATCTTCCATCATTGCCTGAAACAGGATTTCGGTATCGGTGCCCCGCGCATTGCAGTGTTGTCCCTCAATCCTCACGCCGGAGACGGTGGTTTGCTGGGAATGGAAGAACAGGAAATAATTATTCCTGCGATGAAGGAAATGGAAGAAAAAGGAATCCTTTGCTACGGTCCTTATGCGGCCGACGGCTTTATGGGTTCGGGCAATTATACTCATTTCGACGGCATCCTGGCTATGTATCACGACCAGGGACTGGCTCCGTTCAAGGCATTGGCGATGGACGACGGGGTGAACTATACGGCAGGTCTGCCGGTAGTGCGCACTTCTCCTGCTCATGGCACTGCTTATGACATTGCAGGTCAGGGAGTGGCAAGTGAAGATTCTTTCCGTCAGGCAATCTATGTTGCTATTGATGTATTCCGTAATCGTCAGCGGGAGAAAGTAGCCCGTGCGAATCCATTACGGAAACAATATTACGAGAAACGGGACGATAGTGACAAACTAAAACTGGATACAGTAGACGAGGATTAAAAGAGTGATGACAAGAGCGGAGATACAACAAGTGAAACAACGTTTCGGTATTATTGGCAATACCGAAGCATTGTCACGTGCCATCGATGTTGCCATTCAGGTAGCTCCTACCGATTTGTCCGTGTTGATTACCGGAGAGAGTGGTGTCGGAAAGGAGAGTTTTCCACAGATCATTCATCAATATAGCCGGAGAAAGCACGGACAGTATATTGCTGTCAACTGCGGAGCTATCCCGGAAGGTACGATTGATTCCGAACTGTTCGGTCATGAGAAAGGCGCGTTTACCGGTGCTATCGGCGAACGGAAAGGATATTTCGGTGAAGCCGACGGCGGTACTATTTTCCTCGATGAAGTAGGGGAGTTGCCGATGCCTACCCAGGCGCGTCTGCTTCGTGTGCTGGAGAGCGGCGAATTCTTGAAAGTAGGTTCGTCAAGGGTACAAAAGACCGATGTGCGTATTGTGGCAGCTACCAATGTCAATCTTGTGCAGGCTATTTCAGAAGGGCGTTTCCGTGAGGATTTATATTATCGGTTGAACACCGTGCCCATTCAGATACCGCCTTTGCGTGAACGGGGAGAAGATGTGCTTCTGCTGTTTCGTAAGTTTGCGGCGGACTTTGCGGAGAAATACCGGATGCCGGCTATCCAGTTGACAGAGGATGCAAAGAAGGAATTACTGGCTTATTCATGGCCGGGCAACGTGCGCCAGTTGAAGAATATCACGGAGCAGATTTCGATTATCGAAACGAACAGGGAGATTAACGCTGCTATCTTGCAGACCTATCTTCCGACACAAAATATGCAACGCCTTCCGGCATTGATGGGAACGCGTGAAAGTAAAGGCTTTGAAAGCGAACGGGAAATCCTTTATTCCGTCCTGTTCGATATGCGTCAGGAAGTGGCCGAGCTGAAGAAGATGGTACACAACATGATGGCTGAACGTGCCGGACAGGTAAGTCAGGTGGGAACCGTGGTAACTACTCCGGTGGTGGCGGCTCATCAGCCTTCCGTACCTGCCATTATTCATGCCGTGCAACCAGCTCAACCGGCTGTGCGCAGGGACGATGACGATATACAGGATACGGAAGAATATGTGGAAGAACCACCACTGTCGCTGGATGAAGTAGAAAAAGAAATGATACGCAAGGCACTTGAGAGACATCACGGAAAACGGAAGAGTGCGGCAAAAGATTTGAATATATCAGAGCGTACGCTTTATAGAAAAATAAAAGAATATGATTTGGATTAAGAAGATAACACGCCCTCTGTTGCTGGTCGTTTTGCCGGTAGTGGTTATAGCGTGCACTGTTTCCTATAAGTTTAACGGTTCATCTATCAACTATGATAAGGTGAAGACGATTTCCATTGCCGACTTCCCGATTAAGTCGGAGTACGTGTATGCTCCGTTGGCGACGAAGTTCAATGAAGACCTGAAAGATATATTTATCCGTCAGACCCGCCTGCAATTGCTGAAACCGAATCAGAATGCGGACTTACAGATCGACGGAGAAATCACGGGATACAATCAGTACAACCAGGCAGTATCCGCCGATGGTTATTCTTCGGAAACGAAGTTGACCATAACAGTCAATGTACGCTTTGTCAACAACACAAATCACGCCGAAGACTTCGAACAACAATTCTCCGCTTTCCGTGTCTACGACTCCACTCAGCTGCTGACTGCCGTACAGGACGGGTTAATTGCCGAAATGTCTAAAGAGATAACCGACCAAATATTCAATGCAACCGTAGCAAACTGGTAATATAAATGACTTCTGTTAACTTTCAACAATGGATTCAGCATCCTGAAACGCTGAATAGGGACACTTTGTACGAAATGCGCAATCTTCTTGCAAGATATCCGTATTTTCAGTCGCTCCGCTTGCTGTATCTCAAAAATCTGTATATTCTCCATGATATTAATTTCGGAGGGGAACTGCGGAAAGCCGTTCTTTATATTGCCGACCGGCGGAAGTTGTTTCAACTGATTGAAGGCAGCCGTTTCGATCTTCAGTCCCGGAAAAAGGGAGTGGCGCTGACGGAAGTGCTGAAAGACGAACCATCCGTAGATCGTACACTGGCATTAATCGATGCTTTCCTGTCTACGGCTCCGGAAGAGGTGACTGCACAGACCGGATTCGACTACTCGATGGATTATACCTCTTATTTGCTTGAAGAGACTCCCGCTACGGATGAAGCAACGGATGAAACGCCCAAGCTGAAAGGCTTTGAACTGATCGACGACTTCATCGAAAAGAGCGAAAGCGACTCTCCTCTCTACATGAAACCTTTGCGGGAAGAAGCGGAAGTATCCGTTACTCCTTCCGACGAAGCAAGTGCGGAAGAAGAGGATGATGATAGCTGTTTTACAGAAACTTTGGCAAAAATCTATGTTAAACAGCAACGATATTCAAAAGCTCTTGAAATAATTAAAAAATTAAGCTTGAAATATCCAAAAAAAAATGCTTACTTTGCAGACCAAATCAGATTTTTGGAGAAATTGATTATTAACGCTAATTCAAAATAACTAAAGATGTACTTATTATTCGTTATCTTAATGGTGATTGCAGCCTTGTTGATGTGCTTCATCGTGTTGATTCAGAACTCAAAAGGGGGCGGACTTGCTTCCGGTTTTTCTTCATCTAACGCTATTATGGGCGTACGCAAAACTACAGATTTTCTGGAAAAAGCAACGTGGGGTCTGGCTATCTTCATGGTTGTAATGAGCATTGCTACCGCTTATGTTGTTCCCCGTTCGGCTGTTGCTACAGACGCAGTGTTGGAACAAGCACAGAAAGAACAACAAACTAACCCGTATAACTTACCCGCAGGTACGGCTGCGCCTCAGTCTGAAGCTCCTGCTACTAACGCACCTGCTACAGAAACTCCGGCACCGGCTGCTGAAACTCCTGCTCCTGCGGCAGAGTAATTTGCTCCGGACACAGCAGTAAGGCTATTTGGGTAAAACCATTTAAAGGAAGATTGTCCGATGATGTCTTCTTTAATATTTAAGTGCGGATTACGCAGATTACACGGATTTTCAATGTTCCGCGTAGTCAGTGTAATCCGCACTTAACTTTTTCTTTTAAAAACAATCTCTTTGTAGTGAAAACAAACAAGATTTAACTACCTTTGTTGACCGTACGAGATTATTAATAACTTTTTAAATATAACAATGACAGAACAATTGAAACAGAAATTGAATGACTCCGCAGTGCTACGCTGGAGTGTTCTAGCATTGGTCGCGTTTACTATGCTATGCGGCTATTTCCTCACCGACGTAATGTCTCCGCTAAAACCCATGCTCGAGAAAGAATTATTATGGGACAGCCTTGATTACGGTTTCTTCACAAGTGCTTACGGATGGTTTAATGTATTCCTGTTGATGCTGATTTTCGGCGGTATCATCTTGGATAAGATGGGTGTCCGTTTCACCGGAATGGGAGCATGTATGTTGATGGTATTCGGCTGCGGATTGAAATACTATGCGATTTCTACTACTTTCCCGGAAGGAGCCATGCTTTTCGGATTCAAGATGCAGGTCACTTTGGCTGCGTTGGGATATGCAATTTTCGGCGTTGGCGTGGAGATTGCGGGTATCACTGTTTCCAAGATTATCGTGAAGTGGTTCAAAGGCAAGGAAATGGCGTTGGCTATGGGACTTGAAATGGCTACGGCACGTATTGGAACAACCTTGGCAATGGTGCTGACAGTACCTTTGGCAGACTTTTTCGGATATACGGACGAGAGTGGTGCATTCCATACCAATATTCCTGCTCCAATTCTGTTTTGTCTGATTATGTTGTGTGTAGGTACGATTGCTTTCTTTATTTATACTTTCTATGATAAGAAGCTGGATGCGTCTTTGGATGCAGAGGGTTTGGAGCCGGAAGAGCCGTTCCGCATGAAAGATATTGTCTATATTATCACAAATAAGGGATTTTGGCTGATTGCATTATTATGTGTATTGTTCTATTCGGCAGTATTCCCGTTTATCAAGTATGCGGCGGATTTGATGGTGCAGAAATACAATGTAGATCCGAAACTGGCAGGAACAATCCCCGGACTGTTGCCGATTGGCGCTATTATATTGACTCCGTTGTTCGGTTCGCTCTATGACCGTATCGGTAAGGGAGCTACGTTGATGGTGATTGGTTCTATCATGTTGATTTTCGTACATACGATGTTTGCTTTGCCTATTTTGAATGTATGGTGGTTTGCTACCATTATTATGATTATCCTGGGTTTTGCTTTCTCATTGGTGCCTTCGGCTATGTGGCCTTCTGTTCCGAAGATTATCCCGGAAAAACAGTTGGGTACGGCTTATGCTCTGATTTTCTGGGTGCAGAACTGGGGATTGATGGGTGTACCTTTGTTGATCGGATGGGTGTTGAACTCTTACTGCAAAGGCCCGGTGGTAGACGGCGCACAAACCTATGACTATACACTGCCGATGAGTATTTTTGCTCTCTTTGGTGTATTGGCTTTGATTGTTGCTTTGATGTTGAAGGCAGAGAACAAGAAGAAAGGCTACGGTCTGGAAGAAGCGAATATTCAGAAGTAACAATTTGCATTTGCAAATAATCATTCGTATTTGAAATAATCAGTATTTATGCTGGAATAAAAATAAAAAAACTATGGCTGCTAGAGAGAAAATAAACCTGTTAGAGGTCATTCCCTGTCGCAGTGAACATATTACAGCAGAACGGGAAGGGGAGACAATTGTGCTCTCCTTTCCCCGTTTTAAGTATCCGTGGATGCAACGCTTCCTTGTACCAAAGGGAATGTCGAAAGAACATCATGTGCATTTGGAAGAACACGGTACGGCTGTATGGGAACTGATAGACGGGAAGCGCACGGTTCGTGAGATTATAGAAGAACTCGCAGACCATTTTCAAAATGAAGCGGGCTACGAGTCGCGTATATCTGCTTTTCTTTATCAGATGCAGAAAGATGGATTTATAAAGCTAATGACGCCAGTTGTATAAATGGGAATTTTTTAGGCACGGATAACACGGATTTCACGGTTTTTAGAAATATGATTGCATAAAGCAACAGCGTAATCCGCGTAATCCGTGCCTAAAATGGCAACATCCCGCATGGAAACCTTGCTGGGGCGCTACGCCCCTAAATTATCATTTAATGAATACAGCCCAAAGTGTTACGGCTATTGCAACCAGTATGCCCATAATGATGAGCGTTCCCCATACGAAATAGTTGCTGTCCTTTTCCTTTTTCTTTTCGGAGTCTTTGATAATGTGCTCCATTTCTTCCGGCGTTGTGTCAGGCAGTGAGGAATGTTCGCCGGCTTGGTTCATATGCTTCAACCTTTCGTTGGTGCGTTCGCGCCGTAGGCGGGAAGCTTCCCGCCCTTCGCTTAATCGGCGTATCATATCGAGCATATATCCTTCACCGCCCATATTCTTTTCTTTTTAAAAGTTTCTTATTTGCCTTCTTCTCTGTCTACTTTGACTAATCCGCCTGTATTCGGGTCAAAATACACTTTGATGGTAGAGTTTTTGTTGAACAATACCGGAGCCAGGTATTCTATTATACCGAATTGAGTGACAGGAAGTTCGCCTTCGTATAGTTTTCTCTTGCCGTCGGTCAGTGTAACCAATGCTTGTCCGGGGACGTTGTAGGCAATCCCATCCAAGTCCTTTTTCTTCTTTCCGTCCTCTTGTGGCATCTTGACTATTTTCAGGTCTTTCAGGCTGATATAGAACGGAGTTCCGGCCAAGTCATTATTGGCTACCACACCCAACTTCTTGGAGAAACGGAAAGCAACTTCATTATTGAATTCCCTGTCAGGCGTAAGTCGGACGGTAAACGTCTTTTCTTCCTTGTCCTGTATGCCGGAGAACATTTTGGTCATGGCATCTTCCTGTAGATTCAGGTTGTCGAGCATGATTTTAAGCTGTGCGCCGTCCGAGGGCATATTGTCTGCCTGTCCGCGTAATAAGGCATTTTTGCTTTCGCGGATATTGTAGATTTCTTTGGCTACCAGTTCTGCCATCTTAGCGGTAGAGCTTGCCATCAGGATTTCCTCGGTCAGGAAGTCGCGGGGATTCGCGCTCTTTTGAAGAGCAGGAGTGGTCGGGGTAGTTTTCTTCGTGGAGCTGTTTTGACTGTAAGGCACGTTGATAGATTTCACCAAGCCATTCTCGGTCAGTTCCATGAGAGGGGCTACCGTTTTATCCTTCAGTTTTACGAAGTAAGTAGCTTCGCTGTTCGGCACTCCTACCGATTTTACTTTTACGCTAGCCAGTTCCCAGTACACTTCGGGGTCGGCGGATACATTGTTCAATCGCAGGTAGCGGTCGGCGTATTTGCTGAATTCACCCGGGGTATAGTTAACCTTATTAGCTTTAATTTCAAGTTCTATCTGGGTTTTTGGAAGGCTATATACCACTCCGTAGTCCTTTCCACGGGTGACGCCTGTCAGTACTTCGGTTTGTGCATAAGCGGAAGTTGCCATAAGTAGCCCCGCTGCTATAATCAACTTTTTCATATTCGGTTCTCTTTTAACTGGTTTTGAAAACAAAGTTAATGAAGTTATTGAAAAAACTGTAAGTTCTTAACTTTTATTCGCTTACAAGTCGCCAGGCTGTGGGCAGGCAGGTGACGATATCACTTGCTATCAATCCAATCATGCCTTGTTTCTTTTGGGCTATATCTCCCGCTAATCCGTGGATATAAGTGCCTATTTTGGCAGCTTCCTCGGTAGGATATCCTTGTGCCAGCAATGCCAGGATAACCCCGGTCAGTACATCACCACTGCCACCGGTTGCCATTCCCGGATTCCCTGTCGGATTGAAGTAGCATTTGCCTTCGGGAGTGATAATGGCGGAATAAGCACCTTTCAGGATAATGTGGACATGGGCGGCGTGAGCCAGTTCGCAGGCTTTCACCAGGCGTTCATAAGAATCCTGGCATTTTCCGGTCAGCCGTTCCAATTCCTTCGGGTGAGGGGTGAGGATAGAGCCTTTCGGCAGGTGTGTAAGTGTGTGGCGGTGGTTGGCGAGAATATTCAGTGCATCGGCATCCAGTACGACGGGAGTTTGGCAATGTTCCAGTTGCTCAATAAGGGCAGCTTCCGTTTCCTCGTTCCGTCCCAGTCCCGGGCCGATGCCGACAGCTTGGTAATCGTCAGTGTCGGTAGGTACGGCGAAATAGTTTTCGCTGGCGTCAGTCTCTACCATTGCTTCGGGTGCGGAAGTTTGCAGAATGTCGTTGTTGCATATCGGAGCGTGCACGGTGAGCAATCCTACACCGGAACGCAGACAAGCACGGGCAGCCAATACGGATGCACCCGCCATCCCTTTCGAACCGGCTATCAGCAGTGCATGGCCGAAGTTTCCTTTATGGGCGAATTGCTTGCGGGGCTTGATAAGCGAGCGGATTTCTTCAATCTCCAGCATTTCGTAGTTTGTCTCCGTCTCTTCGATTCCCTCTTCGCTCAACTGGATATCCAGCAATTCCCATTCTCCTACGAACTCGGTGTTTTCTGCAAAGAGGAAAGCAAGTTTCGGCAGTTGCAGGCTGAAAGTAACGTCTGCACGCACAATATTGCTTTTGACGTTAAACGTATTCTCTTCTCCCATCAGTCCCGAAGGAATATCGATGGCTACTACCATAGCAGGAGAAGAGTTGATGTATTTCACTACGGCCGCGAATCCCCCGCTCAACGGTTTGTTCAGTCCTGAACCGAATAATCCGTCAATCACCAGATGGTCCGGTGTCAGAACCGGCGGTACGAACTGAGTACTGATTTCGTGGAATGTCACTTCTTCCATCATTTCCACCAGTTCTTTATTCGTCTGGCAGTCGGGCGAAAGATTACCTTTCGTATTAAAGAGATATACTTCTGTTTTATATCCTTTTTCAGCCATCATGCGGGCTACGGCAAGGGCGTCTCCACCGTTATTCCCCGGTCCTGCAAAAACAGTGACGGGTGTTTCCGTACCCCATCTGTCTGTGATAGCTTTGGTTAGTACTGTTGCTGCACGTTCCATCAGGTCTATTGACGCAATCGGTTCGTGCTCAATGGTATAAGCGTCTAATTTCTTGATACTGCTGCTTGGAAATATTTTCATTACAATGTTCTTTTAGTTTTCGAACCACAAATGTACATGATTCTTCTGACTTTTCCCGTTTGTTGCGGGAAGAAAACTTGTAAATCTCGGTTGGATAGGGTGTAAGATATTGCTGGATTGTCTATGGGTAGGCTGACTACATTAAAAGTTAGTTTAAAACTGTGCGAAAATGAGCTATTTCACCACCGAGGACACAGAGGTTGTGATTATCTCTGAATTAGAACTCTGTGTCCTTTGTCGTGAAACAGTTCATTTCAGTATGGTATTGAATCTTTACAGGAAGCAACTGCATTTTCCCACTGGATATTTATTCTCAATCTTTCTATCTCCCACATCACCTTTATCCTGTTTATCCGATGAATAAAGGGATTGCGGCTAAAGAGCAACAACTTCACATGTATGCGGTTAGTTTCAAAAAATGTTTCTCCCAGTGAAACTATCTGTTTCTCGGTGTGAAACACTTCGTTTCAAGCAATGAAACACTTCGTTTCACACCGAGAAACAAAGTGTTTCAAACAGGGTTGAAACTAATTACGAAATAGCTTTACTAATCATGCTCAATTGTGAAAGCAGGAAGCATCAATTAATTATTCATTACTGTACGGAAATAAACTATTTCACCACCGAGGACACAGAGTTCTAATTCAGAGATAATCATAACCTCTGCGTCCTCTGTGTCCTCTGTGGTGAAAAGAATCAAAACTGAAACGAGAAGTGAAACAAACTTTTGCTACGATTGCTTTTGGTTATTTGCATTTTTCGAAAAAAATGTTATCTTTGTAAGTAGGTAATGCGAATAACATTATTTTCCTATGCTCACAATGATTAAATCATAAATAATAGATTGTTTAATCTCCTAAAAGTTTGCATTATGGAAAAGACAAAAATTGGCTTGAATGCAGGAAAAGTATGGCGCATCTTAAATGAAAAGGGTGAACTTTCAATCTTCGATTTGTGCCGTGAGTTAGGTTTGACTTTTGAAGACGTAGCTCTTGCTATTGGTTGGCTGGCTAGGGAAAGTAAAATCTTTTTGAGAAAAAGGGAAGGAATGCTCTTCGCCAGTATCGAAAATGTCGAATTTACTTTTGGCTAAAGTGATGACTAATTTACATTTAAGGTGGACTCCACTTGATTATTTACGCTGTTGAAAACTTAATGAAGTGGATAGGTGGGAGTATCTGCGCTTGAAATATTATTATTCCCTATCTTCTACTAGTCTTTTCGTAGTTCATTCTTTTCTCTTGATATTCATTCTGTGAATTATAAAATTAGCCGGTAACTCGTGCTGTTTTTTTGTTTTCTTTCTCTTGTACTTTAATAAAGTAGTCGAATATTTGCAATCAATACTTACTTTTTATATTTTTGTGGTGAACAATCTAAAGGTAATAGCCTATGGTAAATTAAAAAGAAGCAATTAAAAAGACATATTTATAAAAAGCGTTAGCTTTTATTCTTAGTTACCGGAATCTGGAAAATTCAATGTATTACCAAGAATATAGAGTTATAACGCCTGCGTTTCTTTGACGTGGGCTTAACTTTATTGGTAGTACAGGCATTCCAGAGCCTCGGTAATGATAAAGTTCGGTTCCACGTCATTTTTGTATTTATGCCTTATCACACAAAGAAAAACAAATTATTTACTCGCTTGAGGAACCAAAGCAAACAAAACTTGATTAAATAATGAAAATAAAATGGTTTTGGATGATGTGTATGATAGTCATGACATCATTAGTTACAGTAAGTTGTGGAGATGATGACGATGAGGGTGGTTCTGGAAATGCTCCGGAAGGGACGATAACGGTTAATTTAACAACCGAAAATAATTTAGTTCATGTATTTATCGGTGGAAAAAGCTATGGATATTTGGCTTGGGAATCTTCTACTAACAATTTTTGGAATGCTGCAATGAATATAAGTGTTGGACAGAAACTTTACAGTGCAGAAATAATATCTCTAGGTAAAAAAAGTGGTTTAGGGGTTATTAACACTAACGAAGTTCTTGAAAGTGGTTGGGCGTCTAAGGTAGCATGTAAGCCTGGACAGGCATATATAACAAGATGTCCAAATAATAATCATGGTGAACTGGATTACTGTTATACAGGCATTTATGTAGTTAGAAATATTTCCAGTACATCCGGTGGCATTATGGGAGTCGAAATTCAATATTGTACCTTTGTTCCAGGTAAAGGTTGGAATCAGTAAAGCCTCTATTGGGATACTGGTTATAATTAACCCTTTCATTATATTTAACGAAGATACTTAAAAATAGAGAAGCATGTCAAAACTCATCACTGAAGACTTTTGACATGCTCTCTATTTTATTTATTATTCCTGCCGACCAACTCTATTTTAAATTCCAGAACATTCTGTTATTTATTCAATTTGTAAAGACTGAATATAACTCTTCACCGCATATAACGGCACATTTACCATCCATCTCTGGTCAATAAAGGGGGGCATGGAGAAACGTACCCCTTTTAGATTATATTTCTTTTGGTTATAGTTTATATAAGTAGACAGATATTTAGCTTTAACTTGTCCGTAAAAAATAAAATAAGCGATTACAACTTGATGTTATGTTCGTCTTATAAAATAATCAATCATCTTTGATGATTGATTCGGAGGATTCATTCAGATCATTTGCCGAACATATAATTAACAACTTATTAAGATGAAAAGAATATATATAGTTTTAGTCTTATTATTTACATATACAAGCGTATTTTCTCAGGCGAATTATGATTCTTTTGTAGGAACCTGGATATATCAAAATAATGATAGTATATTTAAGATTAAGCTACAAAAGGGAACATGGGTAGGGCATTTTGCTAGTGGTGAAAATCTTTTTGGAGGATATTATCTTAGTGTCAATGGAGTTGTAAAAGAAGACTATATCAAACCGATGCCTTCTGTTTGGGATAATGGTAGGGCACCAGAAAATAATATTTATCTAGCAGCTAGTGGAACAACCCCTAGTGCTGTAGGTTTTGTTTTTTACGATCAACGTAAACAACATTTTAATGGCGGAGGATTAGTGGGAGGAAAAATGGAGCTGATAACTCCTAATAAACTTCATTGGACATTAAATGAGAAAGAAGGCATATGGGACTATACGGAAGGAGATTTGGGTGATACGGATATGGTGCTACCTGATGCTACACCTATTGGCTTTTCTGTTCCTATTGATGTTATAATGACAAAAGTAGAAGAACCATAACCGCCTTCAAGCACTTTAATTTGATACATACTTGTTACGCCAAGAAATGAAAGAGATTTTATCGGTATATTAATTATTGAAGAAATTGCAGAAGATGATGCACGGGGTAGAATAAAAAATTGTATTTTTGCGACAACTTTTTTAAAATTACCGGTTATGGATACCATTCAGATAAAAGACAAGCTATTTACCGTTTCTATTAAGGAACAAGATATTCAGAAAGAAGTGATTCGCGTAGCGAACGAAATTAACCGCGACTTGGCAGGTAAGAATCCGCTTTTCCTTAGTGTGTTGAACGGTTCGTTCATGTTTACCGCTGATTTGTTGAAGCATATCACAATTCCTTGCGAAATCTCATTCGTGAAGCTGGCTTCTTATCAAGGGGTGACTTCCACCGGAGTGATTAAAGAGGTTATCGGTCTGAATGAAGACATCGCCGGACGTACGGTGGTCATTGTAGAGGATATTGTGGATACGGGACTGACTATGCAACGCTTGTTGGATACACTGGGCACGCGCAATCCCGAATCAATTCATATCGCTTCCCTGTTGGTAAAACCGGAAAAACTGAAAGTAGCCTTGAACATTGAATATGTGGCGATGGAAATCCCGAATGACTTCATCGTAGGCTACGGACTCGATTATGACGGCTTCGGGCGTAATTATCCCGACATTTATACAGTAGTAGATTAATAGTAAATAGGTACCAGTTAAATGGTAAATAGTAAATCGTTAAATTGTAAATAACAAGATGTTGAACATTGTAATTTTCGGTGCTCCGGGTTCTGGAAAAGGAACACAGAGCGAACGTATTGTAGAAAAGTATGGAATCAACCACATCTCTACGGGAGATGTATTGCGTGCAGAAATCAAGAACGGCACAGAGCTGGGTAAAACTGCTAAAGGTTACATCGACCAAGGTCAATTGATTCCTGACGAATTGATGATTGATATTCTGGCAAGCGTATTCGATAGCTTCAAGGATAGCAAAGGTGTGATTTTCGACGGTTTCCCGAGAACAATTGCACAGGCGGAAGCATTAAAGAAAATGTTGGCTGAAAGAGGACAGGATGTTTCGGTTATGGTAGACCTCGATGTTCCCGAAGAGGAACTGATGGTACGTCTTATCAAACGTGGCAAAGACTCCGGTCGTGCGGACGACAACGAAGAGACTATCAAAAAACGTCTGCATGTATATCATTCACAGACTGCACCGCTAATCGACTGGTACAAGAACGAAGAGAAGTACCAACACATCAACGGTCTGGGTACTATGGAAGGTATCTTTGCAGAAATCTGCGAAGCAGTAGACAAATTGTAATAATAAACAAATAAGTCGGTAGCCGGAGTATATCGCTTTGGCTACCGACCATTTTAACTAACTGAAAGAATATGGCTGAATCGAATTTTGTTGATTACGTAAAGATATACTGTCGCTCGGGTAAGGGCGGAAGAGGCTCTACGCACATGAGGCGCGAGAAATATTGTCCTAACGGAGGTCCCGACGGGGGCGATGGCGGAAGAGGAGGTCATATCATCCTGCGCGGTAACCGCAACTACTGGACATTGCTTCACTTGAAGTATGACCGTCATGCAATGGCTGGTCATGGCGAATCGGGAAGCAAGGGGCGTAGCTTCGGAAAAGACGGCGCGGATAAAATAATAGAAGTACCCTGCGGAACGGTGGTTTACAATGCCGAGACTGGAGAGTATCTTTGTGATGTGACGGAAGACGGACAGGAAGTGATTCTGCTCAAAGGCGGTCGCGGCGGTCAGGGCAACAGCCATTTCAAGACGGCAACCCGTCAGGCTCCGCGTTTCGCGCAGCCGGGAGAACCGATGCAGGAAATGACCGTTATCATGGAGTTGAAGCTGCTTGCCGATGTCGGTTTGGTAGGTTTCCCCAATGCGGGAAAGTCTACACTACTTTCTTCCATTTCGGCGGCAAAACCAAAAATCGCCGATTATCCGTTTACTACGCTCGAACCGAATCTGGGTATCGTTTCCTATCATGGTGGAAAATCTTTCGTGATGGCTGATATTCCGGGAATTATCGAGGGAGCCAGTCAGGGCAAAGGTTTGGGACTGCGTTTCCTGCGCCATATCGAACGTAACTCATTACTGCTGTTCATGGTTCCGGCAGACAGCGACGATATTCGTAAAGAATACGATATCTTGCTGAACGAACTGCGTACCTTCAATCCTGAAATGCTGGACAAACAACGTGTGCTGGCTATCACCAAGAGCGATATGCTCGACCAGGAATTGATGGACGAGATTGAACCTACACTGCCCGAAGGCATACCACACGTATTCATATCTTCTGTTTCCGGTTTGGGAATTTCCGTATTGAAGGACATTCTTTGGGAAGAATTGAACAAGGAAAGCAACAAGATAGAAGCAATCGTTCACCGTCCGAAGGACGTGAGCCGTCTGCAACAGGAACTTAAAGACATGGGCGAAGATGAAGACATCGACTATGAGTATGGCGAAGACGTGGACGATGAGGATGATGACCTCGATTATGAATACGAAGAAGAAGATTGGGAAGATAAATGATTACACTTACGAAAAATAATGAGTTGAAGGGATATAAATCGTTGGATGTATATCCCGAAGTAGCTCATTTCGTCACTACACGTCACAAAGGTATAAGTACGGGAGCTTATGCCTCATTCAACTGCTCGCCTTATACCAATGACTCATGCATGAATGTCTATCGCAATCAGAGTTGGTTGTTTCAAATCATGAAGCATCAGATTAAGGAATTATTTATTCCGGAGCAGATGCATGGTTGCGCCAGTCTGATAATCAATGAATCTTTTCTTGAAGACTCATTGGAAATAAGACGGCACCTTCTGCGGGGAGTAGATGCATTGATTACCAATGTGCCGGGATATTGTGTTTGTGTCACGACGGCGGATTGCGTACCTGTGTTGCTATACGACAAAAGAAAACATGTAGTAGCTGCCGTCCATGCAGGATGGAAAGGAACGGTGAAGCATATCGTTGCCAATGTTATGGACCATATGAGCCAGTATTTCGGAACTCAAGGTGAAGATGTGGTAGCCTGTATCGGTCCGAGCATCTCGCTTGAATCCTTTGAAGTGGGTAATGAGGTTTATAAAGCTTTTAAGGAAAGCGGCTTTGACATGTCCGCCATCTCTATTAAAAAGAAGGAAACGGGCAAATATCATATAGACCTGTGGGAAGCCAACCGGATTGAACTGCTTGATGCGGGAGTGCCTGCGGAACAGATTGAAGTAGCCGGCATCTGCACCTATATTCATCATGATGAATTCTTTTCGGCACGCAGACTGGGTATTGATTCCGGTCGTATCTTGTCGGGAATAATGATTAAAAAGTAAGATTCGGCGTCTGTAACTTTGTCTTTTTACGCTGATAATTGGTTTATGATAAGTTATGTTTGAAATAAAAGTATCTCAGGAAATAAAGGATGCATGTCCGGTTTTTGCCGGGGCAGCCGTATATGCCGCAGTGAAGAACACTGCTTACTGCGAAGGTCTTTGGCAGGAAATCAATACTTTCACCGAACAACTGACTTCCACTACGCAAATGGAAGACATTAAACGTCAACCGGTAATTGCAGCCACCCGCGAAGCGTACAAGCGTTGCGGAAAAGACCCCGGACGTTACCGTCCGTCGGCAGAGGCTTTGCGTCGTCGCCTGATGCGTGGGATTCCTTTATATCAGATTGATACGTTGGTAGACCTTATCAATCTTGTTTCTCTCCGCACGGGGCACTCTATCGGTGGTTTCGATGCCGATAAGATACAAGGCACGCATCTCGAACTCGGTATCGGAAAAGCGGAAGAACCGTTCGAAGGCATCGGACGCGGAGTGTTGAATATCGAAGGGCTGCCCGTATATCGTGATTCTTTTGGCGGAATCGGAACGCCTACAAGCGACCATGAGCGTACAAAGATGGATATCGGGACTACTCATATCCTTGCTATCGTCAACGGTTACAATGGAAAAGAAGGTTTGAAAGAAGCTGCTGAAATGATTCAGTCCTTATTGAAAGACTATGCGGAATCGGATGGCAGCGAGCTTTTATTCTTTGAATAATCACCTCTGCCGCATTTGAAAAAAGAAAAAATACATGAAGAACATACTTATCTCACTTACAGTCTTATTATTACCTGTTATCATCCACGCACAGAATAAATCTCCTTTCTCTGCCAGGGAGATAAAAGATGTCCGGGTGGCTACTCCCGGATTATTTGCTAAAAGCAACCATCTCTACCTGCATCTGGATTCTTTGCAGGAACACGAATATGCCTTTCCATTGCCTGGCGGTAAAGTAATCTCTGCCTACGGAACTCGTGGGGGACATTCGGGCGCAGATATCAAAACGTGCGCGAAAGATACGATTCGTGCTGCTTTCGACGGCATAGTGCGCATGTCGAAACCGTATTATGCGTATGGAAACTTGGTTGTCATCCGCCATCCCAACGGACTGGAAACTCTTTACAGCCATAACTTCAAGAACTTCGTCCAAAGCGGCGATACCGTAAAAGCCGGACAGCCTATCGGACTGACGGGACGTACCGGTCGTGCCACTACGGAGCACGTACACTTTGAAACCCGTATCAACGGACAGCACTTCAACCCGAACCTTATCTTCGACATGAAAGAAAAGACCTTGCGGAAAGGATGCGTTAAGTGTACGAAAAACGGGAATGGGATTGTTGTGAAAACGCATACTCCCGATAACCGTGTCGCACAGAATAATCAGATTAAAAAGTAATGAAGAGTGCATCTTTATGGTTGGTGAACGGACAATGAAAGTAATAAATCTTTTTTTGTCTTAAACTCTGTATTATCTATATCCGATAAACTTGCTATTTTTGATTAATTTGTATTCCTTTGTGTAACTGTTTATGTTCTAATAACTAACCCCCATATTACTACTTATGAAGAACAACAAGATTTATTTTCTGGGAGCCTGTCTCCTATGCGCCGTAACTGCATTTTCGCAGAATATTAACTTACAACCTGCTCCCCAAGAGCTTATTACCCGTGACAAGACCATCGACCTGCCTGCCATCTATCAACTGGAAGGTGAAAAAGAAGCAAGTCCGCATGCTGTGGAAGTCCTTAAAGAACTGCTTCCAGGTAAGCAAAGCACCAAACAAGGGCTCCGTATCTATATCGGTGAGAAAGGTGACAAGAGTGTACGGAAGTATAGCCGCTTGATTCCTAATCGTGATGAAGCCTATTATCTGTCAGTGACCGACAAGGAAATCGTACTGGCTGGAAGTGACGAACGGGGTACCTATTATGCTTTACAGACCTTTGCGCAACTGCTGAAAGATGGAAAATTGCCGGAAGTGGAGATTAAGGATTATCCTTCCGTCCGTTATCGGGGTGTAGTGGAAGGATTTTATGGGACTCCCTGGAGTCATCAGGCGCGTCTCAGCCAACTGAAGTTCTATGGCAAAAACAAAATGAATACCTATATATACGGTCCGAAAGACGACCCGTATCACAGCGCCCCTAATTGGCGTTTGCCTTATCCCGAAAAGGAAGCTGTGCAGTTGCAGGAACTGGTAGCGGTAGCCAATAGCAATGAAGTTGATTTTGTATGGGCCATCCATCCGGGACAGGATATCAAATGGAATCAGCAGGACCGCGATATACTGCTGACTAAGTTCGAGAAAATGTACCAACTCGGAGTCCGTTCATTCGCCGTCTTCTTTGATGATATTTCCGGCGAAGGAACCAATCCGCAGAAGCAGGCGGAACTTCTGAACTATATCGACGAGAACTTTGTACAGACGAAACCGGACGTGACTCCGCTTATCATGTGTCCCACCGAATATAATAAAAGCTGGTCGAACCCGAAAGGTAACTACCTGACTACCTTAGGAGAGAAACTGAACCCTTCCATCCAAATCATGTGGACGGGCGACCGTGTAGTCTCCGACATTACCCGTGACGGCATCTCCTGGATTAACGAACGCATCAAACGTCCGGCATACATTTGGTGGAATTTCCCTGTATCCGATTATGTACGCGACCATCTGCTTCTCGGTCCGGTTTATGGTAACGACACCACGATTTCCGGTCAGATGTCCGGCTTCGTCACAAACCCGATGGAGCATGCCGAAGCGTCTAAAATTGCTATTTACAGTGTGGCAAGCTATGCCTGGAACCCAACGAAGTATGATACCTGGCAGACGTGGAAAGATGCTATCCGTACTATCCTGCCGGATGCTGCGGAAGAGCTTGAATGTTTCGCTATACATAATTCCGACTTGGGTGTCAACGGACATCTGTACCGCCGTGAAGAATCACAGGACATTCAACCTGCTGTCGAACGTTTCCTTAAGGGCTATGTGGAGAATGGAAAATACGAAACGGCGGATTTCGAAGCATTGCAGAATACATTCGAACGCATGGCAGAGTCCGCTGATATTCTGTTGATTAATACAGAAAATAAACCCTTGATTCAAGAGATAACCCCTTGGCTGTATCAGTTCAGACTGCTGGCTGAAACGGGAAAAGAGGTATTGAATATGGTAAAGAGCTGGGGTGACTTCTCTCATTCTTATTTCCTTCGGAAGTACAACCATGTGAAAGCCTTACAGCAACAAATGTTTGACATTGACCAGACATATAATCAGAATCCCTACCAACCGGGAGTAAAGACGGCTACAAGAGTGATAAAACCACTGATTGACCGTACCTTTGCAATTACCGTCGAACGCTATAATCAAAAGAACGGAACTTCTCTGGATGCTATAACAGACTATATGCCGCATAAACTGATTAGTGATGTGGAACAAATAAAGAACCTGCCGCTGCAAGTAAAAGTGAACCGGGTGCTTATTTCACCCGCCAATGAAGTGGTGAAATGGGGAGCGGGAAAAATGCTTGAAATAGAACTGGATAATACTTATCCGGCAGAGAGTATACAAATCGACTTCGGAAAGAAAGAACCATCTGTATGGGGACGTTTTGAAATCTCCGTAAACGGTAAGGAATGGAAGGCGATAGACCTGGAACAAAAAGGCAGCAAGCTTACAGCGGGATTGCAGAAAGCTCCGGTGAAGTTTGTCCGGTTTACCAATACGGGCAATGAGGAACAGGAAGTGTATCTGCGCCAGTTCGTGCTGACGATAGAAAAGGGGATGTAATTACCCTTTCTTCGACTTGCGGTATTCCCGTGGCGACATTCCCATGATTTTGCTGAACAGGCGGGAGAAGTAATAGGTATCTTCTATACCTATCTTATAGCATATCTGGTTAATTTTCATGTCTGTTGTGTCGAGCAGCAGACAGGCTTGTTGTATCTTTAATAGGTTGAAGTAAGTCAGTGGGCTATGCCCCGTTTTCTTTTTGAACAACATGGAGAAATGAGAAGGAGAATACCCGATTTGGTCGGCTATATCCTGTAAGGTGAGATGTTTCTCCATGTTTTCTTTCATATAATGAATCGCCAGTTCGCTTATATTCTCGTCTTCCTGTGAATCATTGTTTGCGGCGTTACGGTATTGCTGTATATACCGTAATGTTCCCAGGTAGAAATGGAACATGGAGAACGCATAGCGCAGGTTCTCATTGCTATATCCGTTTTTCAGTGTGTTGAATATTTCTTCGAACAGGTTAATCCGGGTACTGATACGTGAATGTAGTTCGGGCTGAATATCCATCGGTCTGCCGGCTTCCTGTGCATAAAACGGTGCAAGGATACCTTTGAAGTGTATCCAGTAGATAGTCCATGGACACGATTTGTCGGAAGCATAGGCATGGGGAACTCCCGCAGGGAGGATAAAATACTGGTTGGCGGATACCGTATATTCCTGGTCACCGATGCGATACCATCCGGCTCCGTCTATGCAATAGATAAATACATATTGGTTGACAGGCTCTTTCCGTTCCCGGAAATGATGCTTGGCTTTCGGATAATATCCGATGTCAGTAATGTGTAGCATGGAAGTGAGAGGGTCTTCTTCCATTTTGTCAACGATAATGCGGGGAAGCACTAAAGCTCTTTCCCCGGTAAATCCATCTTTCAACTTTACCATAATCTCATAGTATATGATTCGACTGTTCTGCGCAAATATATAACAATGTATCTTATCTATCAAATAAACTGCAAAAAATAAGATTGTCCATCTTTATCGAATGAAATTCTATTTTTTATGCTCTTGACATGCTCTATCTTTGCAGTATCAATTAATCAATCTTCTAATGGTATGAAAAGTTATAATAAAAAGTTTGTCTATTTTATATGTTTAGTCTCTGCGATGGGCGGACTTCTCTTTGGCTACGACTGGGTGGTGATAGGGGGAGCGAAGCCTTTCTACGAACTCTATTTTGATATTGCTGATATACCTGCCATGCAGGGACTTGCCATGAGCGTGGCTTTGCTCGGTTGTTTGATTGGCGCTATGGTGGCAGGCATGATGGCAGACCGTTATGGACGTAAGCCTCTCCTGATAATTTCTGCTTTCATATTCTTGTCTTCCGCTTACGCTACCGGAGCGTTTTCCGCATTTAGTTGGTTTTTGGCAGCCCGTTTTTTAGGCGGTATCGGAATCGGAATCGCTTCGGGACTTTCTCCCATGTATATTGCCGAAGTAGCTCCTACGTCAATCAGGGGAAAACTCGTCTCGCTGAATCAATTGACGATTGTACTCGGTATCCTGGGCGCTCAAATCACTAACTGGCTGATTGCAGAACCTATTCCCGCTGACTTTTCCCCTGTGGATATTTGTGCTTCATGGAACGGGCAGATGGGATGGCGATGGATGTTTTGGGCGGCTGCCTTCCCTGCTGCGATATTCTTGTTGTTGGCATGCTTCATCCCCGAAAGTCCCCGCTGGCTGGCGATGAAAGGAAAAGAAAAGAAAGCATGGAATGTGCTTAGTAAAATAGGCGGTGACGATTATGCCGACCAGGAACTTCGTCTGGTGGAAGAAACCGGTTCTTCGAAGTCGGAAGGAGGATTGCGGCTATTATTCAGTCGTCCGTTCCGCAAGGTACTTGTTTTAGGCATTATTGTGGCTGTATTCCAGCAATGGTGCGGTACGAATGTAATCTTCAATTATGCGCAGGAGATATTCCAGTCTGCAGGATATTCGTTGGGAGATGTTCTCTTTAATATTGTGGTGACGGGTGTGGCAAATGTAATCTTTACTTTTGTGGCTATCTATACAGTCGAACGTTTGGGACGTCGTGTCTTGATGCTGTTGGGAGCCGGAGGGCTGGCAGGCATTTATCTCATTCTTGGCACTTGTTATTTCTTCGAAGTAAGCGGATTCTTTATGGTGGTACTCGTAGTTCTGGCTATCGCTTGCTATGCAATGTCATTGGGACCTATCACTTGGGTGCTGCTTGCCGAAATCTTCCCGAACCGGGTGCGTGCCGTTGCGGTGGCAACCTGTACGTTTGCTTTGTGGGTAGGTAGTTTCACGCTGACATACACTTTCCCGCTACTGAATAATTTATTGGGAAGCAGCGGTACATTCTGGATTTATGCGGCCATTTGTGCTGTCGGCTATTTGTTCTTCTTCCGTGCGTTGCCCGAAACGAAAGGCAAATCACTGGAAGCATTGGAAAAGGATTTAATCAAATAAAAAAACAATAGGTTGGCAAATTAACAAGTAAGTAAATAGGTATTGGATAACATCATCAATCAGGCAGGGAGAATGTAAGATCTCTCTGTCCCTGACCCTCTTTGTCTCTTGATCTCTTTGTCAACGAATAAAAAAACAAATTTATAATCAATAATACGATGGTAAAAGCATGGAAAGAAAAAGTGGTTATTCCTACTTATGAAGTAGGCAAACCAGAGAAGAATCCAATCTTCTTGGAGAAGCGTGTGTATCAAGGCAGCAGCGGGGTCGTATATCCTTATCCTGTGATTGAATCGATGTCCGATGAGAAAGTGGATAAGGAATACAATGCTATTTTTATCGAGAACGAATACATTAAGGTCATGATTCTGCCCGAACTAGGCGGACGTGTACAGATGGCATACGATAAAATAAAGGAACGTCATTTCATTTATTATAACCATGTGATAAAGCCTGCTCTGGTAGGGCTTGCGGGACCGTGGATTTCAGGTGGCATTGAGTTTAACTGGCCTCAACATCACCGCCCCAGCACCTACATGCCCGTAGATACGACTATTGAAGAAAATGCCGACGGAAGTGTCACGGTATGGGTGAATGAAATGGAACGTATGTTCCACCAGAAAGGAATGGCAGGTTTTACGCTTCGTCCGGGACATGCTTTTCTTGAAATCAAAGGGGTGCTTTACAACCGTACCGAAGTGCCGCAGACCTTCCTGTGGTGGGCAAACCCTGCCGTAGCGGTGAACGACTATTATCAGAGTGTATTCCCGCCCGATATCAATGCCGTGTTCGACCATGGAAAACGTGCCGTGTCCAGTTTCCCCATCGCAACGGGTACGTACTACAAGATGGACTATTCTGCCGGAGTAGATATCTCGAACTATAAGAATATCAAGGTTCCTACTTCCTATATGGCCGTCAACTCCCGTTTTAACTTCGAGGGCGGATATGAGAACGATACCCGTGCCGGCATGCTTCATGTAGCCAACCACCACATTTCTCCGGGCAAGAAACAATGGACTTGGGGAAATGGTGATTTCGGTCGCGCATGGGATCGTAACCTGACTGACGAGGACGGGCCATACATTGAACTAATGGCAGGTGTATATACCGAAAACCAACCGGACTTTACCTGGCTGCAACCTTACGAAGAAAAGAACTTCGTTCAATATTTCCTGCCTTACCGGGAATTGGGAGTGGTGAAGAATGCCAGCAGAGACTTGTTGATGAACATTGAACCGGAAGGGGAGGACAGCGTTCGTTTCAAGATATTTGCTACCTCACGCCAAACGGTAAATGTTGTGTTGAAAGGAGAAGACGGTAAAGTATATTATAGTAAGGAAGTGACTATCACCCCGGAAGAACTACTGGATGAAACAGTAAATGTGAAAGGTGAGAAACTCGATAAACTGATTCTTGAAATCACAGCAAACGGAAAGGAATTACTTTATTGGCATGCGGAACCGGAAGAAGTGAAGCCGATTCCTGACGCTGCTGAAGCAGCCCTGCTCCCGGAAGAAATAAAGACTACCGAACAGCTTTATCTGACCGGCTTACACTTGGAACAGTACAGACACGCCACATACAATCCCGTAGAATACTACGAAGAAGCATTGCGCCGTGATCCGATTGATGTGCGTAATAACAACGCGCTTGGTCTGTGGTATATCCGTAAAGGCCGTTTCCATAAAGCGGAGCAATACCTGCTTACAGCCGTAAAGACTTTACAGAAACGCAATCCGAATCCATACGACGGAGAACCGATTTATAATCTCGGTCTTGCTCTGAAATACCAAGGACGCTATAATGAGGCTTACGACCGTTTCTATAAATCTTGTTGGAATGCCGCCTGGCAGGATGCGGGATACTTTGCCTGCGCGCAGATTTCTACCATGCAAAGTCGTTTGGAGGATGCACTGGACGAAATAGACCGCTCGCTTATCCGCAACTGGCATAATCATAAAGCCCGTGCTCTGAAAACTGCTATTCTCCGCCGGATGGACAAAACCGAAGAGGCCCTGCAACTGATTGAAGATTCATTGGCTATTGATAAATTCAACTTTGGCTGTCGTTATGAGAAATACCTGATTACGAACGTAGCCGATGAACTGTCTGTCATGAAAGAGATGATGCGTGGCGAACCTCACAACTATGATGAAATAGCTCTCGACTACTGTGCCGCAGGTTGCTGGCAGGAAGCTGCTTCCTTATGGAATATAGCTATTGCCGAGGGTATTGTTACTCCGATGACTTACTATTACTTGGGTTGGTGCCTGCATCAGGGAGGACTGCCCGGAGTGAAACAAGCATTTGACGATGCAGTCAAGGCATGTCCCGATTACTGTTTTCCCAACCGGTTGGAAGCAATTCTTGCCTTGCAATGTGCCATGGAACAAAATCCGAACGATGCGAGAGCTCCTTACTATTTGGGCAATCTTTACTACGACAAGCGCCAGTACGACTTGTCTATGGAGGCATGGGAAACTTCCGCAAGACTGGACGATAGCTTCCCGACTGTATGGCGTAACCTGGCTCTGGCATTCTTCAATAAGAAAAATGAGGAGGCAAAAGCCATCGAGTGTATGGAACGTGCTTTCCGCCTTGACTCAACCGACGCACGTATCTTGATGGAACTCGACCAACTTTACAAACGTGTCCGTCGTTCACACAAAGAACGTCTTGCTTTCCTACAACAATATCCTGATTTGATTAAGCAGCGTGATGACCTCATATTGGAAGAAATCACCTTATTGAATCAGACGGGAGAGTACGAAAAGGCGAAAGCTGTATTGGATGCGCATAACTTCCATCCCTGGGAGGGCGGTGAAGGAAAAGTGCCTGCCCAGTATCAACTGGCACGTGTGGAATTAGCAAAACAGGCATTGGTAGCCGGTAATTATAAGGAAGCTATCACATTATTGGAAGAATGCCTGGAATATCCGCATCATCTTGGTGAAGGCAAATTGTATGGTGCACAGGAAAACGATTTTTACTACTTCCTGGGTTGTGCCTACGAAGGATTGGGGCAACATGACAAGGCTGTGGAGTGTTGGGAACAGGCAATCATCGGGCCTACCGAACCGGCTGCTGCTATGTACTACAACGATGCGAAACCCGATAAAATATTCTATCAAGGTTTGGCATTATTGAAACTCGGGCGTGTGGATGAGGCTAACGGCCGCTTTCATAAATTGACCTCTTACGGCGAAAAACACTTGTTTGACAAGATTAAAATGGATTATTTTGCAGTGTCGCTACCCGACTTGTTGATTTGGGAGGATGACTTGACGATAAGAAACGTAATTCACTGCAAATATATGATGGCATTAGGATATTGGGGACTGGACCAGAAGGAGAAATCCCTCCGGTTATTAAGTGAGGTAGAAAGATTGGATATTAATCATCAGGGGATTCAGGCTTTCCGGAGCCTGATAGGATAGGACAACTTAGTGACGATGTTTTATTGTAAGCATCGTCACAAGCTCCTTTTTATATAAACCTTAAATAACAATGACATGAGAAATATTAAAAACAGTTTAATCATGAAAATCACAGGCTTTATTGCAATTAGCTTTTCCGTTGTGTGCAGTATGGCTGCATGTTCGGACGACCCGGTAGCAGTCGCTAACCCCGAACCTGCTGTTACAGTGGTGAAAGTACCTAACGGAAGTTTTGAAGAAGACGCTGCCGAAATAGCTTCTCCTAAAGGTTGGACAGTAAACGGGGATTATTCTGCTGCAAAAGTGGTGCAAGGGGGATGTGAAGGCAACTATGCTTTACATTATGGAGCAACTGCGTCATATACGGTATCCACCCGTCAGACTGTCAACGGTTTGGAAGATGGTATTTATGACCTTGAGTTCTATTATAAGAGTACCGGAGGACAAATATCCTGTTATGTGGCAGCCGGTGCTGATACTAAGAAAATGACTTCATTACAAGCATCTCCCTCTACCTGGGTTCGCTCCTATGTGCGTGGAATAAAAGTAGAAGGCGGTAAATGTGATATTGAAATCCACAGCGAATCGGCTGAAGGAAACTGGAGTCGCTTTGACGGACTGCGTTTGAAGAAAACAGAGAAGGAGTATAATTTGCTGAAAGGCGGTGATATCTCACAGCTGACTTACGTGGAGCAGATGGGTGGAAAATTCTATGAAAACGGTGAAGAAAAGGACTGTATCGAAATATTGAAGAATAATGGTTTCAACATTGTCCGTCTCCGTCTGTATAATGACCCGGGAAATCCGGATTATTCTCCTTCCAACCGTTTGCCCGCAGGTATTTCAGGGCCGGAAGATGTTTTGCGGCTGGCAAAAAGAGCCAAACAAGCCGGTATGCAGATACAGTTGACTTTCCATTATAGTGATTACTGGACAAATGGAGAAGACCAGAACAAACCTCATGAATGGGAAGGGCTCGACTTTGAAGGACTTAAAAAAGCACTCTACGATTTTACCTTTGATTTCATGAATAAGATGAAAGCACAGGGGACGACTCCCGAATTTGTCTCGTTGGGTAATGAAGTACAAGCCGGCATGTTATATCCGGATGGAAGTTGTGACAATTTTGCACAGCTTTCCGAACTATTCAATACTGGTTATGATGCAGTGAAAGCTGTATCACCGGATTCAAAGGTCATTATTCACTCGGCAGGTGCCGGAGATAAAGACTTGTATAACTGGTATTATGGTGAACTGAAAAAAAGAAATACGAAATATGATATAATCGGTACTTCTTATTATCCTTTCTGGACGAAAAATACGGCAGCACAAATGCGTGAATGGGCGGATTATATCACAGCCAAATTTGATAAGGATATTTTGATTATGGAAACAGGATATAGCTGGGACAAGACTTTGCCTGACGGAACTCAGGGACAGTTGTCGGACAACGGGCCGTATTTGGATTTCTCCCCGCTTGGACAGAAAAACTTCATGCTTGAACAAATCAAAGAAATAAAGCAAGCGAAAGACTGCCGCATACTTGGTTTTCTTTATTGGGATCCTATCTTCATCGAAGTGGAAGGCATGGGATGGGAACTGGGTGCCAAGAATTATGTGAGCAATACCACCTTGTTTGGTTATGAAGGAAATAGATTGGAAGTATTGGATGCATTCAAATATAACAACTAAAAGGAAGATGCCATGAAGAATATTTTAAGTAGATTCGGAAAAATCAGTTTGTTGCTGGCACTTATGTATTTTGTTGTCGGTTGCGATGATGATAAGGAAGATGTGGCTCCCGGTCTTTATGTAATGAGTGATGAGATAGAGACGTTTCCCGGTGACACCGTTTTGGTATCAGGAACCGCATCTAATTATGTAGGATTGGAAAGTGTCACATTAAGTTGTGAACAATGGGGGATTCATAAGGTGTATGAATTGGGTGTGCAAAAGCCTAAAGTATTTAATTATGATTATCAACTCATTGTGCCGAAAAACGCTAGTTTTGAAGAACATTTATTGATTACTATCCGGGACGTAGACGGTCGGGAAAGCAAGAAAAAGGTGCTGTTGACTTATGTAGCGGATATGGAGAGTCCGGTTATGCAAACTCAACTGCCGTCGCGGATAGCAGTGGATTTCGACGCGGTTGCAAATAAAGGAAGTTGGAATCTGAATGTGAAGTTCACCGATGACCGCGAGTTGAAAGATATTCGTCTTCAAATCCCCAGTATGCAAATAGATGAGACGGTAAAAGTAACCGGGCGTAGTGGAGAATTGAAACGTACTATTGATTTTACTACGGGAGAATTTCCTGTCACTTTGACGATAACGGATGCCGGAGACAATGAAACTGTTGTCACTACTACGGTTGTTGTTATGTTGGCAGAGGAGGAAGACCCATTCGAAGATTACCCTGTAATGTGGGTGGTTAATGCTTCAGAGAAAGCTGACGACTACCTCGACGGTTACTATGCACCGATGACCCGCAAGGGAGAATACCAATATGAAGGAAAAATTTATGCAGACAAGGCGAACTTTCAAATCTATTTTACGGCGGAGAAGACAATGGACGGTGACCTCTTCGGTGTAAGTCCTTACGTTAATTCAAAACTGATGAATAACAATGATTATGTGGTACCTGTTACGGTTGCTGAGTCAGGTTATTATGGCGTTTGGATTGATTTGCAGGCACATACTTATAGCATGTGGAAACTAGAAACTTCAGCGACAACCTATACAGGCTCGCTCACAGTGTCCGGCTGTGGCTTCAGTGATTTTGCCGATTGGGGTACGCCTGCTACAGAGATGGCGCGTAATGGATATCGCTATACTTATACTTTGCACCAAATCGGCAGTTATTCAGGTACGCGCCAATACTATGCAGCCCGTGTGTCCGACTGGGGATATGTTCTCCGCTATTGGGGCGACACAACCGGATGCGGCTGGTGGGAAGATACTACAAGCGCAGGTGGCAGTGTGGCAAGCTATGCAAGCG
The DNA here is from genome assembly GCF_012113595.1 of Bacteroides faecium. Classification (NCBI taxonomy): domain Bacteria; kingdom Pseudomonadati; phylum Bacteroidota; class Bacteroidia; order Bacteroidales; family Bacteroidaceae; genus Bacteroides; species Bacteroides faecium. The sequence goes on from NZ_CP050831.1 coordinate 3,336,634, forward strand.
ACTATGACGGTGCAGTGCAAATCACCTTCGATACAGCTATTCTTTGGGCTACAATCAAGAAAGTAACAGAATAAAAAGAGAACAACTATGAAAACAATATATTCAATATGTGCGAGGACAGGATTCTTTTTTACCTTCCTGTTATTGGCAACTTCACTGATGGCACAACATATCCAAGTGAAGGGACTGGTGAAAGACCCGGCTGGTGAAGCTATTATTGGTGCGAGTGTAGTCGTGAAAGGTACTACCAACGGCTCCATTACCGATTTGGACGGTAAGTTCAGCTTGTCGGACGTACCTTCGGGAGCAACGATTACCGTTTCGTATATCGGTTACATTTCTCAAGAGAAGAAAGTGTCCGCTACACCGATGGAGTTTATCTTGAAAGAAGATACTAAAACATTGGATGAGATTGTAGTAGTCGGCTATGGTACGACTAAAAAGAGTAGTATCTCCGGTGCGGTAGCTTCCGTAAAAGCCGATGAATTGCCGACGGCTGCATCTGCTTCGGTAGGTTCCATGTTGCGTGGACGTTCGTCGGGAATGAATATCACACAAAACAGTGCCAATCCGGGTGGTTCGATGAATATCTCCATTCGTGGTGGACTTTCGGGACAAAGTCCGTTGATCGTCATTGACGGTGTGCCGCAGTTGTCAACAAAAACAGTGACAGCAGGAACGGCATATAGTGGCGGTGAAAAAGACAACGCCCTGATTAACCTTAATCCCAATGATATTGAGACAATTGATATTTTAAAAGACGCTTCGGCTGCTGCTATTTATGGTTCGGATGCTTCGGGCGGGGTGATTCTGATTACCACCAAACGAGGAAAAACTGGTAAGCCCGATATCTCTTATTCCGGTTCGGTTGCTTTCCAGTATATCAAGGATGCGCCGGATTTCTTGAAGGCACGTGATTTCATGATTGAACAGAATAAAGTGTTTGATGAACTGGGGCGTGGGGATGAAAAGAAATATACTGACGGGCAGATTGCTAATTTCGTAGGTGATGGAACAAACTGGATGGATGAAGTAACCCGTGTAGGTATCGTTAATGAACATAATCTTTCGGTTTCTGCTGGTACGGACGCCACGAAATACTTGTTCTCATTGAGTTATTATGACCATCAGGGAATCGCAAAGAATAACTCGATGAACCGTATCACCGGGCGTTTGAATGTTGACCAGACTATCAACCGTATGTTGAAAGCCGGTATTAATTCTACTTTCTCGCAGATAAAATATCATGATGTACCGTTGGGTGATGCCCGGCAGGATAATTCAGCATTGATATATTCGGCTATGACATTTATTCCTACCGTACCGATACGTGATGAAGAGGGTAAATATTCCGTTAATCCGATTCGTGACATCTATCCGAATCCGGTTTCGTTATTGGATATTACTGACCAGACAGTGAGCCGTGACCTTTTTGTCAGTGGTTATCTGGAGTTCCGGCCTATCAAGGACTTGTTGCTGAAAGCTACTGTCGGTTTTGATATGAAAGATGTGCAGGCCGACCAATACATTCCTACCACGACCAAAAAAGGATATAGTGTGGATGGTCAGGCTTCCAAGCAAAACGCGAAATCTCAAATGAACTTGTTCAATGTGATTGCCAATTACACGAAAGTATTCAATGAAATACATGACGTGAACCTGATGGCTGGTTTTGAATATAAGAAGTCGTCTTGGGAAGGGATGGGTATTGTCGCTTCACAATTCCCGTATGACGGTTCTTTGATGAACAATATCGGGACAAGTGAGCAGGAAAAACCGACTATCAGCTCGTATAAGGGAGCCAGTGAGATGGCTTCATTCCTTGCACGTCTGAATTATTCGCTGGCATCCAAATATATCCTGACTGTCAATCTTCGCGTAGACGGTTCGTCCAACTTCTCGAAGGAGCATCAATGGGGCGCTTTTCCGGGAGTATCGGCAGCCTGGCGTATGAATGAAGAAAACTGGCTGAAGAATATCGGTTGGTTGAGCAACCTGAAACTCCGTGCGGGTGTGGGGCAAACTGGTAATGCGGGTAACCTCACCGGTATCAATACCTATTATAAAGTTTCGCAAGGTGCATTTGCACCTAACGGAAGCCTGGTAAACGGTATGGCTATCTCCAAACTGGGCAATGATAAATTGAAATGGGAGACATTGACCGACTATAACTTCGGTATTGATTTCGGTTTCTTCAACAACCGTCTGTCCGGGTCTGTCGACCTCTACCAACGTCTGCGTAAGGATGTCATTCTGGAGAAAAATTTGATGTCCTATCAGGAAGTGAAGAAGATAGATTACAATTCGGCGACCGTTTATCGTGCCCGTGGTATAGATATTGGTATCCACAGCGTGAATTTCGATAATAAGAACTTTGGTTGGACTACCGACATCAATTTCTCCTATTACCGTAATCACACAACAAAACGCGACCCGGACTTCATTCCTGCTGTCTACCAGGATTATGTGGAAAGATGGGACAACATCTACGGATACAGAACGAATGGTCTGATTCAGATGGACCACACTTACAACCATCTCCAGAAATCCGGTGCCGGAGCTATTCTGTATCAGGATTTGAACGGTTACAAACTCGATGAGAAGGGAGAAAAAATGCGTGATAGTGAAGGACGTTATATCCGTACAACGGGAGAGGATGGCGTGCTCGACGAAGCTGACATGGTGGTACTGGCAAATAGTACTCCGATTCCTTTCAGTATCAACAACACTTTCCGCTGGAAAAACTGGGACGCCAACATCTACCTCTATGGTTCGCTGAACGGATGGAAGGTGAACGATATTAAGTTGCAGTCCATTTATGGTATCGAAGACATAACGTATGGCGTCAATGTTTTGGATGAGGTGAAGAACCGTTGGTCGCCTGCCAATCCTATGGGTACATTGCCGGGTGTGGCGGAAGCTTCTTCGGGCGTTGACCCCAAGAAGAGTGACTTTTTCCTCGAAAAGGCTTGGTATCTGCGTTTGGATAATGTGTCAATTGGTTATACTTTCCCTGCCCAATGGTTTAAGAATAAGATTCGTTCAGTCAGGCTGTATGCCGCGGGGCGCAATCTGGCCGTATTTACTCCTTATAAGGGAATGGATCCTGAAACTGGAAACGGTATCGGAGCTTATCCGAATCAGTCTTCATTTGCTATTGGTCTGGATGTGAAATTCTAATATATACTGGGTATGAAAACAATGAAATATATAGCAACAGCCTTGATGCTGTTATCGATGACTTCCTGTGAACTGGAACGTTTGGACTATACCGAAATCTCTCCGGAAAACTTCTTTAAGACGGAGACTGACTTGAAACTGGCGGTAAACTCGCTTTACTATGATTTTAATCCCGGTGATTTCAAGGCTGTTTATTCGGCAGATTATATGGGGTATCAAGTAATAGGTGATATGACGACTGATGTGCTTTGGTGTTGCTGGGCGTGGGAGTCAGATGAACTTTATTTCCAGCAGTGGTATGCTACTGTGGGAGGCAGTATTCAGAATCATGCTTACTCAAATTTCGAGCGTTATAATTTTCTTTCGAAAGCACGTAATACCATTCGTCGTATTGAAAACTCTCCGGTGAGTGAAGACGCAAAAGCGCTTTATTCAGGTGAGGCGAAGGCTTTGCGCGGATGGATGGGGCTTTACCTTTATGATATGTTCGGTCCTGTGCCGGTGGCTTCGGATGAGGTGTTGGACGGCCCGCAGACTTTTGTCTATCTTCCCCGTCTGACGGAAGAAGAATATGACGCGATGATGGAAACGGACTTGCGCGATGCAATCCGTGATTTGCCCGAAGTGGCGGAGACACGCGGACGTATGACGAAAGGGGCGGCACGTATGATTCTGTTGAAATATTACATGATAAAAGGCTACTTTGATAAAGCGGAAACTTTAGCCCGTGAATTGTTAGAGATGGAAGGACGTGTGTACAGCCTGCAACCTGATTATAACTATATCTTCTCCAAAGAGGGAATAGGCAACAATGAGGTGATTCTGCAATTGGCCTGTAATAATACCGCCAGTTGGTACTCCAACTACATGACTGCTGAAGTGCTTCCCGCCGATTATCCTTGGGCTGAAAAGGCTACCGGTTGGGGTGGATATGTAATGCCTTGGGATTTTTATGGTACATTTGAAGAAGGCGATTTGCGTCTGAAGAACGTAGTGACTGCTTATACGAATAAAAATGGAGAAAAGATAGACCGCTCGAACAGCGCTCAGTTGGCAAAAGGTGCGCTACCCTTGAAATACGGTATGGATCCGGATATGAAAGACGGACAAAGCGGCATTGACGTGGTTATCTATCGCTATGCTGATGTGCTGTTGACACTTGCCGAGTGTATCAACCGTAATGAGGGCAGTCCTACGACGGAAGCCGTCGGTTTGGTAAACCGTGTACGCAAGCGTGCCGGATTGCCGGAACTGGAGGATGCTCAAACAGCTTCCGGTGAAAGCTTCAATGAAGCCATCCTTTTGGAGCGCGGTCATGAGTTCTATCTCGAAGGGCTTCGCCGTCAAGATTTGATTCGTTTCGGAAAGTATGTGGAATATGCCAATAATCGCATTGATGCCATTAATAAATCCGAAGGTCGCGGCTATTTCAATGTGCACGAAGGACACAACCGTTTCTGGATTCCACAGAGTTTTATTGATGAGTCGAAAGGGGCTATCAAGCAAAATGATTATGATAGATAGTAATAAGACTTATACATAAGAATTACATCATTAAAAACACATATTATGAAGAAGAAAATTTATGCAGCTTTAGCGTTTGCTCTATATGCAACCACTTTTCATGCACAGCAGATTTATGAGCTTTCCGCTCCGGCGAAAGAGAAGACTATATATACGGGACACCTCAAGATGGGGGGCAGTAACCCGTCGGGTGGAAATATTTCCGTAAACAGCTATTATATGTCTATCGACGGAAAGCCTGTGATACCTGTTATGGGAGAGTTCCACTTTACCCGTTATCCCCGTGCACAGTGGGAACAGGAGATTGTAAAGATGAAAGCCGGTGGGGTGAATGTATTGCCAACCTATATTTTCTGGGGATTACATGAGGAAGAGGAAGGCAGGTTCTGCTGGAGCGGCAATAAAGACTTACGCCATTTTATAGAACTTTGCAAGAAACATGACATGCCGGTAATAGTACGCATAGGTCCTTTCTGCCACGGTGAAATACGTAACGGCTCCATACCCGATTGGCTTTTCGCCCGTCCGGTGGATGTACGTAGCAATCAACCCTTATATCTCTCTTATGTAAAAAGACTTTATGGCGAGATAGGCCGGCAACTGCAAGGATTGTATTATAAGGATGGCGGTCCGATCATCGGTTGCCAGTTGGAAAATGAGATGCAGCATTCTGCATCTCCCTGGGGAGTGAATTATCCCGGCGAACCGTTGGACTTTACAGTGGCAAGTTATGACATAGACTATGCTATGATTGGCGTAAGTGTGATGGACAAGAAAGTCACTACCGCCGAACTTGGAGAGGAACATATGCGTACCCTTAAAAAAATGGCACAAGAAGAAGGTATTATCACTCCGTTCTATACAGCTACCGGCTGGGGAAATGCGGCTGTTATCGACAATGAAGCAATCCCCGTGACATCCGCCTACACGTATCCTTTCTGGGAAGAACCGCAAATGTCGCCGTTCTGCATGTTCAAAGACATACACCGTGTGCCTGATTATGCTCCGGTGCGTTACGACGCAGAACGATTTCCTTCGTTCTGTGCGGAAATGGGTGCAGGAATACAGATGATTTACCGACGCAGACCTATCGTTACGGCACGTGCGGCACAGGCGTTGATGATTCGTACGCTCGGTAGCGGAAGCAACGGCATTGGATATTATATGTATCACGGAGGAAGCACTCCGCTACGTCAAGATAACATAGGAAGCTATCAAGATGAGCCGATGGGTATGCCCAAGATTTCCTATGATTTCCAGGCTCCTCTTGGCGAATTCGGACTGGAGCATCCGTCTTATCGTTACCTGCGCACCATCCATTCGTTTCTTGCCGACTTCGGCAGTAATCTTGCTCCTATGGAAACCGTATTACCGGAAGGTTGGGATAAAATGACACCCGAAAATCGTGATGACTTGCGTTATGCTGCCCGGATGAAAGACGACAGCGGATTCATTTTCATGATAAACTTTCAGGACCATGACACATTGCGGCATGATATGGACGGTCTGCAACTGCAACTGAATCTTCGGAATGAAACACTACGCATACCTGAACAGGGAACTTTTACATTGCCGAAAGATGAAAGCATGGTTCTGCCATTCAACTTGATGCTCGGAAGTGCCAGACTCCGTTATGCAACGGCACAACCTCTGATGAAAATCAATGATAACGGTATCGACCATTATATTTTCTTCGCCCCGGAAGGTATGAAACCGGAATATTGTTTTGATGCCCGCACCGTCAAAGGTAAGGCTAAATACACCGTCACAAGCGGTCTGAAAAGTACTATTACTGTCACACCCCGTAACGGTAAGAAAATAAAAATTACGACACTGAATCATGAACAGGCACTTAATGCCATCAAGGTGGACGGGCAACTATTGATAACGACAGCTACCGTATTACCGACGGCAGAAGGTATCACCCTGCAACAACTTGGAAATAACGCCTTTGATTATATCTTGTACCCTTCGGCAAAAGGATGGCAATCACAAACAGTACAGGTTCAGCCTGTCAGCCCCGAATGTCGTGTAGAGAAGATAACCACTCGTCGTATTACCGTAGCTTTCAGTGATACCGTTCATACCCCGCAAGTGAATGAATACTTCATGAAGATAGATTACACGGGTGATGTGGCAATGGCCTTCCTCGGTGGAAAGATGGTACAGGATGAATTCTGGCATGCCCAACCATGGATGATTGGTCTTCACCGCCATAAAGAGATGATGAACAAAGAAGCTATGTCGTTCTACTTCCGTCCTTTGCGTTCGGATGCTACTTGTCTGCAAGATTTGCCCCAGTCTGCTATTCCTGACTTTAAAGGAAATAACCAAGTGCTTGAAATTAAGAACGTGGAGATTATTCCTCAATATCAAGTGAGGATAAGTAAATAGTTCATAAGTTTATGAGGAAAAGCTTATTAATATTATTAGTAACTCTTCTCAGCACAATGGGGTATTGTGCCGAGAAGGTATATATGGACAAGCAAGGCGTGGTACGTTGGACGGAGAATAAAAAGGAAGTAGCCTTGTTCGGTGCCAATTATTGCCTGCCTTCTGCTTGCGATTTTCGTGCGGCAGGTTATGTTGGCGGTGAACGTAAGCAAATGATTGTGGAAGACCTGGAACATTTCAAGCGAATGAACTGGGACGGATTACGTCTCTGCTTTTGGGGAGACTATCAGAATACGGATCGTGAGGGTAATCTGCAAGAGAATGAACATTTGCATCTGTTGGACTATCTGATTGCCGAAGCGGATAAACGGGATATTTATATGTTGCTTAGCCCTATCGTGACCTATAATTCGCAATGGCCGGAAATGAGTGATACAACAAATACCGGTCTGGCCAAATATTATCCTAAAAATACACTGATACACAACGAGCAAGCTATTCGTGCACAGGAAAATTACATGAAGCAACTGCTCAATCATCGTAATCCTTACACCGGTCGCTGCCTGAAGGATGAACCGAACATTCTGTTTGTCGAACTTATCAACGAACCGACCCAATTCCCGGAAGACATTTCCGGTATGGTGCGTTATATCAACCGGATGTGCAAGGCAATCCGCAGTACGGGCTGTAAAAAACTGACTTTCTACAATGTCAGTCAGGACTTCCGTGTAGCTCCTGCTATTCGGAAATCGGATATACAAGGTTCTACTCATGCCTGGTATCCGAGTGCGTTGAATAACAATTATTCCATTGAAGGAAACGGCTTGTTGTTCGTTGACCGTTACGAGCAGATGCTTTATCCTGATTTACGCGGAAAAGCAAAAATCGTTTATGAATTTGATGCAACGGATATGGCTACCGGTTTTATGCTCCCGGCTATGGCACGTGAATTCCGTAGGGGCGGTATCCAGTTTGCTGCCATCTTTTCTTATGATATGCTGCGTACAGCCCCGATGAATTTAGGTTGGCAGACTCATTTTTTCAATATGGTCTTTACTCCTTCAAAGGCGGTAAGCAGTATGATTGCCGCTGAAGTGATGCGTCGTATCCCGCGTGGCAAACACTTCGGGTATTATCCGGACAACAGAACTTTCGGCGATTTCCGGGTGAATTACGATGAGCAGTTGAGCGAATTAAACTCCGGAGATATGTTCTATTATTCAAATACTACGTCCGCCCGTCCCAAAAATCCGGTAGCATTGAAGCATATTGCCGGGGTAGGCTCTTCTCCGGTAGTCCGTTATTCGGGAACAGGTATTTATTTTCTTGACAAAAAGGATGATAATACTTGGCAACTGGAAATCTACCCTGATATAATGGATATAGATGATCCTTATAAAATGCTGAATAAACACAGGGTGTCAAGAAAATCAGCGTACAATGAACGGAACATTCAAATAAAGCTTCCCGGTCTGGAAACTGAAATGACTGTATTGCCCGGAAAATATCTGCTGTCAGATGGAAAGATAGTTAGCAGGGAAGAACTTCCTGCCAAAGATTTCTATCAGACTCCGATGAAAGAGTGGAAAATAGCCAATCATACATGGCCAGAGTTTACTGCTGATAAAGAGGTGACATTCCGGTGTGAGGTGTTCGGCCCCAAACGTCCTCAACAGGTAGATGTTTATCTGATGCTGAAACCTTGGGGATGCAAGCGCATACCGATGACGGCGGAAGACGGCTTCTTCTATACGGCGAAAGCCGATATAAGCTGGCTTGCTAAGGGGGATTATGAGTATCATTTCGGCATAGATACGGGAGATGATACAATCTTGTTTCCGGAAAAGACGTATTGCACTCCTGAACGGTGGGACTATTATGAACAAGCTACTTACGCCATGCGTCTGATAAACGAAACAACTCCTTTGTCTCTTTTAGGACCACAGGACAATTGGAAGCATATCCGTCGTACACGCACGTTCAGGAGCCCTGAATCACAATTCAGCTCGGTAGTATCAGGACCGGAATTGCTGCCTGCCTTTCAGCTTTCTGTTCCTGATTTGGAGAAAAAGGAAGATTATATAGCTCCTTGTGATGTGACTTTTTCCCATTATATAGGTGATCGGATAGCTTGTCGGAGTAAAAGTAAGACGGCTCCTGCATATATTCGTATTCGCGCTTATGGATTGAACAATACTGATAAAGCCATTTGCAATTTTGTAGATAAAGAGGGAAGAGGATATGGTGCTGCGTTTAATTTGAAAGCTGAAGCATCGGATATTCTGATTCCGGTATCCGACCTTGTACCGACTAAGGCGGCTATGTTACCGCAGGATTGGCCGGGAGTGAATCCTTATTGGTATCCGGCTTCTGCACAAGAGAATAATGGTATTGCGTTGGATTGGAAGATTATCGACTTTGTTCAAGTTTCACTTCGAGAGGAATTGTACAATATCGGAAATCAGAAGAATAAGGGAGTTGTTGTAGAAAGAATAGATTTATTGTTCCGTTGACAGTCAAGTGAACTCCCTATCAAAAATTCTCAAGTATTCTCACTACTATGAGAAAAAATACTCATAGTAGTGAGAATTTTTTCTCATTGCAATGAGTATTTTTTCCCACTGTGGTGAGAATAATCCCTTGTCTGAATAGGCTGTAGCTAGCTTTTTTTGTTAGTTATACCGTAAGTTACGGCACAAATTTTAGACAGACAGGTTTGTCTACCTTTATATCTTTGTGTATATCCGATAGTAATCCCGTATCTGCATCCCTTTCATACACCTGAATCGCATTACTATCCCTGCAAGCCACCAGTAGATATTTTCCATTCGGTGTAATGATGAAGTTACGCGGATGAATTCCTGTCAGTTGATAACCTGTTTTCGTTAACTTCCCGTTTTCGGAGTCGATACGGAAGATAGCGATACCGTCCGCTTTCAGCCGGTTACTGGCATATAGGAACTTACCGTCCGGGCTGATATGAATATCACCGCTTCCTTTTGCTCCGACTGTATCGGCGGCTATTGTCTGAATCTCTTTCAAGTTTCCATCCTTATATTCGAAAGCGATTACCGTGCCCGAAAGTTCGTTTATCAGATAAGCATAGTTGCCATTCGGGGCAAATGTCAGATGTCGGGGGCCTGAACCGGCTTCCACTTTGAAAGCGGCAGGAGAACCCTCTTTGAGAAAACGTTCTTTGTTCTCTGTATTTGCGTCCGGATTAATGATAAACTTATGTATCTGGTCTGTCCCTAAATTATCGGCAAACAGGTATTTACCATCCGGAGTGATACGGACACAATGCAAGTGTGCCTTTTCCTGCCGTTCTTTGTCAGTTCCCGAACCTTCGAATTTTATAATATCGGAAGCGGGCAGGAGTGAACCATCTTTTGCAATGGGAAAAACGGAGATGCTGCCGCCACTATAATTGGCGGTTATCACATTCTTTCCATTCGTAATGATATAGCAAGGGTCTTCGCCACCGGTTTTCTGTGAATTCAGCAATTTGAAAGTCCCTTTTTCCTTATCGAAGGCAAATGCGTTGGCGGCAGCCTGTTCATTATTGAACTCACTGACTGCATACACAAATTTCCCGTCGGCAGAAGGTACGAGATAAGAGGGATTTTCTACTTCTGCTTCACTGAGTGCAGTGGCTGTTCCGTTTTCTTCATCGAAACGAAAGCTGTAAATTCCTTTACTGTCTCCTGCGGTATATGTACCTACGAGCATTGTTAACTCTTGATTCACTGGTTCGGAACTTTCAGTCCGGGCAGTTTTTTTTGATGTGCAACTGATGGTGGTCATACTGATTATACAGATAGTGGCGATAAATTTTATCATATGGATTGTTCTTGTATTGATTATTATTTCTTTAATTGAGGCAGTTTTACCTCTGCTACTCCCACCCGGTCACTACCTAATACAATGCGTAAATCGCTGGCGGTAGTTCCTTTGAAGCGGAAGTCCAACAGTTGGTTGTACTCTTTCACAGTGCCGGAATATACAGTGAGGAATTGTCCGCCGCCACTGGACAGTTGTATCTCAAAGTCTGTCTCCAGTCCGTTCTCGCGGGAGAAGGCAATGGATACTCCGTCTATTTTGGCTCCGTTCTGTAAGGCAAAGGTAATGTAATCTCCTTTATTGCCTTCCCAGGACGTAGTTAAATTATTATCAATTACATTATCTGCTGTTTCTGCGTTGGTGCTGGCGCTGACAGGACTACTGTCTTTGGTAGTGTTTGCAGCAGGTGTTTGCCCCGGTTCAACAACAGTCAGCGTTCCGTTCAGGCGAATATCCGTAGAAGAGGCTCCTAGCATGAATGTGAAATCACCCGGTTCTACTACCCAATGCATATCGGCATTCAATAACTCCAGTGCCTTGCGGTCGACGGGGAAAGTGATTTCTTTTGTCTCGCCCGGTTTCAGATGTACCCGCTCAAATCCGGCGAGGTTCTTCTCATAAGTAGTGACGCTGCTCAGTACATCACGCACATACAGTTGTATCACTTCGTCTCCTGCCCGTTTTCCGGTATTGGTCACTTTACAAGAGACATAAGTCTTTTGGTTGGGAGTGATAATGGCCGGAGAGATTTTCAAGTCGGAATATTCGAAAGTGGTATAACTTAGCCCGTATCCGAAAGGATATAATGCACCGTTGGCGCGAGACATATTGCCGTCCGCTCCCGGATTCTTGCCGCCGTCAATCTGGGAAGAGGGTTTGCAAGGGAAGTTGAAGGGTATTTGACCTACGGTTTTTGGGAAAGTTACAGTCAGTTTACCACCGGGATTATAATCTCCAAAGAGTACATCTGCTACTGCTATCCCACCTTTAGACCCCGGATACCATGCTTCAAGAATAGCTGGGACAAACTTGTCTGCCCAATTGATAGATAAGGGACGTCCGTTGATAAGAACCAACACGACAGGCTTGCCGGTAGCCACTACCGCTTTTAGTAAATCAAGTTGGCGGCCGGGTAAGTCGAGACTGCTGCGGGATTTGTTTTCTCCGCACGTGCGTTGTCCACCACCTAACACTACGACAGCTACATCTGCCTGTTTTGCCTGACTGACAGCTTTATCTATTTCTTTTTGCTCTTCATCCGTCAGAGGATAGTCAATCAATTCGGATTCCGGCCAGTTGGCATCTACCAGGTCGCAGCCTTTAGTATAAAGTACATCCGCTTTGCCTTTCATCTTTTCCTGAATACCTTTTAGGACAGAAGTAACCTCTACTGCCAAAGGGCCGTAATGAGTCAGCGCATACGAACGTTCATCCGCATTCGGCCCGCAGACTGCTATCTTTCGGATACTTGAGGCATCCAGCGGCAGTACATTCTTCTCGTTTTTCAGGAGTACGATAGATTCGCGGGAGGCTTGCAAAGCGACTTCTTCGTTTTCTTTCTTTTCTACTTCTTTATCAGCTCCTTTCAAATCAGTCTGATAAGGATTATCGAATAAGCCGACAAGGAACTTCACTCTCAGAATATCGCGTACACGGTCATTGATAATTTCTTCGCTCAATCCGCCTTCTTTCACCAACTCCCTTAACGGCAATACATACGAATCCGGAGAGCGGAATGTACAACGCACATTCAGTCCGGCTTCCACACTTTGGCGAACGGCTTCTTTCATATCTTTGGCAGTCCCGTGTTTGGTATAAAGATATTCTACGGCATCACTGTCCGAAACCACATATCCACGGAATCCCATTTCACCGCGCAAGCGGGTAGTCAGCCAGTAATAGCTGCTCTGAATCGGAAAGCCGTCATAGTCGTTATAAGAGCTCATCACACCGAGCAATCCCGCTTCGCGGATAACCCTTTTAAAAGGGTAGACATGGAGCATCTCCACTTCACGTGGTGACATCTGAGGGTCTACACGGGCCATTCCTTCACGTGCGCCTTTATTGTTGCTATAAGCGATAAAGTGTTTTCCGGTAGCTGCTACCTGGTGATTGTGCTGCATACCTTTCACCATTTCTATACCTAATTCCGCAACCAGATAAGGAGATTCCCCATATACTTCTTCATAGCGTCCCCACCGCTGGTCGCGTCCTACATCGAGTATCGGGGCATATACATTGGTATATCCAAGCATGCGTGCTTCACGTCCGGTAATCATTCCTACCTGATGAATAAGTTGTCGGTTCCATGTATGTCCCAATCCCAGTTGGGTAGGGAAGTTGGTAGCCTTATAACTCTCTACTCCCCGAATACCCTCGTTCGTAAAGTCCGTAGGAATTCCGAGCCGTGTTTCTTCAATGAAGAAACGTTGCACTTCATTCAGCGCCCAGGCATGTTTAGAGGCCGGCCATACATATTCATTATCCGATGGTGGAAGTCCCCATTGCTGGAAACCGTTCAGATGCTCGTCAATAGCTCCGATACCGTCTTTCCAAAGCTGGTTTTTCCATTCGGGAGTAGGCAAATCATCTTTCAAGACCCGTTTGTATCCGTAAAGAGTCACCATTTGGCATGTTTTCTCTTCCAGTGTCATTTGGCCGATCAAATCTTCTATACGTGCTTCGATAGGTGCTGTCGGGTCTTCGTAGGTATCTTTGACTCCATTCTTATTGAAGTCTATCCATCCTTTCTTGTACATTTCCGTACGGACGGGTTTATAAATAGCAGGTATTCTAGTCGTTTTCTGTGCTGGGAGGAGTGCACAACTTCCTAGAAATAAGCTGGTAAGTAAAAGTTTCTTCATAATATTTTTTTGTGTTAAGAATAAATTTACCCCGTAAAGATAGTGCTTTGATATAATATTTGCTAACGTCTTCTCGTAATTCCGAAAACATTTCCTATCTTTGTACCCTTGGAAAGCGTTCTGAACAATCGCTATTCTGTACGAATAAGAATTTGGGGTTGACTGGATTTGACAGCGGGCAGAAATGGTAGGTAAGCATGCAGTGGGTCGGTAATTTCCACTTAAATCTCAGTTATCAAAATTTTATCTGGCGAAACTAATTACGCTCTTGCTGCTTAATCGAATCACAGTAGATTAGCTTAATCCAGGCACTAGGTGCCAGGACGAGACATCACTCGGAAGCTGTTGCTCCGAAGCATTCCGGTTCAGTGGTGCAGTCACATCGGGGATAGTCAAAGGCGGCCTCGCACTTTTGATGAAACTTTAGAGGATAAGGCAGGAATTGATGGCTTTGGTTCTGTTCCTGCACGAAAATTTAGGCAAAGATAAGCATGTAGAAAGCTTATGATTTCCTCGTTTGGACGAGGGTTCGATTCCCTCCAGCTCCACAAAGTCTAAATAATAGGTTTGATAAGTTCCTGAATTTTAATAATTCAGGAACTTTTCTTTTTTTAATGCCCCCTCTTTTACTCTCCCAACTATTTGAAGTACTAATGATTGCCGGAATTCTAAAGCTATCATGATTAATTATAATAAAAAAGTTTTTTGTTTTTGAATATTGGAATATATTTGCAATGCATTACAATTAAAACAACGAAAGCATGACCGCCTCTAATAAAATGGATGATAAAGTTCTGTGGAATCTTTTGATAAAAGGTGATCAAAAGGCTTTGGAGATACTTTATCAAAGATATTACCCTCTTCTGTTGAATTATGGCTTGAGGTGTAGTACAGACAGGGAATTGGTAAAAGACTGTATTCAAGACCTTTTTATAAATTTATATCAGAATACTCGTATCAATGTTACCAGCGTAACAGTTCGCTCTTATCTGTTAAGGGCTTTAAGGAATAATCTTACTTATAAATTGATGTCAGATAAAGAGGCCGATTCATTGGATAATTCAGTTTTCCATATTCCGGTCAATGAAGACCTGTTTGATCAGCTATTTCCTAAAAATGATCGTGATATATGGTTGGCTCACCGTCTATTAGAGGCAATTTCGCAGTTATCTCCAAATCAAAAGACTGTTCTTTATTTACGTTATGTGGAAGACCTTTCGTATAAAGAGATTGCCGATGTCATGAATATGAATATACAATCATCAATGAACTTATCCAGTCGGGCCTTGGCGAAATTACGTAGTTTAATGGTTCAAGATGCATGTGCGTTAGGTATATGTCAATTGTTCCTTATAAAAATAGTATTATCTATAAGATAATAGTGATTATATCATCCTGATTATTAGATGAATATAAAAACGACTGCACTTCTCCTAAACTTTCTTTGAAAAAAATGCTCGATTAGTGAGTAGGTTTTTCTTTTAATGCCATTCTAATTATAAAAGAGGATAAAAATGAAATATAATAGAATGGATATCAGAAACACTATACGCAATCTTATAAATTATTTTAAAATGCAGAATGAAACTCCTTCTCAAGAGGAAATGGCTGAGATATGGGGTAAAATAAAAGAAGGCATTGAAAAGAAAAAACAAAGAAGGAAAAAGAAATATATACTTGTGACATTAGCTTCTGCTGCTGCATTTGTTGGCTGTATATGGGTGGGAGTTGAATGGTGTTCTTTGAATGATAAGCCGGATATTTCCGTAGTAGCAGCCCAAATGTCAAATGAAACTATAGAAGGAGAGGATATCCGTTTAATTGTCTCTCAGGAAGAAGTTCTTCATGTGAAGAAAGGAGCTACGGTAGCTTATTCACAAGATGGAATTGTGAGTGTGGATAAAGAAAAGGTTGCTAAGAATACAACGGAAGACCTATATGACCAGATAATTGTTCCTAAAGGTAAATATACCCGTTTGATTCTTGCTGACGGTTCTAGTTTGCATATCAATGCAGGTACAAAAGTGATTTATCCCAAGCATTTTGAGAAAAAAAAACGTGAAATCTTTGTAGATGGAGAGATCTTTATTGATGTAAAACGGGATGAGTCTGCTCCTTTTATCGTGAAAACAGCACAATTTGAAGTACAGGTGTTGGGAACTGCTTTTGATATAAAGGCTTATAGTAACACATTCGAAAATGCAGAAGTTGTCTTACTACGTGGCAAAGTAAATGTGAAAAGCAAATCGGGCAAAGAGATGTCTCTTTCTCCTGATGACAAAGCCGTAATTTTATCTGACGGATTGATTGAAAAATCTTCGGTAGATGCAGAAGAATATATACTTTGGACTAAAGGTATATTGTCTTTGAATAATGATCCGTTGAATGTAATTCTGGCAAAATTGAGCCGGTATTACGGAGTTGATATTCATTGTGCAGATAATATTTCAGATATAAAAATAGCGGGTAAAATAGATTTGGAATGTGGAATAGATGAAGCACTGAAAAGAATATCCGTTACAGGGAGATTCTCATTCTCAAAACAGGAGAATGCTTATATGTTAACGCCTCTAGAGACAATCGTACAATAAAATCTGAAACTGAATGTTTAATCTTAAAAAAGGAATACGTATGATAACATGAAAATTTTATCTAATTAACAATCCGGGCAATACCGCAAATATTGCCCGGATCAAGTGAAAAACACCAGATTCTGGTATTATATCAATCTTACAAAATTATGGAAATAAAGTTGAAAAACGCAATCATAATGAATCGATTAACGAAAATTATGTTTGTACTGGGATTCTTATTGACTTCTGTCTGGAGTTATTCGAGCAATTCCCTATACGCACAAAATCAAAAATTCACTTTTGAATTTAAACAAACTTCTATTAAAGCGATTTTTCAGTATATTGAAAAACATAGTGAATTCATTTTTATGTATCGTACAGATCTACTTGATACATCTAAAAAAGTATCTGTAAAAGTAGAGAAGCAGAGTGTGGAGCAAATCCTAGTACAGGTGTTGAAAGGAACGGCTATCACCTATGAAATAAATGACCGTCAGATTATTCTGAAAAAAAGTGCAGGCGAACAGAAAGTAGTTCCGCAACAAGCTAAACAGAAGCAACTAATCCAGGGGCTTGTCAGGGATGAGAAAGGAGAAGTGATTATTGGAGCGACTGTTCAAGTAAAGAATACGGGAATCGGCACGGCTACCAATATGGACGGGAAATTCACGATTGCTGCTGAAGACCCGGGAATATTAGTTGTTTCATACGTTGGTATGACAACTAAGGAAATAAAACTCCAAAAAGGAACTTCATATTATAGGATTACTTTGGAGCCTAATGCAATGTTGGATGAAGTCGTGATAAATGCCGGTATTATTTCAAGAAATAAACTGGGATTTACGGGTTCATATACCACTGTCAGTCAAGAGGAATTAAAATCCGTAGGTGGTATAAACCTGGTTCAGGCATTAAAGTCCCTGGATCCATCCTTTGTAATAATGGATAACAATCTGGCAGGTTCAGACCCTAATACCATGTCTACCATAACCATGCGCGGAGGTACTACGGTCGACTTTAAAACCGACATCGATGATTACAGTGCCAACTCCAATCAACCTTTGTATATCTTGGACGGGTTTGAGACTACACTGGAAACCATTAATGACTTGGACATTAACCGCATAGAATCCATTACTTTACTAAAAGACGCCGGTTCTACCGCTATCTACGGTGCAAAAGGTGCCAATGGTGTAGTGGTAGTAGAAACCTTAAAGCCTAAAGAAGGTGAATTGATGGTCAATTATAGCGCAAATTTCCAACTTGCAATAGCCGATCTCAGTGCATACAGCATGATGAATGCAGAGGAAAAACTAGAGTTTGAAGCACTGGCCGGACGTTATGGAGATTTGAATGATTTCCTGAATAACAGCAGTAATATCAAACTTTATAATGATAATCTGGCACGCTTGGCACAGGGCATAGACACTTATTGGCTTAAAGTACCCATACGGACTGCATTCACACATGACCACTCTTTAAATATCTCTGGTGGTTCCAAATCTATTTTATACCAGATAGGTGTTAATTACAGAAAAGTAGAAGGAGTCATGAAAGGCTCCGACCGTGAATCATTCGGTGGAAACGTACGGGTAAGCTATCGTACCGGTAGAGTAAATATCGCCAACAACTTGACCGTGGGCATTACCAATTCGGACAATGGCAACTGGGGCTCTTTCCAGTCCTTTGCCAATGCGAATCCGTATTTTAGAATGCAAAATGACGACGGAACCATTCCAATGATGTTGGATGAGATTAAAATCATGAACGGTCAGACCGATACCCATTCAGCCTCTGCTGTCAATCCTTATTATAATGCGATGCTTTTTGGGTATAACAATAGCAGCTCTTTCAACTTAACCAATAATACCTCATTCGACTGGTTCATAAACGACCAATGGAGATGGCAGGCATCGTTAAGCCTTTTTACAACCAAAGCGGACTCGGAATCATTCAAAGATCCGCGTCACAGTGATTATAGAGATCAAACCGATTATACGAAAAAAGGAAATTATAATAGTTCGTACAATTCGGACTGGGGATATCGTGCCAATACTAGCATCAGCTACGGGCAATCGTTTCTGGAGTCACACAACTTGACCTTTATAGGAAGAGCTGCCATAGAAGAAATGAATAAAAACGGTAAAAACTTCTCAGTGACCGGTTTTCCCGAAGGAGTGATGGGGATTCCAAGTTATGCTACCGGTTATCCGGAAAACGGCAAACCCGGATATAACATAAGAAAGAACAGATCGGCTTCTTTCTTGTTGGCGTTCAACTACAATTATAAGTATCGCTACCTCTTTGACTTCAACTACAATTTAGACGGGGCAAACTCTTTTGGGAAAAACAAGAAATTTCAGGATTTCTGGTCTGTAGGATTGGGATGGAATATACACAAGGAAGCTTTTGCGGAAAGTTGGAAATGGTTGCAGGAATTCAAACTCAGAACGACGTATGGAATCAACGGTAACCAGAATGTAAGCAATGTAAATGAGGATGTTTACCAATACTATCCCGGCAATGATGTTTTCGGCTTGGCTTCTTATTTGAGCCAATATGCTAATCCCGACCTGAAATGGCAGATTGCCAAGAAATTCTCGGCAGGCTTGAACTTTACAACGATCAACAACCGTTTGAATGTTACATTTGATGTGTATAAGACAAAAACAAATCCTTTGGTAGTTAGTCTGGCACAACGCCCTTCTACTGGTGTGGGAAGTCTCCCTATCAACGTAGGCTTTCTGGATACGAAAGGAATGGAGTTTAAAATCAATTATAACATCATCCGAAATACAAAAGAACGGATTTTCCTACGCGTTGGATTAACCGGTTCGACAACATCTTCCAAGTATGGCAATTTTGATAATAAACTGGCAGAACTGAACCGGGCATATCAAAGAGCTTCTGAAGAAGAAGGAACAAACGCCAGTCAGAACATCAATTCACTGCTCCAATATGAAGATGGACAAAGTCCTTCCACCCTATGGGCGGTACGTTCGTTAGGAATCGATCCTGCCACCGGAAACGAAATATTCTTAACTAAAGACGGTAAGCCTACATTCACTTATAATGCGGACGACCGTGTGCCTATTGCAAATAGTAGTCCGGATATTCAAGGAGTGTTCAATACAAGTTTCACATATAAAAGATTGGAAGTTTCTATGTTCTTCCGTTACAAATTGGGTGCTTACAACTTCAACAGAGCTCTGTATCAAAAAGTGGAAAACATAGGAAAAACTTCTTTGGTATATAATCAAGACCGTCGTGCCTTGTATGACCGCTGGAAACAACCCGGAGACATTGCCCAATTTAAGAATATCGTGGCAGGTTCTACTCCCAATACGCCGGTTTCATCCCGTTTCATACAAAAAGACAATCAATTTCGGGGAGAAAGCTTTAAAATCTCCTACGATTTCACCAAAGACAAGTGGATCAAGAAACTGTATCTCAAAGATTTCAGAGTCCATTTTTCCATGCAGGAGTTATTCGTGATAAGTTCCATGAAGCAGGAACGTGGATTGGATTATCCTTTCCAACGATCATTTTCGGCAGGTATCAGTGCAAGATTTTAATTTAAACAAATGAAAGAAAAATGAAAGCAATCAAATATAATCTCATTCTATTGCTGGGTATGCTGTTTGCAAGTTGTAACGATTGGCTTGATATAGCACAATTGGGAAATGAGACAGAAAAGACCCAGTTTACTACGCTCGAAGGTACGGAGAGAGTACTGAATGGTTTTTACCGTGAAATGATGTCTTCCAATTTGTACGGCGCTTATTTAAGTCAGACCGCTATCGAAGCTATGGCCAATCGTTTTGTATATAATGACAGGGGAATCAACACCTCTGAAAATGCGGCTACGATGATTGAAGAATTGAGCAACCACAGATACACAGAAGCCAATATCGAATCTATTTTCAGCGCTATATGGAAAAGTGGATACACGTTGTCTTTCAGAATAAACAATTACTTTAAGTCAATCGCAGAGATGAATCTCCCGATAGATACCGACAAAAAGAATATTCTTTTAGGAGAAGCTTATGCAATCCGCGCATATATTCATTTTGATTTATTCAGAATCTTCGGCAAAACTTATGAACCGAAAAACTTGCAGGAAGAGCGGTTGCCTTATAATGATTTGGACTTTACCGACAAATCAGAAGAAATAGTCAATAAATTGTATTCTTTACGGGAAGAAACCACAGAGAACTTCTTTAAGAAACTGCTGAAAGATATTCGGACGGCAGAAAGCCTGTTGGAAAAATCAGATCCTATACTAACCAATCCTGATGCTGTCACGGCGGATTTGGTAATCGATGATTTTTATATGAATAGAAACCGCAGGATGAACTACTATGCCGTATTGGCGCTTAAGGCCAGAGTATTGCAATATATGGGTAATACCGAAGAAGCGGTTGTGGCTGCCGAAGAAGTACTTAAGGCGGTAGGAGAAGGAAAACCATTCCAATGGCATACAGCTTTACGTGAAGCTGACTATACATTCTTCTCAGAAGTGATATTTGGAATCCACTACTTAAATATGTACACAGACGGAAATAGCCGTTACTATGGGTCAAAAGTATTAAGCGGTTATTTTGTGTCCCAACAAATGCTGAATAATTATATGTTTGCCAAACCTTCCGGGCATGATAATCCGGATGTGGCACTCGGTGATTTCAGAAGAGAGTGCTGGACGGAAAATAACGGAACAGACGTAGGGACAGGTACCAATATATTTGGCGAAGGGAGTGGGGTGACCAAGGTTTTTGTCCAAAAACGCTTTAAAGAGCCGGCAAACTCAACAACACAATCAAAAGCATACCAACAGCCCCTTATCCGTTTGGCAGAGATGTTTTACATTGTTGCCGAATCTAAAGTTGAAGCCGGGCTTTACGATGATGCCGTAGCAATGTTCAATGAACATATGGAACGCAGAATGGTCAATGAAATCTATCGTTTCGGTCATTCCAACAACCCAATCGATACCAGTGATCCCGAAATTAAAAATGCTTTAATGGATTTTATCCGGAAAGAATATTACTGTGAATTTGCCGGGGAAGGACAATTGTTTTTCTTCAACAAAAGACGACAACAGAATACATTCTGTGATTCGAATACCGCAAATTCAATGTTGCAAATTCAGGATAAAGAAAAAGCGTACATCATAGACATACCGACTATAGAAACTAACATT
This sequence comes from Bacteroides faecium, assembly GCF_012113595.1. Taxonomy (NCBI): domain Bacteria; kingdom Pseudomonadati; phylum Bacteroidota; class Bacteroidia; order Bacteroidales; family Bacteroidaceae; genus Bacteroides; species Bacteroides faecium. Next base: position 3,358,209 of record NZ_CP050831.1, read on the forward strand.
TAGATGCATGATTATGAAAAAATATATAGTATTAAGTTTATTGGCTGCCTTTTTGATTGCATGCGAACATGAACAGGTAGTAAGCTATTCCGTGCAGGATCGGGTCTACTTTAAACACGGAGATAATGGCAAAGTAGATTCTATGTATGTGAATTTAAAAGAGATGAACACTGTTGAATTTAAAGAAGACTCTATTATTGATATTGAAATCTCATTATTGGGGGGGATTGCCGATATCGACCGTCCTATCAATGTGCAGCTTAAAGACACAGTCATTGCCGATGGGAAAAAATATATGGCAAAAAAAGGAGCCGATTTTATAATCAAGCAGGCATTTGTAGCAGCGGGAGCAAGCAAAGGTATCGTTCAAGTACAACTATTGAATTCCGGCAAATTGAAAAACAATGGGGATACACTGATTGCCTATCTTAAACTACTGGAAAATGATATGTTCCTTACAGATTATAACAGGCAAAAAGGAAATAGAGACAAAGAGATCAAAAACAGTACGGAATTCAGAGTCTTTTATTTTTCCTCAATAAATGTTCCGCCACGCATGTGGGAAGAATTCTATCATGAAAGTTCAAGAGTCGGAATGAAGGCTTATCTGGGAGAATATACCCCTCAGAAACTAGAAATATTTCTGGCGGCTACCGGACTGTCACTTGCCTCTTTAGAGTATACCCAAGAAGAACTGGATGCACAGCCCGATAAAGAGATTTACAAGAAAGCCGAAAGGATATTCAACAGTAGATTTGGTGGAACAAAAATATTCGCCAGATGGAAAGCATTGGTGCAATTCTATTTACAAGATAATGAAGATAAATATCCGGAACCCATTCAATGGGGAGTTTGGTGGAATACACTTCATACACCGGCAGTAAATTAAAAGTTTAAGGTAGATAAATAAATAAGAAGTAATATGGAAAAGAAATTTAATCTATTCAATAGGAGTGTACTCTTGCTGAGCGTACTCTTGTTCTTCTTTTCATGCAACGAAGACAAAGGGAACTATGATTATTCGGAAATTAATGATATTGACATAGCAGAGTTTAAGGTGAAAGATGCCACCGGTGATTATATCAGCATAGGAGAAAACGAGGAGTTTTACAATGTTACTGTAGAAGCGGGCGACAATCTGGTATTAATACCGGAATTAGCTTTCATATCAGACGATCAGGCGGATTATTCATTCAAATGGTACGGTTATCTGCGAGGTAAGACCAAACCGGAAGACGCTCAAGTTATTTCAGAAGAGAAAGATCTTATGCACCCTATGGCGGAAGAATGGGGTATGGAAACCACATCTCAATCGGGAGTCTATTCATTCACTTTTGAAGCAGTCAATAACCAAACCGGAGTCAAGAGAATATGGATGTTTAGGGTCAGCGTACATTCCCGTGCAAAATACGGATATGTGGCTTTATGTAAAAAAGAAAACGGATTTGATGTTGATGTAGTAGCTAAGAATGAATTGAAATATCATTTAGTGACTGATTTGTTCAGCAGTATCAAGAATCTGGACCTTTCGGCCGAACCTTATGGTATCGAAGCGTTATGGGACATCACAGCACCCGAAGTAGGGCGGGATAATTACGCATTTTATGTATTGACGGACAAAATTACAACCCGGCTTGCTCCCGGTGATTATTCATATGATGACAAATATTCCATTTCATCCATAATAGAGCCATGGTCTCCGTTGGCCAATCAGAATGTAGTAGCCAAAAAAATAGTGGCGAGAGGCCCCAATACGGCAGGAATCCAGACGCGTGCTTATTTCCTGTATAACGACGACTGGTATTTTCAAAACACGAGTGGTTCCTGGTATTATATCGATCAACCGATCAACCGTATGCTTGTATATAATGATGAAGGACAAATAATCGAAACGAAGCATTACAAACCGGCTCCGTTCGTTGCTATGAATGCAAACAATACTAACGGTGTCAGCGTCTTGTACAATGAGACTGATAAGAAATTTGTCTTTCATAAGTTTAATAAGCCTGATAAACGTAATGATATCTTTTACACACAGGATATCAAAACAGAGCTTAATGATAAAATGATGTTCACTGACGCGGAAGTGGCAGACCCTCACGAGAAATTGGTATATTTGGCTGATGACATCCGGAGCCGGACCTATAATAGCACCTCTCATTCGGTAGTACAAGATAATTTCGCTATTTTCCAAGGTTCTCAAGGGGACTATCGGGGTGTGCTGTTCAGAACAGACAATAACGGGGTGATAACAGCCGGATTCAGCAGGTTTTATTTCCCCTCTGTGTTGACGAATAAGAATATTAAAATCTGGTTTAAGAGAGCATTGACCCTATACTGTGTAACGGATGACAACACCATTTACAAATTTAAATTGCAGGGATTGACTGTAAACAACCAGTCGAAGCCTCAAGGGAAAGACGATGGCTTTTGGGATGCCGGGGGCAAGGGCAGCTATGAAGATGTAACCGGCAAATTCACAAAAGACGGATATACAGAGGTTACTTGCATGAAATCTGTAGATGACCATAATCTTGGAAGTATGAATTCCTCATACTGGTTGAAAATACAGCAATCGCGAGGCTCAAAATATGGAACAGTAATTGTCGGCACAGTGAATCCTAACTTGCCCAAGGGGAAAAATGGCAAAATGGAGTTTTTCCAGTTTAATTATACGGAAAACGATCTGGTGCCTCGCCTGCTTCCTTTAGCCGGAACAGAAAATGAAAAGACTAATGTTTTCACTGGAGTAGGCGAAGTGATAGATGTGGTATATAAGGGTGGATTAATCACTCCGACAGTTAATGATTCGCAACCTGATCCACTCATTTAAGGCTAAGCCACAGGATGCATACAGGTGCATCCGATTGAATGTGGATTCGATATATGATAATATAATAGATAAAATGTTTTGAATATGAAAAGAAGTCTTCTGTGTTTTGCACTTTTTATGCTCACTTTTTCAGTGAGCGCACAAATATCTTCCACTGTGGAAGGAGTTTGGGAAAAAGGCAAATCTAAAAATATCAAATTATTTGCCATTGAAAACAGTAATTATAAAGAAGTGGCATCCTCTAGGGTGGATGAAAACGGCCGGTTTATTTTAGCCTTTTATCCCGCTAAGGAAGGATTTTATATACTTGATAATTACAACTTTTATTTTAAGCCGGGTGATAAGCTTTCTGTGAAGATAACCGATGGCAGTTATGAATTGACAGGCAAAAATACGCCGGAGAATAAGGAACTTTCCAATTGGGAACAACTCACCACCCCTCTGAAAGAGATGCGGAAGCGTTCGCGTGCTACATACCTTGATTTCTTTCCTTTACTCGAAAAAACAGAAAAGGAGATGAATTATAAAATAAACACTCCGAACAAGGTGTTTAACAATACATTCATCAAGTACAGAGAGTTGAATCTTCTTGATATAGCCATGAATTTTTTATTTGCTCCTCGCACGGCACATCCCCGCCGAGAAGATTTCCCGGATTATTTCAGGAAAATAGACTTAAAGAAGATGTTGGCTGATCCTTTTGTTTTGGATTACCCACATGGCTTGTCACTTGTGGGGCGAAGTAAAATTCTTCCGGTATGGACAGGCGAAAGCAAGAATATAAAAACAGGGAATGACCTTACAGCTTCTCCCGAAGCCGGCATTATTGATAATGAAGAACTGATGAATGCGGCAGACCCGATAGTCAGGGCCGAATTGGTCTTATTGTATGCCAAAAACAAGAAAGTGCTGGTCGTGTTTGACCAATATGCCGATTTGTATAGCAAATACCTTACGACGGACGAGCAAAGACAGAGGCTCAAAGAGCAAAGATTCTCACTCATTAAAAATACCAAAGGAGATCCTGCGATAGATTTCACTTTTGCAGACGTGAACGGAAAACCTCATGCTCTGTCTGATTTCAAAGGGAAAGTGGTTTATGTGGATGTGTGGGCTACGTGGTGCGGTCCATGCCAAAAAGAAATGCCTCACTTAAAGAAGCTGGAAGCTGAATATAAAGACAATGCCAATATTGTATTTATCGGTGTCAGTGTAGACAAAGGCAAAGACATGCAAAAATGGAAAGAGTTTCTCGTACGGGAAAAGCTGCCGGGGATTCAGATATTCGCAGGCGACGACGCTTCTGAAAAGTTGATGAAACCTTATAAAATCAGTGGTATTCCGCGCTTCGTTTTAGTAGATAAGAATGGAAATCTGATTTCTGCCAATGCTCCCCGCCCATCTTCTCCGGACATCAGGACAGTACTGAATGATGCACTTAAAAAGTAAGTTATGGCTATGATGAAGAAGTTCGTTTAATAAAAAGATAACTCCGAATACACTTACATTATATATTAATTGTTTTCTATTTTCACAGATAAAGCATAACTTTACAGGGTGATTTAATTCTGAAAAACATTCTATTATATGAAGAACAAATTTATATCATTTATTATTTTATTATTTTGTCTGACAGAATCAAAGAGTCAAGAGCTTTTCGTACATGAACGCTCACATAACTATGAATGGCCTACGGACTCATTAGTATTGAAAAAGTTAGACCAATGGCAAGACCAGAAATTCGGAGTTATCTTCCATTGGGGGCTGTATAGTGTGCCCGGTATCGTCGAATCGTGGGCACTCTGTTCCGAAGATGTAGACTGGATCAGCCGCTATGGACATAACAACTACCAAGAATTCAAGAATTGGTATTGGAACGAACTGAGCCGGCAGTTCAATCCCATCCATTTTGACCCCACGCAATGGGCTGATATCATGAAACAGGCGGGAATGAAATATATGGTGTTCACCACCAAACATCATGACGGTTTCTGTATGTTCGACAGCCGATATACAGATTTTTCCATCGCGAAAGGTCCTTTTAAGGAGAATCTCAAAGCCGATGTTGCCCGCCATGTATTTAACGCTTTTCATAAGGCGGGTTTCATGACGGGTGCTTACTTTTCCAAACCGGATTGGCATAACCAGGATTATTGGTGGGATTATTTCGCAACTCCTAACAGAAACGTAAACTACAAGATTGATCGCCATCCCGAAAAATGGGAAGCTTTCAAAAACTTTACTTATAACCAAATCGAAGAACTTATGAGCGGCTATGGGCCGATAGATATCCTTTGGTTGGACGGCGGTTGGGTGTCTCCCCGCAACAAACAGGATATTGATATGCCACGAATAGCCAATATGGCAAGAGAAAAGCAGCCCGGTATATTGATAGTGGACCGTACCATACATGGTCGATATGAAAACTATCAAACTCCCGAGCGGTCGATACCCGAGACACAACTTCCTTTTCCATGGGAAAGCTGTATTACCCTGACCTCAGACTGGGGATGGGTGAAGAACGCCAAATACAAAACTCCCAATCAAGTTATTTCCATGCTTATGGAAGTGGTTGCCAAAGGTGGCAGTCTGCTTCTTGGGGTAGGACCCACCGCGGACGGTACTATCGAACAGCCTGCCATAGAACGTCTTACCAAGATAGGATGTTGGCTGCAAAAGAATGGAGAAGGTATATACAATACCCGTATCACCTCTAATTATCGTTCTGGAAAAGTGTGGTTTACTGCGAACAAAAACGGAAAAAACGCTTTATGCGCTTTATGCTCTGTCGGAAGGTGAGAGAATACCTGACTGTATAGAATGGGAAGGAAATATCCCTGCGAAAAATAGCAGAATAAAGTTGTTGGCTTCCGGACAACAGGTGAAATGGACAATAAAAGATAATAAAGTTATCCTTACCGTTCCTCGTAAATACGTAGGTGGTGATGAACCACTTGCTTTCCGATTGGAAGTCTCCGGTAAATAGGAATGTCATTTTACCTTTAAATGAAATAATAATAATGCTCATAATTATGAAAAAAGCATTCTCTCTCTTCCTTTGTATCTCCTGCTTCAGTATCTCTATGCATGCTCAGTGGATATGGGACAGAAATAAATTGGAAGAAATAAAAAAAGAAATTCATTCATTCACCTATGCGAATGCTTACCGTCAATTGATAGACGATGCCGAGAAAGCAATGGAAGCACCTTTTTACTCCGTTACTTTCAAGCAAAAAGCGGCTCCTGGTAAAGATCCTCACGATTATGTCAGTTTAAGTCGTTATTTTTGGCCTGATCCAAGAAAGGAAAATGGGCTGCCTTATATCTATCGTGACGGTGAATCCAATCCTGAGTTGGAGAACTATGACCGTATTCCTCTAGGGGAGATGGCGGGCAATGTGACAACATTGTCTCTGGCTTGGTATTACAGTGGTGAAGAACGTTATGCCCGTAAGGCTGTGAAGTTACTTCGTGTTTGGTTTCTCGATAAAAAGACACGGATGAATCCCAACCTGAATTATGCTCAGTTCGTTCCCGGCACACAGGGTGATAGCGGAAGGCCGTCGGGACTTATTGATAGCTATTCCTTTGTAACTATGCTAAATGCTGTCAAGTTGCTCGAAGGTTCACGAAGTTATACCGCTCAAGACCGTTCGGGGCTGGAAAAATGGTTCTCCTGCTTTGCCGCATGGTGGCAAAATAGCGACTTAGGTAAGGTGGAGCGAACACAAGGCAACAATCATGGCACCACGTATGATATGCAGCTCACTGTATTTCTCCTTTTTTGTGGTGACACCGTTACTGCTCGACAACTTATCAATGAATTCCCTGCCCGCCGGCTTTACAAACAAATACAACCTGACGGGAGCCAACCTCGGGAACTACACCGAACCCTGGCTTTTCATTACTCTGTATATAATCTCCAATTCTTCGTAGACATGTGCGCCATTGCCCGTAATCAGGGAATCGAGCTTTGCAAGGCAACCTCTCCTGATGGAAGAAATGTCTGCAAGGCAGTTGATTTTCTAACTCCTTATTTAGGGAAAGACGTGTCTGCATGGCCTTATAAGCAGATAAGCGGATGGGAAGATAGTTTACAGGCTTTATGCAAACAGCTTTACCGCATGGCTGATATAGCACCCTCACGGGAAGACTATCTGAAACTATATAAGCAATATAGCAAGCAGGGGTTGAACGACCGTAACCGTCTGCTTTACGGAGCCCCGGACCCGATAAGAGACGCTTTCTCTTATGTAGACAAACAACTTAAATATGCATCACTTTGCACAGACAGTATCATTTCCACTTCTCCGAAAAAGGGTGCTGTAATTCCTCGTTGTCTCAATAAGGACGGTAGTCTCCGTTTAGTCAATCCGGCAGACTGGTGTTCAGGATTCTTTCCCGGTTCCCTATGGATGGCTTATCACTATACGAAGGACGACGCTCTGAAAGAACTTGCCATTCGATACACCGAACCCGTAAAAAAGGCCAAAGACCACGTATTCTCTCACGATACTGGTTTCAAAGTATTCTGCTCTTCAGGTAATGCCTACAAAGAAACCCGAAGTGACGAATACCGTGAGGTGGTGTTGAAAGCTGCCCATAGTCTTGCCAGCCGTTATAATCCACATTTGAAAGTAATCCGGTCATGGGATTTCAATCGGCATAAATGGCAGTATCCGGTTATTATAGACAATATGATGAATCTGGAACTTCTTTTCGAGGCATCTCTGCTGACTGGTGACAAAACCTTTTATGATATAGCCAATGCGCATGCCACAACTACTTTGGAAAATCATTTCCGTACGGATTATTCTTCTTGGCATGTAGTAGACTATGACACCATTTCAGGAAAGGCACGACTTAAACAGACACATCAGGGATATGATGACTCTTCTGCATGGGCTCGCGGACAAAGTTGGGCATTGTATGGCTTTGCTATGTCATACCGGTACACGAAAAATAAAAAATACCTTCGCCAGGCACAACATATAGCTGAGTTTATCTTCACTCATCCTAATTTGCCGTCGGACTTCATTCCGTATTGGGACTTTAATGATCCGAAAATACCCGATTCTCCCCGTGATGCATCCGCAGCATGTATCTGTGCTTCAGCATTGTATGAAATGGCTACGTACGATTCAAATCGAAAAGAACAGTATGTGACATGGGCTGACCGGATTCTAGCAAGTCTCTTACAGAACTATTTGGTGGAAGAAGGGAAGGATAAAGGCTTTCTGCTGTTGCACTCTGTAGGCAACATGCCATCGAAAGACGAAATAGACGTCCCTATCTCATATGCTGATTACTACTTTCTTGAAGCGTTGTTAAGGAGAGATAGTTTGTAGATATTCATGTTATTATCCGGTTTCAGTCGTTTCAGTTTTGTCAGCAAACGCCTTGATAGAAGGAGATAGCGGCTGAATGTGGAAAAAATCATCCCCTGCAGGAATATGCTGTAAGCAAGGGATAGTGCATTCAGCGCTTTCAGCCTTGCCGGTGAATCTATATATTCAGCATGGTGGACATATATACTCACCATACTGAATCTATATGTCCACCAGGCGGGGTATATAGATTCACCACATAGGTGAAAGCGGGTGACATATGGGCTTAGAACCGCTTACCTGTCGACTGAAATTCATCGGCACGTGGGCTGAACAGAACAGAGCCTCTATCTTGAGGAAACAGAGGCTCTGTTTACATGAAATGCAGGCTCCGTTTCGCTAAAACAGAGTCTCTGTTTCAAACAGGTATAGTATCAAAAAAGGGAACTAAAATTATACTATGACATACACTTCTGCATTCAGGTTCGCTTTCAGCCAAAACTTTCGATGAAAAGGGGCTTTTTGGAAGAACTGAAAGCTGAAGGCGTTTTTTTACTTTTATTATTTAGTAGTAGAATTGAGCGGAACAAGTACTACACTCAATGAAATGATGTAGGAGACATGAGTAAGTCTAATACATGGTTCGGCTTATTTCAGTACAGGTTTCAACAAGTTCATCTACACATAATTTTTGTTCTTACCGATGCTGGGGTGAAATAACTTTTTATTATGATTATCCTGTCTGTCGTTTAAAGAATGATGATTATTCGAAAAAATATAGTAAGTTTGCTCTGCTAATTCCCAAAGATGTCTCAAAGAAAGATTATACATATCGACATGGACGCCTTCTACGCTTCAGTAGAACAGCGTGATAATCCGGAACTTCGTGGCAAACCATTGGCGGTGGGTCATGCGGAAGAGAGGGGAGTCGTGGCTGCTGCCAGTTACGAAGCCCGGCGCTATGGAGTGCGTTCAGCTATGTCTTCGCAGAAAGCGAAACGGCTCTGCCCGCAGTTGGTTTTTGTGCATGGGCGGATGGACGTTTATAAATCCGTTTCCCGGCAGATACATGAGATTTTCCATGAATATACCGATATTATCGAACCTCTCTCTTTGGATGAGGCTTTTCTCGATGTAACAGAAAATAAGAAAGGCATTTCCTTAGCTGTGGATATAGCGAAAGAGATTAAACAGAAGATTCGCGAACAACTGAACTTGGTAGCGTCTGCCGGAATATCCTATAATAAATTCCTGGCAAAAATAGCTTCGGATTATCGTAAACCGGATGGATTGTGCACCATTCATCCGGAGCAAGCTCTTGATTTTATCGCACGCCTTCCCATCGAATCATTTTGGGGAGTAGGTCCTGTGACTGCCAAAAAGATGCATATGCTAGGTATTGGCAACGGTTTTCAATTGCGGAAATGCTCTCTTGAGATGCTGACTGCACATTTTGGCAAAGTGGGAGCACTTTACTATGAATGTGCGAGAGGTATTGACGAGCGTCCGGTAGAAGCAGTCCGTATCCGTAAATCCATCGGGTGCGAACGTACGTTGGAACGGGATATTTCGGCTCATTCTTCTGTCATTATCGAACTGTATCACGTGGCGGTAGAACTGATTGAACGTCTGAACCGTAAAGACTTCAAGGGGAATACCCTTACACTGAAAATCAAGTTCCATGATTTTAGCCAGATAACCCGGAGCATTACTCAATCACAGGAACTGACAACTTTGGACAAGGTACTTCCGCTTGCAAAGGAATTACTTAAAAGTGTGGAATATGCGCAACACCCAATCCGGCTTATCGGGCTCTCCGTCTCCAATCCGAAAGAAGAAACGGACGAGCAACATCGGACGTGGGAGCAGTTGAGTTTTGAATTTAGTGACTGGGAGTAGTACGATTTTTGAAGTATGTACTTTTTTGTCATCAGGTTCGTATGATTTGCTCACCTTGTTTTTTTAGAGATGCACTATCTTTGTACTGCTTAAATGAATAAAATACCATGAATCGAATGAAACATTTGCTTTGTGTTCTTCTAGTAGCAGCTTTAGGAAGTTTTTCTTTCAAAGCCAACGCTTACACTGAACGCAATATGCTGCAAAAAGCGGCAGACGAAACTACGTTGAAAAACGTGTTAGTAATGAAACAAGCCTGGGTGCCTTATCCTGCTTACACAGACCGCGCCGCCTGGGACTCACTGATGGGACCTAACAAACAACGTCTTATCGAAGCCGGTGAGAAACTCCTCAACTACAAATGGCAACTGATTCCTGCCACTGCCTATCTGGAATACGAACGCACCGGTAACCGGAAAGTGATGGAAGTCCCTTATGATGCCAACCGTCAGGCACTCAATACTCTGATGCTTGCCGAATTGGCCGAAGGCAAAGGACGCTTTATCGACCAACTGCTGAACGGAGCTTATATGAGTTGCGAAATGAATTCATGGGTCTTGTCCGCACATTTACCCCGACAAAGCAGCAAACGCTCTCTTCCCGACTTCCGCGAACAGATTATCGACCTTGGCTCAGGTGGCTACGGAGCTTTGATGGCTTGGGTACACTATTTCTTCCGCAAGCCATTCGATAAGATTAATCCCGTCGTATCCCTGCAAATGCGTAAAGTTATCAAAGAACGTATCCTCGACCCTTATATGAACGACGATGATATGTGGTGGATGGCTTTTAACTGGAATCCGGGAGAAATTATCAATAACTGGAATCCTTGGTGTAACTCCAACGCCCTGCAATGTTTCTTCCTGATGGAAAACAATAAGGAGAAATTGGCAAAAGCGGTTTATCGTTCCATGAAGTCGGTAGATAAGTTCATTAATTTCGTGAAATCCGACGGGGCTTGCGAAGAGGGAACATCTTACTGGGGACATGCTGCCGGCAAACTCTATGACTATCTTCAAATCCTTTCCGATGGTACAGGTGGTAAAATATCTCTTTTTAACGAACCGATGATTCGCCGCATGGGAGAATATATGTCCCGCTCTTACGTTGGTGATGGCTGGGTAGTGAATTTTGCTGATGCTTCGGCAAAAGGCGGTGGCGATCCTCTGTTGATTTACCGTTTCGGTAAAGCCGTAAACAGCGATGAAATGATGCATTTTGCAGCATACTTGCTGAATGGCAGGAAGCCGTATGCTACAATGGGCAATGATGCTTTCCGTTCGCTTCAATCCCTGCTTTGTTGCAATGATATGGCGAAAGCAACTCCGAAACATGATATGCCGGACGTGACTTGGTATCCCGAAACGGAATTCTGCTACATGAAGAATAAGAATGGTATGTTTGTTGCTACCAAAGGCGGATTCAATAATGAAAGCCACAATCATAATGATGTAGGAACATTCTCCTTGTATGTTAATACGATTCCTGTGATTATTGATGCAGGCGTAGGTACTTATACAAAACAGACATTCAGCAAAGACCGTTATACGATTTGGACGATGCAAAGCAATTATCACAACTTGCCGATGATTAACGGTGTACCACAGAAATTCGGGCAGCAGTATAAGGCTACAAATACGGTTTGCAACGAGAAGAAACGTGTTTTCTCTACGGATATAGCTGCCGTTTATCCGGCGGAGGCGAAAGTGAAAAGTTGGGTTCGTGCTTATGCACTTGATGATAATAAGCTCATTATCGGTGATGTTTATACCTTGGATGAGGCTATTACCCCTAATCAAGTGAATTTCTTAACTTGGGGGAATGTTACTTTCCCATCAGCCGGAAAGATTCGGATTGAAGTAAAAGACCAAAAGGTAGAAATGCATTATCCACCTCAGTTTAAAGCCGGACTGGAAACTATTAAATTAGATGATCCGCGCTTGTCTAACGTATGGGGCAAGGAGATTTACCGCATCACACTGAAGACGGACGAAAAGAAGGTGACTGGAAAATATGGATTTGTTATCCAACAAGTGAAGTAGATATTAAAAATTAGAAGAAGAAATATTGGTATAATTAATTAAATCACAGTAAGATGAAAAAAGTATTATTTGCCGGCCTTTTGGCTATTGCAGGAGTGACTGTAAGCGCTCAAAATCTGATTAAAAACGAAAAGTTTGCCACAGAAGTAACGAACAAGGTGACCAATGCCAACAAGGCTACTGCCGGCGAATGGTTTATCATGAATAACGAAGCCGACGGAGCAACTGCCATCGCTTGGGAACAAACCGGCGACGCAAAGTATCCTAATGCTATGAAAATAGACAACTCGGGTGCTGCAAAGAACATCTCCTGGTACAAAGCATTCCTGGGACAACGTATTACAGACGGATTGGATAAAGGCATCTATGTCCTTACTTTCTACGCAAAAGCAAAAGAGGCAGGTACTCCGGTAAGTGTGTACATCAAGCAGACTAACGAAGAAAAGAATGATAACGGTAAGTATAACACTACCTTCTTCATGCGCAGAGACTACGATGCCGATGCACAGCCGAACGCATCAGGCGCACAATATAACTTCAAGATTAAAGATGCTGATAAGTGGACTAAAGTAGTGGTTTACTACGATATGGGACAAGTAGTGAATGCTATCAGCAGCAAGAAAGCCAATGCCGACCTGGAAGTATCTGATACGGACGATGACGCTGCTATCCTGAAGGATTGCTATGTAGCCATCCTTTCGCTGAATAAAGGCGGTGTTGTAGAAATCAGTGATGTGACATTGAAAAAGAAATAAAAGAAAAGGGGTTTAAAATAATAAGTTAATAAAAAATATAGGGCGATCAAGTAGTGATACTTTGTCGCCCTATCTCTTTTCTATCTTCTCTTTTAGTTAATCCCGAGTTTCTTTTTCAGCTCTTTCGGGAGAGAGTCTTTGTGTACCATGACGCTGATTGTTTTGGCACGTACATAGCTTTCGGACATATTCTGATAACCGCCGAATTTATTTCCTTCCGCTCCCCAGGAATTCTTGGTAATATAATATTTGGTTCCGTTCTGATCTTTTACGATGCCCGTGATATGCATCAGGTGGTCGTCGGTTGTCACAAACTTCTCATAACCTTCCTGGCGGATTTCCGGTGTCACGTTGATTTCAGGATAAGGATGTTCAAACTTGAATACTTCTTCCATACGCTGATACTTCGGCATTGCTTCGAAACGGGCACGGTCGGTAGTAGAGTAGTCTTTTACATCTTCCACCTGCGGGTTGATGGCAATTCCGTTCTTATAAGAGAAACCCTGTTCGCTGACATCACCGTCCCAACATACGGTATATCCACTGTTCAGTGCGTGGTCGATAGCACCAATCAACTCGTCCAAAGGAAGATTATACATCGGCTGGTTTTCCCAGTTGTCGGGAACTTCGGGTGAGAAAGTTTCGTAATAAGGCTTATGGGTGAAGCTGGTCAACTCGATGTAGTTATTCATATCCAGCCCCAGGCTTTCTGTGAAAGATTGGGGAGTATATTCCTTTCCTTTATAAGTAAACTTCTCGGGAAGCTTGCCCAGGTATGTGTCAAACAGATTATTGATAAGAGCATTATATTCAGGCGTACGCTTCTTGGAAGCGATATTGGCATCCACCAAAGCTTTGAAATAGCGTGTCAGTGCTCCGTGATTATGGTCTTTGCTATCATTGAGCAAACCGGAATATGCTTCTTCGGGAACGATACCTACTTGCTTGTAGGCATTTGTGAATGTATGCGCCAGGCTGCCTTCTCCGATATTTCCCTTTCCGCGACGGAGATAGTTATCTTCCATCTGATTCATATACTTCTGACGGACGATGTACATTTCCGAGAGATCGTATTCTCCTTTGCCCATACGAAGTAGTTCGGACTCCATGAAAGAAGTGGTGGCAAAGCACCAGCAAGTACCTGTGGAACCCTGGTCCTTGACGGGAGTCGCTTTGTGGGATACAACGGTTGTGAATTCATAACCGGGTGTTTGTGCAAAAGAGGTTGCAGCTAAGAGAAGCAACGCAACCGACATTAATAATTTCTTCATGATATATGTGTTTTATTATCTATTCAGCTACAAAAGTATAAAAAAAGCGAGGATACTCGAAAGTTCCTCGCTCAATTTAATATAATTAGTGTGTTTATTTACATGGCAACCTGCTGTGACAGCAGTTTTTGAAGTTTACCGTTCAAGGTTTGGCACATTGCACCATTTCCCATTGCTTGATAGCGTTTAATACGGTACTGTAACATCATAATTTTTTCATTTGCATTCTTTTTCATAATTTGTTTCCTCTTTTTTTGCCCTCCACGTTTTGAAGAGCGGTTTTACATCTTGTTTTCTTTATTAACACTGCAAAGGTACAAAATGTTTTTGAATTATATGCTGTAAAACATAGAAATCTTCTTTTTATTTTGATTTTTCTTTTTAAGAGAGGTTCGAACACAGTAGATGTTACAAACCTATTACAAACATTTACAGCTACTTGTGCCGTCTTTCAGAAAAAAAACTTGTAATTTTGTGAATGTGTACTTTAGTATGCATATTTATTTGACTATCGTTTATTTAATTAACACATAAATATGAAAACACTCGTCCGTCTTTTGCTTGTCCCGTTTTTCTCTGTACTATTATTTTCATGCAGTGAATCTCATTTTTTGAAAGAAGAAGCTTATCGTAATCAGGTACTTCAGGATTTTGAGCAGAAACAACAGGCTCTTCCCGATGGGAATCTGTTTGCCATCCTTTCGGGAGATAGTTTGAGTCTCTCCGAACGCGAAGCGCTGATGTTTCTGTATGCATATATGCCGATAGGGGATATTGCAGATTATCCCGGTGAATACTACCTGGGAAATATTCGCCTTTCTGAGCAGGCCCGTCGTGAAATGCCTTGGGGAAAGACTGTTACCGATGAATTGTTCCGGCATTTTGTACTGCCTGTCCGTGTGAATAATGAGAATCTGGATGAATCCCGGGAAGTATTTTATGGAGAACTGAAGGAACGCGTGAAAGGGCTTTCGATGAAGGATGCGATTTTAGAGGTAAATCACTGGTGCCATGAGAAAGTGGTATATCGTCCGAGTGATGCCCGTACCAGTTCGCCGCTGGCTTCGGTGAAAACGGCCTATGGACGTTGCGGAGAAGAGTCTACTTTCACTGTTGCTGCCTTACGTTCCGTCGGGATTCCTGCCCGTCAGGTATATACTCCCCGTTGGGCACATACGGATGATAACCATGCCTGGGTAGAAGCCTGGGCAGATGGCAAGTGGTATTTCTTTGGTGCTTGTGAACCCGAACCGGTGCTGAACCTCGGTTGGTTCAATGCGCCTGCAAGCCGTGGAATGTTGATGCATACAAAGGTTTTCGGTCGTTATAACGGGCCGGAAGAGATTATGCTTGAGACTCCGAATTATACCGAGATTAATGTGATAGATAATTATGCTCCTACGGGAAAGGCGGTGGTTATGGTGACTGATGCTGACGGTCAGCCTGTCACTGGTGCGAAAGTGGATTTCAAAGTTTATAATTATGCCGAGTTTTATACGGTTGCCACTAAATATACCGGTGCGGACGGTCAGGTTTCGTTGACAGCCGGAAAGGGGGATATGTTGGTATGGGGTTCCAAAGATGGTAAATTCGGTTATGCTAAACTGTCTTTTGGCAAAGATGACAAGTTGGTTCTCGCTTTGGATAAGAAAGAGGGGGAATCATATGCACTCGATTTGGATATTGTTCCACCCGCGGAAGGAGTGAACCTGCCGGAAGTAACCCCGGAACAACGTAAAGAGAATGATTTACGACTGGCCAAGGAAGATTCTATTCGCAATGCTTATGTAGCAACTATGATGACTGAAGAGCGTGCGAAAAATGCACTTGCCAAATTCAACCTAAGCAATGAAGATAAAGAGAAAATGGTAAAGATGCTGGTTGCTTCCCGGGGAAACTATAGGACATTGCTTGCTTTTATGGAACTGGCTACTGTGGATAAGAAAGAAGAGTTCGCTTTGGCATTGCTGCAACAACTTTCTGCCAAAGACTGGCGGGATGTACAACTGATTGACTTGATGGATTATTTAATTGAGACTCCTGATTTTCAGAAGTTGGGAGTACAGGCTAGTGCGGAATTGGTCAATCCGCGTGTAGAAAATGAAATGTTGACCGCTTACCGCTGTTTTTTCAATAGTGCCTTTCCACAAAAAGAGGTAGAATCTTTTGTAGAAGAGCCATCCCGTTTGGTTGAATGGTGTAAGAAAGAGATTAAGATTAATAATGAGTTGAACTCCCAGCGTATCCCTATTTCTCCGGTAGGAGTATGGAAAGCTCGTGTTGCAGATGAAAAGTCACGTGATATTTTCTTTGTGGCAATGGCTCGTACTTTCGGCATACCTGCTCAAATAGATAAGGTGACGGGAAAAGTACAGTATATGAATAAAGAAGGACATACTATAGATGTGGATTTTGCGGAAAGTACGCCGGCGCAGGCTGCTACCGGACTGTTGCGTGCCACTTACAAACCAATCCGTTCATTACCCGATCCGAAGTATTATTCCCACTTTACTCTTTCCAAATTCAAGGACGGTGTATTCCAATTGTTGAACTATGACGAAGGGGATGCCGATATGGGTGCAGGTACTACATGGTCAAATCTGTTGAAGAATGGCACTCAACTGGATACCGGTTATTATATGCTGGTCACCGGAACGCGTATGGCAAGCGGTGCCGTACTCTCCAAAGTAACTTTCTTCACTATAGAGCCGGGCAAGACAACAACCGTTGATTTGGTGATGAGAGAAAGTGACGAACAGGTACAGGTGATTGGAAATTTCAATTCGGAATCACTGTATATTCCTGTGTCGAACGATAGCTTATCTACAGCACAGAGCCTTCTTCAAACTTGTGGAAGAGGCTATTTTGTTGTTGGTGTGTTGGGAGTAGGGCAGGAACCTACTAATCATGCACTAAGAGATATAGCTGCCTTGGGTAGTGATTTTGAGAAATGGGGCAGGAAAATAGTTTTTCTTTTTCCATCCGAAGAACAATATAAGAAGTTCCATGCCGCTGAGTTTCAAGGATTACCATCTACCATTACTTATGGTATAGATATGGATAATAGTATTCAGCAACAAATCGCTAAATCTATGAATCTCTCCAATCAGAATATTCTTCCCATGTTTATTATCGCCGATACATTCAACCGTGTAGTCTTTGTTTCTCAAGGATATACCATCGGCTTGGGTGAACAATTAATGAAAACCGTTCATGGATTGTAGAAAGCATAGATAAAGAAGAAGTAGCAGGTAGTAATATCGTGTGACAGTATGCAATAATCGTTAATTCTCTATATAGAGCGCACTTTTATGCGAATTAATTGTTACGTTTGTAGGAGAGTTATGATGAAGTATCTTTTGTGCATACTGTCACTTGCATTTTTACTTATTGGGGGTAGTCTGTCGACCCATAAGGAAGATGCTCAGGGATTTCGGGAAACGGCCGTAATCTCTGTGGATAGTGATATTTCAGCTACTACAACACTCGCTTCAACCCCCGAAGAAAGCCATTCTTTAGGAATCCTGACTACCTTTTCGCTTCCACGAAACATCACTCCTGTGCGGACATTGAAGTTTAATGATATTCCCGTCATTGTCCAATTGTTAAGTTTACGCTCTTTCCGTTTGCCCGAAGACAAAAGGAAGATTCTTCTTTCCGACACTAATTATCTGAAATATTCTAATAGGTACTACATTTATACCTTGGCACATATCTTGATTTAGCCATTCTTTCTTTCTGAGTATTCCTGAGAATTTGCACAAATATGTTTAACAGGTCCGAATGATATAAATTTCCGGGCATGTCGTATGTGTGCATGAATGATTATACAATCTGTTTTTTTATACTACTATGATTCATTTATTACTATCTACGTTGGCTATGATGGGGTTGACCTTTCTCATAGGCTTTTTCGTTGCGGCAGTTATTAAGTTAATAGCTTATGCTGCCGATTCATTTGATTTTTATAGTTCCCATCGGTTGGAGTTACTTCGTCTGCATCGCTGGCGGCAGCATCGTCAGAAAGTGGAAAGGCTCGTCAGGCAGATACCGCTTGAAGCGGAAGAAGTTATGGGAGATTACCGTGAAGACTTCAGCCGTGGCATCAACCGTAATTTTACCGGTTATGCAGGTTATTATCATGGCGTAAGCCCCGGAGCTTCGGACGAAACCCTGCTGGATTATTATTATCCCCGAGATACCCGGGAGTTCTTTCTTAAGGAAGAAGAACGGGCGCATATCAACAAGAAAAACTCAAAGAAGTCAGCCACTGACAAATAATAAAAAAGACACTCATTATGGAAAATATAGATTTCGCGACTTTATTTCAAGGCATTGGTACAATGATGGCAAGCGGCTGGTTTCTTGCTTCTGCCAGAATCTTTTTGGTACTTCTTGGTTTGTTACTTATTTATCTGGGTTGGAAAGGCGTACTCGAACCTATGGTTATGATTCCGATGGGACTGGGGATGGTAGCCATCAACTGTGGAACACTGATTATGCCCGACGGCACATTGGGTAACCTTTTTCTCGACCCGATGCTTTCGGATACCGACGCATTGATGAATACGATGCAGATAGACTTTCTGCAACCTGTCTACACACTTACGTTCAGTAACGGGCTGATAGCCTGTTTTGTCTTTATGGGTATCGGGACACTGCTGGATGTCGGCTTCCTGCTTCAGAAACCATTTGCAAGTATCTTTCTTGCCCTATGTGCAGAGTTGGGAACTTTCCTAACAGTGCCTATTGCCGCCGCTCTCGGATTGACTTTGAAAGAAAGTGCCTCTGTTGCCATGGTAGGTGGCGCCGATGGCCCGATGGTATTGTTCACTTCATTGGCTTTGGCAAAACATCTGTTTGTTCCTATCACAGTGGTAGCCTATCTTTATTTGGGACTGACATACGGTGGCTACCCTTATCTGGTGAAACTTCTGGTTCCCAAACGCTTCCGGTCTATCAAAATGGTGACGAAGAAAGCACCGAAAAACTATGACGCTAAAGTGAAACTGGCTTTCTCCGCTGTTCTTTGTGCAGTTCTCTGTTTCTTGTTCCCGGTTGCTTCTCCTTTATTCTTCTCTTTATTTCTAGGAGTTGCCGTTCGCGAATCCGGTATGAAGCATATTTATGACTTTGTAAGCGGGCCGTTGCTTTACGGTTCTACCTTTATGTTGGGACTATTATTAGGTGTGCTTTGTGACGCACATCTACTGCTCGACCCGAAGATTCTTAAATTATTAGTTTTGGGTGTCGTAGCCTTGCTGCTTTCCGGTATCGGTGGAATCTTGGGCGGTTATATCATGTATTTTATCAAACGGGGGAATTATAACCCGGTGATTGGCATTGCCGCCGTAAGCTGTGTGCCTACTACCGCCAAAGTAGCCCAAAAGATTGTCAGCAAAGACAATCCGGACTCATTTGTTTTGGGGGATGCCTTGGGAGCCAATATCTCGGGCGTAATTACTTCGGCTATTATTACAGGCATCTATATCACAGTCATACCTTATTTATAAAATATAGATTGAATTATAAAGATATAGCTTGAATCGTATCCATAACTCTCCGGGCGGTCGTTACATTTCGTTCATATTCGTCGATATGTACAGTGCCGCCCATGGATACTGATTCATTCTTGTACTCCATCTCACTTTTAATACTTTCGCGGGCAGAGAAATGGAACTCCTGTATCCCTGTTTCCTGGGCGATTCGGGCAATATTCTTTTCGTTCACACCGCATCCGGCAAGTAGGATAATTCTTCCTGCTGCTTGCTCCTGCAGCTCTTTGAGTAAGGGAATACCTTGTTCGGCAGTAGCCTGCTGACCGGAAGTCAGAATCCGGTTGCAACCAAGTTCAATAATTTGTTCCAGTGCTTCCTTGGGGTTGCAGCAAACATCGAAAGCCCTATGAAAGGTGACAGACAAGCCTTGTGAGGCTAGCATTAACTCTTGCATGACGGCGTAATCAATCTCTCCATTAGCAGTCAGGCATCCAAAAACAACTCCGTCAACTCCGAGTTTCCGGGCTATCTCTATATCTTTCAGCATTGTCTTTACTTCGATAGGCGAGTAGAGAAAATCTCCACCTCTAGGACGGATAATGACGTGCAACCGGGTTGTATCCAGTATTTCACGAGCCATAGAAATTTCTCCGTAAGAAGGTGTTGTTCCACCTTCGGGAATACCCGCACATAATTCTACACGGTTGGCTCCACCTGCTTGTGCAGCGAGGCAACTTTCTACTGAGTTGGCACAAACTTCGAATTGGTATTTTTTCATAAGTTGATGAATAAAAAGGAAAGAAATGAAAAGTGTTTGCTGTTATTAAAAAGGAATACTCATTTATTAAAAAAGGGCGAATCGCTTCGCCCTTCTATCTTTGATTTCTTTTTTAAGTCTTTGGTCTTACTTAGCGAAGCTGACCGCACGTGTTTCACGGATAACGGTAATCTTCACCTGTCCCGGATAAGTCATTTCATCCTGAATCTTCTTAGCGATTTCGCCCGACAGGTTTTCAGTCTGCTTATCATCAATCTTATCTGCACCAACGATTACGCGAAGTTCGCGTCCTGCCTGGATTGCATATGTCTTTGTTACACCCGGATAAGCCATAGCCAATTGTTCGAGATCGTTCAAACGCTTGATATAAGCCTCAACGATTTCGCGGCGTGCGCCCGGACGTGCACCTGAAATAGCGTCACATACCTGCACGATAGGAGCCAGCAAACTGGTCATTTCCGTTTCATCATGGTGAGCACCGATAGCGTTGCAGATATCCGGTTTTTCCTTATATTTTTCTGCAAGCTTCATACCCAGCAATGCGTGTGGCAATTCCGGTTCTTCATCAGGCACTTTACCTATATCATGCAGCAAACCTGCACGTTTTGCTTTCTTCGGATTCAGTCCCAATTCCGATGCCATCACAGCACAAAGGTTGGCTGTTTCACGCGCATGCTGCAACAAGTTCTGGCCATAAGAAGAACGATATTTCATCTTACCGATAATACGAATCAATTCAGGATGCAAACCGTGGATACCGAGGTCAATTGTAGTACGTTTACCGGTTTCGATGATTTCTTCTTCCACCTGTTTGCGTACTTTAGCTACTACTTCCTCGATACGTGCCGGATGAATACGTCCGTCAGTAACAAGTTGATGCAGGGCCAGGCGTGCAATTTCACGGCGAACCGGGTCGAAAGCTGAAAGCACGATAGCTTCAGGAGTATCGTCTACAACGATTTCAACACCTGTGGCTGCTTCCAGTGCACGGATATTACGTCCTTCGCGTCCGATAATGCGTCCTTTGATTTCGTCAGATTCGATATGGAATACTGTAACAGAGTTCTCGATGGCAGTTTCCGTAGCTACCCTTTGGATAGACTGAACGACAATACGTTTTGCTTCCTTGTTGGCAGTCAGCTTGGCATCATCCATGATGTCGTTGATGAATGACTGAGCCTGCGTTTTAGCTTCCTCTTTCAGTGATTCCACCAAACGTTCTTTCGCTTCTTCGGCAGACAAACCGGAGATTGCTTCCAACTTGTCAATTTCCTGTTGTTGCAGTTTATCCAGTTCTTCTTTCTTCTTGTCGACAATCACCAACTGCGCTTCCAGGTTCTCTTTGACAGCTTCGGCTTCCATCTTCTTGCGCTGGATTTCTTCCTGGCGCTGTCCGAGCACCATTTCGCGTTGTTTCAGTTTGTTTTCCGCCTGCTGAATCTTCTGATTCCTCAGGGCTACCTCCTTTTCAAGGTCTGCCTTTTTGTTCAGGAACTTCTCCTTCACTTCCAGCAGCTTGTTTTTCTTAATTACTTCCGCTTCCGTCTCTGCTTCTTTCAGGACATTCTCGTATCTGGATTTCAGAGCATACCGGAATAGTATGTATGAAAAGACTCCACCTACGATGAAGCAAGCAATTGCTGTTGCTATTATTGCTATCATTCTACATTTAATTTAATATATAAATAAAAACGCACCGCCAAATATCTAAGCAGGTTCTTGCTTGGATATTGTGCAGTGCGTGGTTGTTTTTCTCTTATCAGCGAATAGCCGGTCTGGTTTATTCCTCTTTGAAATAATCTTCCAGCAATTCATTTAGCTCTTTTACCTTCTCCGTATAGGGGCTGGTATCATTACGTTGCAATAATTGCAGTCTCTCTAACGAGAACTGATAGGCTACCATGGCAATAATCTTTTCCGGTTCGAGGTTCTTGTAAACTTCCCGGTACTTATTAAGCCTGATATTTACCTGCTTGGCGGCTTCCCGCACCATTTCTTCTTCCTCACGGTTGATGGTTAACGGGTAGTTTGAGTCTGCTATCTGCAGGTTTATCTTTATTTTATCGTTCATACATCTTCTTCTTATTCATTCAACAAAGCGATGCATTTATCGACTTCACGCACTAATTTAGACAATCGCAGCTTCGTCTCTTTTACGTCGCTGCCGTTAAGGCTGATTGCCGTAGCTGTTTTTAGGTTTGTGTAGCTGACTTCCAATTCATCGTATTGCGCCTGTACCTTCTCATTCTTTAATTTTTCAATATCGAGAAGTTTCTTCAGCTCCGCATTTTCACGCTTTAACTCATCGTGCAGATAGATTAAATGCCGTAGCTGCGTCTCAAAGGTATTCAATAACTTTTTTTCTTCTTCTGTCATTACTACACCAAAATTGTACACAAAAATACGATTAACTCTGATATTACAAAAACTTTTCGGGATAAAATGTGTATTTTAGCGCAAAATAGCGGGTTGGACGAGAGAAAGAGGGGAGTTCTGTGGCAATAATTACTTTGTAAAACCAGTAATGCTCAGGAAAAGATATATCTTTGCATTTCAATAAAATGAAGGAAACCTATGTTGAAAATATTAGTAACCTACGCCGTCCAAGGCGAATTTGTAGAGATAAAGTGGCCTGATGTAGAACCGTACTATATCCGCACAGGAATAGGCAAAGTAAAATCCGCTTTTCATTTGGCAGAAGCGATTCGTCAGGTACAACCCGACTTGGTTTTAAATATCGGAAGTGCGGGAACAGTCAACCATCAGGTAGGAGATATCTTCGTCTGCCGGAAGTTTGTAGACCGTGATATGCAGAAGCTCGCAGGATTGGGAATGGAATGTGAAATCGACTCTACGGCTTTGCTTGAAGCAAAAGGATATTGCGAACACTGGACGGAGAATGGAATCTGTAATACAGGCGATGGTTTTTTGACCGAACTGACTCATGTCACCGGAGACGTGGTGGATATGGAAGCTTATGCGCAGGCATTCGTCTGTCGCTCGAAAGAAATTCCGTTTATCTCCGTGAAATACGTCACTGACATTATCGGCCAGAATTCCGTGAAACATTGGGAAGATAAACTTGCAGATGCCCGTCAGGGACTTTCCGACTACCTCAATGTCTTGAAAGAAAGAATATGATAAGTGACTCCTGCGGCTATCAATCCCAGGAGAATCTTTACCCATATAAAAGGAATCAGGAAGAATATGCAATACAGCATTGTCCCCCACATCAGTACAAGTGAGATAATCTTGGCTCGTAGTGGAATTGCTTTATTCTCGCGGAAGTTACGGATATAAGGGCCGAAATGCGGATGGTTCAACAACCAGTTATATAATCGGGGCGAACCCTTGAAGTAAAGGGCGGCCGTGAGTAGCAGAAAGGGGGTAGTGGGCAATAACGGCAGAAAGATGCCGAGAATACCGAGTGCCAGGGAAATGCTTCCTAAAACAATATACAGAGTTTTCATGCGGCAAAGATAGTACGAAAATAGGAAAAAATAACTGTCATTGCTGAATGAAAACTCAATTTTGTATTACCTTTGCCGTTGCATCGAGGTGACATTAGATGCGTGTAACTATTAAAATACATACAGCAATGTTTACAGTAATCAAACGCATGGAGATTTCAGCTTCCCATAAGCTGGTACTCCCGTATCGCAGTAAATGCGCCAGTCTACACGGTCACAACTGGATTATCACCGTTTATTGTCGTTCCACGCGACTCAATTCCGAAGGAATGGTGGTCGATTTTACCCGCATCAAAGAAGTGGTCATGGAGAAACTCGACCATCAGAATCTGAACGAAGTACTTCCCTTTAATCCCACCGCCGAGAATATCGCCCGATGGGTTTGTAAACAGATTCCCCAATGTTATAAAGTAGAGGTGCAGGAGTCGGAAGGAAACATTGTCATCTACGAGAAAGACTCTACAACAGGAGAAGAGAAAGAGTAGCAAACAAAATACATACGACGATGAGAAAGATTAATGAAATCTTTTACAGTTTGCAGGGCGAGGGATACCACACCGGAACCCCGGCTATCTTTGTCCGTTTTTCCGGCTGCAACCTGAAATGTGATTTTTGCGATACACAACACGAAGAAGGAACAATGATGACTGACGACGAAATTATCTCCGAAGTAGAAAAATATCCTGCCGTTACCGTCATCTTGACGGGTGGTGAACCCTCTTTGTGGATAGACGACGAATTTATCGACCGCCTGCACCGGGCAGGTAAATATGTTTGTATCGAAACGAACGGTACACGCCCCTTGCCCGAAGCTATCGACTGGGTGACCTGCTCGCCCAAACAAGGCGTGAAACTGGCTCTTGACCGGATGGATGAAGTGAAAGTAGTCTATGAAGGACAAAATATAAGTATTTATGAACTACTTCCTGCCGAACATTTTTTCCTTCAGCCTTGTTCTTGTAATAACACTGCTTCTACAGTGGACTGTGTAATGCGACATCCCAAATGGAGACTCAGCCTGCAAACACACAAATTAATCGACATCCGCTAGACTGATAGACGGATGTAGCGGAAGAAGCTTAAATTATTACATAATATAGTTATGAAAGTAGGTTTGTTTATTCCTTGTTATATCAATGCTATCTATCCCAATGTGGGAGTGGCATCGTATAAACTATTGAAAAGTTTGGGAGTAGACGTCGATTATCCGTTAGACCAGACCTGTTGCGGACAACCGATGGCAAATGCCGGTTTTGAAGACGAATCGGTGAAGTTAGCACTCCGTTTTGACGATTTGTTCCAAAAGTACGATTACATTGTCGGTCCTTCCGCCAGTTGTGTGGCTTTTGTGAAAGAGAACCATCCCGGCATCCTTGAGAAAGAAGGTCATGTCTGCCAGAGCGCGGGAAAGATTTATGACATATGTGACTTTATTCACGATGTGCTGAAACCTTCGAAAATCCCTGCTCGCTTTCCTCATAAGGTCAGTATTCACAATAGCTGTCATGGAGTGCGCGAACTGTTTATTTCGGCTCCCACAGAGTTAAATATTCCTTATTATAATAAATTGCGTGATTTGCTCGACCTGGTCGAAGGCATCGAGGTATTCGAGCCCAGCCATATTGACGAATGCTGTGGCTTCGGCGGTATGTTTGCCGTGGAAGAACAAGCAGTATCCGTCTGCATGGGGCGGGATAAGGTAAAAGACCACATGGCTACCGGAGCCGAATACATTGTCGGAGCGGACAGTTCTTGCCTGATGCATATGCAAGGAGTCATCAAACGGGAGCACCTGCCTATTCAGATTATCCATATTGTAGAAATTCTAGCGTCGCAATCATGAGTACCAAACATTCAAAAGCTGCCGAAAAGTTCTTGCAGGACAGCAAGATGGCAGCATGGCATAACGAAACCCTTTGGATGGTCCGTGCCAAAAGGGATAAGATGAGTAAGGAAGTTCCCGAATGGGAAGAGTTGCGCAACAAGGCTTGTGAACTGAAACTGTATTCCAACAGCCACCTCGAAGAACTCTTGCTGGAATTCGAGAAGAATGCTACTGCCAACGGTGCCATCGTTCATTGGGCAAAGGATGCCGATGAATACTGTGCCATCGTCTACGAGATACTGAACGAACATAACGTGCACCATTTCATCAAAAGCAAGTCGATGCTTGCCGAAGAATGTGGACTGAATCCTTTCCTGATGGAGCGTGGCATTGACGTCGTGGAGTCCGATTTGGGCGAACGTATCCTGCAATTGATGCATCTCGAGCCCAGCCATATCGTTCTGCCTGCCATCCACATCAAGCGGGAGCAGGTAGGAGAACTTTTTGAGAAAGAAATGGGAACGGAAAAAGGAAACTTTGACCCGACATACCTGACTCATGCTGCCCGCAAGAATCTGCGCCATCTCTTCCTCAATGCCGAAGCTGCCATGACAGGAGCCAATTTCGCCGTGGCTTCTACCGGAGACATCGTTGTCTGTACGAATGAAGGCAATGCCGATATGGGCACTTCGTATCCGAAACTGAATATTGCCGCTTTCGGTATGGAAAAGATTGTACCGGATTTGGATGCGCTGGGCGTGTTTACCCGGTTGTTGGCGCGTTCGGCTACCGGACAGCCGGTGACGACATATACTTCTCATTACCGTCGTCCGCGTGAAGGTGGCGAATACCATATCATCATTGTAGACAATGGGCGGAGTTCTTTGCTTTCCAAGCCCGACCATATCAAGACACTGAACTGCATCCGCTGTGGTGCCTGCATGAATACCTGTCCTGTATATCGCCGGAGTGGCGGATACTCTTATACTTATTTCATTCCCGGTCCTATCGGAATCAATTTGGGAATGGCGCATAATCCGGAGAAGTATTATGATAATCTTTCTGCCTGTTCATTGTGTATGTCCTGTTCCGACGTCTGTCCGGTGAAAGTCGATTTGGCCGAACAGATTTATAAATGGCGTCAGGATTTGGACGGGCTTGGAAAGGCAAATACAGGAAAGAAGATAATGTCCGGCGGTATGAAGTTCCTGATGGAACGTCCGGCGTTGTTCAACGCTGCTTTGTGGGCAGCCCCGGTGATAAACAGCCTGCCCCGTTTTATGAAATACAATGATTTCGATGATTGGGGCAAAGGGCGCGAACTGCCGGAATTTGCAAAAGAGTCATTCAATGAAATGTGGAAGAAAAACAAGGTACAGGGAAAGGAGGAATCCAAATGAGCAGTAGAGAAGAAATATTAGCCAGTATTCGCAAGAATACGCAAGTACGTTATGATAAACCGGATATAGCGGATATGAAACGATTGTCATATCCGGATAAGATAGAACAGTTTTGTGCTATCAGCCGTGCGGTTGGCGGCACAGCGGTCATACTAGGCGAAGGGGAAGATGTGAATGCCGTGATACGCAGGACATATCCCGATGCTATGCGCATTGCTTCCGTATTGCCGGACATCTCTTGCGCTACTTTCAATCCCGATAACCTGGACGACCCGAAAGAATTGGACGGTACGGACGTGGCAGTGGTGAAAGGGGAAATCGGCGTAGCCGAGAACGGAGCCATCTGGATTCCGCAGACAGTGAAGTATAAAGCTATTTATTTTATTTCGGAGAAGTTGGTTATCCTGCTCGACCGGAATAAAATAGTGAATACCATGTATGATGCTTACCGTGAACTGGACGGACAGGAATATAAGTTCGGTACGTTCATCTCCGGTCCTTCCAAGACAGCCGACATCGAGCAGGCATTGGTGATGGGAGCGCATGGTGCGCGGGATGTATTAGTAATATTAATGTAGTATCCTGTTTATTATTCTAAAATAAATTTGGTTTTAAAACAATGGAGCTTTATTTTTGTTAGCACAAACAAAACAGAGGCTCTGTTACAATAAAACGGAGCCTCTGTTTACCACAAATAGAGGCTCCGTTTGGTGTAAATAGAGCCTCTGTTTTAGCTCATTGATTCAGAAGAATAAACTGTTTAAATATAAATAATATGTATGCCAATAAAGTAAAGAAAATAGCTGCTGTCCATGACCTTTCGGGGATGGGGCGCGTATCTCTGACTGTCGTTATTCCTATTCTTTCATCAATGGGCTTTCAGGTTTGTCCGCTTCCTACGGCAGTGTTGTCCAATCATACACAATATCCCGGCTTTTCCTTTTTAGACCTCACTGATGAAATGCCGAAGATTATAGCTGGATGGAAGAAGCTGGAAGTACAATTCGATGCCATTTATACCGGATACCTCGGTTCTCCGAAGCAGATACAGATTGTTTCCGATTTTATCAAAGACTTCCGCCAGCCGGATAGCCTGGTAGTAGCCGACCCGGTATTGGGGGATAATGGCCGCCTGTATACCAACTTTGATATGGAGATGGTAAAAGAAATGCGTCACCTGATAACTAAGGCAGATGTGATTACTCCTAATCTGACGGAGCTGTTCTATTTGCTGGACAGACCTTATAAGGCAGATAATACGGATGAGGAATTGAAAGAATATCTCCGGCTTTTATCCGATAAGGGTCCGGAAGTCGTTATCATTACCAGTGTCCCCGTACATGATGAACCACATAAAACTTCCGTTTATGCATACAACCGCCAGGGAAACCGCTATTGGAAAGTGACCTGCCCTTATCTGCCCGCCCATTATCCCGGAACGGGAGATACCTTTACCAGCGTGATTACCGGTTCATTGATGCAGGGGGACAGCCTTCCGATGGCATTAGACCGTGCTACGCAGTTTATCCTGCAAGGTATCCGCGCCACTTTCGGTTATGAATATGACAACCGCGAAGGTATCCTGTTGGAGAAAGTTCTTCATAATCTGGATATGCCGATACAAATGGCGAGTTATGAACTGATATAGGAAATCAGAACTGTACCGTTACCCTTGTCGGAAGGTTTCCGAACGTCCACTTCGGACCTTCTTTGACAAGCCGGATTGCTTCCTTATCGGCAGATTCGCATAAACCATGAACGACAGTGATATTCTGTGGCTTTCCTTCTTTGTCAACAAAGAAAGCAAGAACTACCTCGCCTTTCACATCCTTACACTTTTCATCATTCGGGCGAATAAGATTTTCTTCCAAATACTTCTTATATTTACGTTTGCCTATTACCGGCTGCGGAGTCTGGTATTTATCTTTTGTTCCCACTACCACCACTTCGTCAAGCGTTTGCTTATCCTCATTCATGGCAATCAACATTGTCCGGCTGGTATCTACCGGTATTTCCACCGGTTCGTAACCGATAAACTGTGCTGTCAGTTCTTTGTTGCCTTCTTCTTTCTTCAATGCAAACTCACCGTTGAGGTCTGTGATTGTACCTGTATTCGTTCCGGTATATGCTACACTGGCTCCAATGATTGGTTGTCCCTTTTCATCCGTCACTTTGCCCTTAATCAGATTCCGGTTAGGAATGGCTGCTTTTGCCACTTTTATCTGATGAACCTTGGAGCGAGAAGTATCTGTATCCGCTACTATTGTTTCTTCCAGCATTATCGCTTGTCCGGCAGTTTCCTCTCCGGTAGCTTCTTCTATAACCGGTGTTGCTGCTACCGGTGCACTTTGCGGTTTAGGAGTCGTTTTGCTTTTGGCTACTATATTCTTTTTATCTGCTTGCTTTACGATAACTTCATGAGTAGAATCTTGCTTCATCTTCGCTTCAGCCAGAGAGGAAGTCTCCTCTTTCGGGGTGACAGGCTCGAACACTGCCGAAGGAATATCTTCTTTAGCAATAAACACATCATCTGCCATACTCTTTTTAAGGAACAGGAAATAAGTGCTGATACCGATTCCAATCACCAGGCAAGCAGCAATGCTCCAAGTGATGGCATACGAATTCTTTTTCTTTGAAGAGTCCGTATGCCTTGCTGTATGAGCTGAAACCTGCATCCGCAGTTTCTCTATCTGTTCTTCGTGATTCCCTTCCACCTGGCTGTATCCATCCATAGCATCAGCCAGAAAAGGGTCTTTCATCGACTCTTTTTCCAGCCGGTGTGCCTCTTTTCCTTTGCGGAGTCCTCGTATGTAGTCCAATAGTGTCATAGGGTCTGTTTCTTAATGCAATTTTTTAAGTTTCGCTTTCCGTTTTGGATGTAGCTTTTCACATTGTTCAGAGTAAATCCGGTCTGCTCGGCAACGTCTGCATAGGACATCTCTTCCAGAAAGAAACGCGTAATGCTGAGCCGTTGTTCTTCGGGCAACTTTTCGAGGCAGTGATGCAATGCCTTCAATTGCTCTTCCGAACTTTCCTCTTCACTTAATAGATGCAGAAATTCGTCGGATTCCATAACATTAATGCTATAATCTAACGGAATTTCCTTGTTTTCTTTCCGTAGAAGCTGCAAGCAATGATTCTTGCCTACGCGGTAGAGCCATGGCTTGAAGATCTTTATCTCATAATTGACCATTTTCGGCAATAAGTCTTCAAACAACTGCATCACAGCTTCCTGCGCACGGTCTTCATCTTGCAGATATTTCAGGCAAAGTCCATACAATAACGGGATATATCGGTTGTATAATTCACCGAAATACTCCGTATCCCCGGACTTAATATAATGTATAAGTAACTCTTCGTCCGATAGCTTCGATATGTTTCTTTTGAAAAACAGCATCTATTCTTCGTCTTCTTCTATAATAACCTGATATTTCTCTTTCATTTCTTCAAAGTCCTCTGTTACCTGATTCAGAATCTCCTGCGTATCCGTACTCTTTATTAATGCGGGCGTGCCGTAATGGATGGATGCTTTATAGGGTAACAGTAAGAGTTCTCCTTTGGGCAAGGAACGCCCCATCCCCGTCATAAATACAGGGACATATTTCAGTTCAGGACGCAGGGAAAGGATGCGGGCTATGCCGGATTTTATCTTTCCCATTTGTTCCGGTTTTCCTCTTGTTCCTTCCGGGAAAAGGATGAGTGAATATCCGGCGTCAATGGCTTCAAGCATTTTGCGGATAGGGTCGTGTTCCGAATCTTTCTCTCCTTTTCTTCTGATTAAAAGCGTATTGATAAAATAATTGCTCATCGAAGCTTGAAAGCGGGTTCTGCCGAAATAATCCTCTGCGGCTACGGGCTTTACCTTCCACAAAAGATTGCCGGGCAGGGAAGATAACAGGCTCAAGGTATCCAGATGACTGTTGTGGTTGGCAAGAATAATAAATTGCTTTTCCTTTCTGAGAAACCGGCAGTCAGTGAACTGGACTCCTACGATTAACTTCAGGAACCAGTGGCAAATACCTTTATATATAATCTGCATAACGGCAGATTGAATGAATCTCTTTTTCATCGTTTCCGCCTAATAAGCAATGTAATACACTAAATGAAAGAATACGGGAGCGGTATAGGACAGAGAGTCTATGCGGTCGAATACGCCGCCGTGTCCGGGGATACTGTTTCCCATGTCCTTGATTCCTTTATCCCGCTTGATGGCGGAGATAACCACATCTCCCGAGAATCCGGCAATGGCAATGAGTGCACTTACCAGGATTACATTAGGACCGGAAAGCGGAGTGAGGAAGCCCAGAAAATAACCGATAATGGTAGTGCTGATTACACCGCCCAGGAAACCTTCCCATGTCTTGTTGGGACTTACTTTAGGCAGAATCTTATGTCGTCCGAAAAGTTTTCCCCATACGAACTGCATGATGTCATTGATTTCCGTAAGGAATACAAGGAATAGCAATAATCCGCGTCCGCCCGCATTGAAGCCTGGCAGTTCGGGAAGCGAGAGGAGATAGGCAAGATGGCTGATACCGAATACGGAAAGCATCAGTATCCATTGCAATAGTGCCATCGACTTGGTGATGCCATGTGTCTCTCCTTTCAGGACGAGCCGGAAAGGGAGTACGAGGAACATAACTACCGGAATGAAGATGATATATGCTCCATACCAGGCTATATAGGCAAGATAATATTGGATAGGAATAGCCAGTATTCCCCAAAACAGTGCCCCGCGGTCTGCTTCTCTGAATCCCAATACAGAATAAAGTTCTCTGAAGGCTATAAAAGAGAGGAAGGCGAGGAAGAAATAAGAGATATCATAGCTGATAAATACGGCACCGATAAACATTGCCGCCATAATCCACCAGGAACGGGTGCGGGCGGTGAGTTCGCTGATGTTAGTTTTCGGAGATAGCTTCTTTACAAGAAAAAGAAGGATGCTCGCTGTGGCAAGTAATCCGATAATGAGAGAGATGACGATGATTAATTCATCGCTCAGCGTCGGAAAGATTTTATCTAGTAGTTCTTTCATTTTATTTCATGATTTGATGTGTGTGACATGAGGTATAGTCGATATATAAGAGTGGCGATAAGGCCGATATTCATAACTATGAGAATAATCAGACATACCATTTGTTCATATCCCCAATGCAGGGTACAAGTGGCGACTACAAAGGCAAATGTCAGTAACGCCATGCGGTGTTGCTTTGCCATCGGGCCGTTAAAGAAATGCTGTTGTGTTTTATAAGCTCCTATCCAACGGAAATAAGCAGTCATCACGGCAAGCAGGGCAGCCAGCCATCCCAATTCTATCCCGAATCCACCTGCGACATAACCCACAGGAATGATGAACAGGGCGTCGGCAAAGCGGTCGGGCATATCATTGTAAAGGTCGCCGTTAGCACTTTTCTTTCCCCCTTCGATAGCCACCATTCCATCAAACAAATTGCATAGCAACCGTGATTGCATACAAACAATAAACAGAATATAGGCTACATATTTATTAAAATCGGGATAGATAACTGTGCTGATAAGCAGAACGCAACCCATCAGAGCAAAAAATACACTCATCATGGAAATTTGATTGGGGGTGATACCCCATCGAGTGAGTTTGCGGGCAATAATATTAGCCCAGGCAGTGTTTCGTGAGGCTATTTCCCGCCGTCCATCTACTTCGTCTTTCATTTTTTGTGGATGTTTATTGTTCGCAAATATACACATCATATTAAGAGTTGCAAAGGAATGAGGAAGAATTTTGAAATACGCCTGTTTGCGATAAGAT